>JAXIHJ010000114.1:0-19600 GCA_034189755.1 Planctomycetota bacterium
GACTGTCCCCCCGAGCTAGCCGGGCTGCACCGTCAAAAGCGTGCTGCGCCGCGAGCGCCATAATAGGAACACGGTAACCCGCGTCCTCCGATGGGCACCAAACCCAAGGAGGTGTTCCATGGTGACCGTGCCCCGGCCCGGCGGCAGATGGACATCGCCCTGGCCTACGCCGGAATTGTCGTTGCAGTGAACGTACACCAGGTCCTTGCCGGCCTTGCGAATCGCGTCGCACAGGTTCGGGTCCGTGATGTTCTGGTCGGCGGTGTCGATCATTACCTTGCAGCTCGGCGAGTTGATTTCTTCCATCATGCGGAGTGCGTCGTCGAGCGTTACCATTACCTGCGACTCACACGGCGTCAGCGTGTGCAACGCCACTTGAACGTCTTTCTCGCCGGCATATAGTGCCACTTCCTTCATGCACTGGCGATTCCACTCCCACGCCTGCTGGCGAGTCGTGCCGTAAACCATGTGGCCGGATATCATGTTGATCAGCGGACAATCTATGTCCTTGGCCAGGTCCACACACTGTTTGTAATACTCGACCGAGCTGTTCCGGATTTGTTCAATACAGTGCGAGAAATTGATATGCAGCGCCAGGCCGCCGCCGTTGACCGAAAGGGCGACCGTCTTCAGGCCGGCGTCCTTGACCTGCTTTTTAATCTCCCGCCTTTTTGTCTTGTCGTAGAGGTCCGGCCCCAAGTGCGGGCTGTAGGCCCAGAAGTCGATGGCCTTGTAGCCTGTTTTGGCGATACGCCGGATGGCCTCCTCGACCGTCGTATAGTCCAGATACCCCATCGTGCAGAAGCCAAGTTCCATTTTTCATTCCTTTCTTGCTTGTTACGGGGACGCCCTTCGCCATGGCGCATTTAATGGTTGTGCGGGTGTCCCAGCGGGTTATTTCTTGCCGCTGCCGCCCGCCTGAGAAAAAACCTTCTCCAGGTCGAAACTTTCGGCCAGCGGCAGCTTTACATACTGTCTGCGATGCGAGGAGAGGTATACGGCATTGATAACCTCGGTTATCCTTCGGCCATGTTCGCCGTTGACCAGTGGTTCGTCGCCGCAGATAAGGCAATTGCAGAAATGCTCCAGTTCGCGGTAGTAGCTGTTGTAGGAGCGCAGCCTGCCGTCCAGGCTGTGATTCGACGGGTCTAAGCCCAGTACGTCTATGGATTGCTCTGTTTTGCCGCGCTTGTGCAGCTTCATTTTGAAGGGATCGTTCGAGGTCCAGCTCCCGCCGGCAAAGCAGATATCCAATGTTGCTTTCGTCCCGTAGATGCTGTAGCTTTCCATGTCGGACTTATGCGACATGCTGCAATGTTGATGGACGCTGACGGCGCCGCTGCCGTGATTCAGGATGCAATGCGCCGAGTCTTCGACGCTGGAGCGGGGCGAGATGATGGAGAACTGCCCGCTTACTCCTTCCACGTCGCCGAGCCACCACGTGGCCAGGTCGATGCTGTGGCTGCCGTGATCCTGAAAGACCCCGCCCAACGTTCGGCCGGAACGGCGCCAGTTATCGGGATGATGGCCGGAGTAGAATTCCCAGTTGGCCACGACCTTAAACACGTCGCCCAGATGTCCTTCCTGAACCATCCTGGCGGCTTCCTGGAAGCACGGGTTGAATCGCTTCATCAGGCCCACCATCAGGCTGACTTTGTTTGACCGGCACGCCTGGATCATCCGATCGCACTCCGCTATGGTCGGGGCCATGGGTTTTTCGCAAAAGACATGCTTGCCGGCTGCCGCCGCCGCGACTACCTGCTGGCCGTGGACGTATACGGGCGAGCATATCAGCACCGCGTCGATATCGGCTTGCCCGAGCATCCGGTCGTAATCGGTGTAGACCTCGCATGGGCCGTAGCTGTCGCTTATAAACTCAGCCTTGGCCTTGTCGGGGTCCACCACCGCGCAGAGTTGGGCATTTCCCAGGTAGCGTATAATCGGCGCGATTGCGAGCTGCGTCATGCCGCCGCAGCCGGCAATGCCGAGCCTGAGCCTGTCTGTTGGTTTTGAATCGTTGGCCATTGTCTACACCTCTAAATTGGTTGTGCACTCTACTTATCGCCCCTTGGCGCCATTAAACCAACATCCTAATTATCGCACCGCCCGCTTGGCATCGATGAATATCCGCTCAAGGTCCACTTCTTCGGACAGTGGAAGTGTAATGCTTCTTTCCTGTGCCGAGGAAAGATACGTTGCATTGATAACCTCGACAACTTTTCTGCCTTCGGCGCCGTCCTGTGCCGGCTGGGTGTCTTCCAGAACGCACCGGCAAAAGTGTTCCAGTTCTCGGTAGTATGCATTGTAGCCGCGAATTCTGCCTTCGGGGTCAACAATAGACGGGTCGATATCGAACAGATTGATTTGCGTCTCGATGCGGCCTTTTTCGAAAAACCTCATGTGGAAGGGCTGGTTGGATGACCAGCTTCCGCCTTCGAACCACATTTCCAGAACGCCGTTGGTGCCATGGATGCGATACGACTCCAGGTCGCGCCTGTGGGACACATTGATGATAAGCTGGTGGACACTTATCGCGTCGCCGGCATGCCGCAGAAAGGCTATGCCGGCATCTTCCACCTCTGCATGTTCCTGTATGATGTGGAATTTGCCGTCAACGCTGCGGACGTCGCCGAGCCACCATGCGGCCAGGTCGACCGTGTGGCTTGCATGGTCCTGGAAGCCTCCACCAAGGGCCTCAAGTGAATGGTGCCAGTTTTTAGGAGCACCCATCGAGTAGCTTTCCCATAGCACGTCTACGTGGAAAACGTTTCCGAGAATGCCCTGGCGAATCATCCGCGCAGCTTCCTGAAAACAGGGATTGAACCGCTTCATAACGCCGACCATGAGCTTTACATCGTTTTCCCGGCAGGCCCGGATCATTCGGTCGCACTCGCCGACCGTGCGGGCCAGGGGCTTTTCGCAGAAGACGTGTTTGTGCGCCAGGGCGGCCTTCACCACGTTGTCCTCGTGGGTGTAGACGGGCGAGCATACCATAACCGCGTCGATATCGGCCTGCTCGAGCATCCGGTCGTAATCGGTGTAGACCTCGCACGGGCCATAAGTGTTACTGATGAATTCAGCCCTCGCCTTGTCCGGGTCCATCACCGCGCAGAGTTGGGCATTTTCCAGGTACCGGATAACCGGCGCCATCGCTATCCGCGCGACGCCGCCGCAGCCGACCACGCCTAGCCTGAGCCCGTCAGTTTTTGAATCCTTACTCATTATTTACTCTATTGACTCCAGTCGGCGGCGGGGGGGTGAAAAATCGTTTCATAACCGCCGCGCCGACTGATACTTTCGTTTTCAAAGCGGTTTCCGACATTATATTACTTCTACGCCGAGGTCCTTAGCCGTTTGGCATATGTAGTTCCGTGCCCTGAGAAGTTCCGAATCTTCTGTAAGATGCTCCAGCATCAACGGCACGTGGCGATCCAGTGCCACGATGTTTCGAATGAAGGCTTCATAATCCAGCACCCCGTCACCCGGAGTTACTTCCCGTAAGGTCATAAGGCTGTTGCGAGGGTCGCAGACAATATCCTTGGCGTGACACAGGTGGATGAAGTCTCCCATGAGTTCAAAACATTCATCGATAAACTGCCCGGTTTGCAGGTAGTTGACCTTGTGGATGATATTGACGACATCCATAAGCACGCCCAGGTTGGGATGTCCCACTTCGTCGCACATTTTTCGGATAGCCTGGGGTGAATCCATACAGGTCAGGAGATACGGCTCGATAAGGAATTTCACGCACGTGCCTTCAGTGAAGGAGGCTATCTCGCACAGTATTTCGCGAACCATCCGCCAGGTCTGCTTGGAGTACGTCTCCGGCGCCATAGCCCAGGGGAACTCCTCGTCGGCAGCGGGGCTACCGACTATGCTGGCCACCGCCGGGCAGCCGAGCTTGTCCGCCACCGTTATGGCGTAACGCACGTCGTCCAGGTTTTTTTTGCGAACGGCCGGGTCGGCGTGAGACAGGTTGCAGTATGCGCCTACCTCCTGAATTTCTATCTCGGCCTGCTCGAATATCGAGCGGATTTCCCGGATGTACTGATCCGACCAGTCGCGGCTCCAGTGGACTACGGCGCCTGAAAAACCCATTTGCTTGAGGCGCCCGGCCATGTCCCGAAAAGGGTCCTCGTCCCTGTACGTAGCCGCAGCCGACACCGACAACTTCTTATTCATGGCTGTCTCCGATATGAGATTTTGCTGCGCAGTCAATATTTATTTCCGTTTCGCCGGATTCCGGGAATTTAAACGCATGTTCAATAATTCGATACGGGCCTTTGTCATTTCGGCAGCATACCCAGACTTTCGCCTTGCATGAGGGAACCCCCTGCAATTTTACTTTTAAGGTGCGGCCATTTAACTGACGTTCGACAATTTTTCGTACGGTGCGGCTGTGGAAGATTATCTTTGCCGCTTCCGGTTCGCACATTACCAATAAGGCTTTCGGCATCGCCAGCGGCAGGTCGGCTATGTGTAACACGTTGCCGGTTTTTCCGGTTTCCGGTGGTCCCGTCTGTGGCTGCAACTTGGCTGGAATGATTTTTTTATCCGTCAAATCATAAACAAAGACCTTTTCGGGCGCTTTGCCCGGAAATGCCTCCATATTCAGTTTGATATCGACGCATTTTTGCGTCTGCTTCGGGCACGAGACGGTTACCAGCCAGCGGTCGTCGCCTTTACGCTCATAAACGATCGCAGTTACATCCGGCGGGCAGGCTGAGACGAATCTGCCGTAGTCGTGATGTACCGGGTGATGCGCGACATCGGGCTTGAAAACCGCCAGCGGCTCAAAGTATTTGCGGGCGTTTTTCAGTTCGGCCGGGGTAAATTCGTGTGTTATCCACTCTTTAGTGGATCGGTACAAAGCGGCCCGGCCTGCTTTGAGGTCAGCCCGCATCCAGGGATAATAATTGATAATTCCCCCGACACAATTGGCATAGAACTGGTGCAGGATTGCCGGGCTTTCAAAATTATACGTCCCGAGATCAAGTGGAATAACTTGTACGCCTGCAAGGAGCGAATTATAGGAGATTTGTTCCTCGCTCCGGTTGAGTCGGCCCCTTTGGCCGCTCATTCTATGCTCTCCGGGATAAGTAAAATCCACCACGCCCTGGAGTGCAGGAATCACTTCGACCCAGTTGTGGCCCAGGAAATATTTGGGTTCCTCAAATGAATCCAGCAGCAGCCTCGCATTCTCGGTAAAAATAGCGGCGCCTCTGAGCCTGGACGGGCCGCCGGGCCAGGCGTCGCTGCGATAGGAATCCACGTAAAGGCCGTCCACGTCGAAATTTTTCAGGCAGTTGTAAAGCGAGGCCAACTGGAGCAGGCGGTTATTGGACAGGCGCATGTCACTAAGCGTCTCGCCGGCCATCCACGGCGAATCCTGTGGCAATACGTGATGGGCACTTTTGAATTGGTCCATCGTCATCATGCCGTCTTCAACGACCTTGTCGGTGGACCGCCCGGAGCCTTCTGTGTAGTAAATGACGTTCATCCCATACTTTTGCATGGTCCGCACGAACCGGCGGTACATGGACGGGTGGGGTATCCATTGAGAGTACATCCCCAGGGAGATTGTCGCAAAATCCACTCCCTGCTCGGCGTTCCGGCGGATGTACTGCTCCGTTTGGCCGTGCCATGCGTGCCGATCCACAAACATGGGCAGCGAAAAGCTCCGGTCCCAGAAGGTGAAGCATTTGGGACGATATTCTCTAGGTGGGAACAGCCCAAGTGCGATGCTTACCTTAAACGGGACATCGAGGACCTTCGGTTGGTTGCGGCCCATGTTCCATGGCGTGTACAGAATATGCTTCCGGCCTTTACTGATCTCGGCGGTCAGGAAGCTAAGCTGCGTTTTATCTTTGCGAACCTCGTCTAAAACGGGCATCTGTTTGTATGGGCCGCCGGCATGGACTATCTGAATGCCCACCTTTCCGTCAGTCCAGGTAATGTAATTGGTGGGACCGTTGAAAATCCTGCGGTCCGGGGTAGGGCAGACGTCTCTTTGCGGGACGTCCTTTGGCGGGCCATGGAAGCGCTTTTCAAAGTAATCCCAGTAATAGTCCACGAACAGCGTTTCCAATTGCCGGCCGGCCCGGCCGAGACTTGCATCAACCGTAATCCTGCGAAACTTTGCCGGAATTTCGCCGGAAGGGCGAATCGTGTAATCCACGAAAATCTGCCCGCTCATCTTGCGCAGTTCATAAACAATCTCGACGGCCGCCGGCGCCGAAGCACCGTCCGTGGCTTTTGGGGTAAACTTGCCGCGAATAAAGACGCCGTCTTTGGCGTCTTGGACCTCAAGGCCGCCATCGGTGGCGAGTGATTGCCGGTAGACCTTCCCCGCCTCGTCCACCATCACCAGGTCCGGCAAACTCAGGGCCTCGAAAACCACGTCACGAAGCCGGCACCACTCGATAGAGCAGTTCTTCGGTGCAAACCGCATCTGCACCGTGGCTCTGCGTATCTCAATCGATTCCGCCGATTTGGTAATTTTGGTACCATAAACCGGGTGCTTCTCCCAATCGATGGCGTTTTTCTTATCTTCAATCCGCTGCCACATCTCGTCGATGAGATTCTTCCAGAATTCCCGGCGCTGCTCTTTGGTAGGGCGTTTGGGCCATGGCGACTGGGCCTCAGGCGCAGAAAGGCGGATCCAATCGAGTTGAATCGGAGGCTGGGAGGCGTCGGCGAGAATTTCAATGCCCGGCCAGGCGTTCGAACCCGCATCCAGATCGGTTTGTTCGTACAGCAGCGCGCCGTCCATGTACCAACTGAGTATCCCCTTCACAAAGCTGATCCGGATTGTGTGGAACTTCTCGTCGTTGGTATGTCCGAGTACGCTGCCACCGCCGAGGTAAGACGGACTTTCTCGCAACCCGGCATGCAGCCTGAACATTCGATCGAACGTACTGACGTACACGCTATACTTCGGGTCGGAATTAAGAAGCTTGATCAATCCAGGCTGGCCGTTCTCCTTGTTCGCAAACCTGACCCGCAAATCAAGCACCCAGTCATATAACTCCTTGTCCAGCTTGTGCCGTATATTGCCGTTGATGACGGCGATGCCCTGTTCCAGGCGGACTGATGCCACGTCCCCCAGCCAGGTGGCGGAAGGCTTTTCAGAATCAAACGTTTCGGCGAAAAGCACATTATGCCCGGCCGGCGGGGGGCACGGGTCGTCCGCCATGGCCCAGCCGGCTGCAATAAGCACAAAAAAGGCAACACACGCGAATCTAAACGAGCCTGTGCCCGAAGGCCGTCCTGTCTTGCGCATTATGTCTCCTTGCGCCATAAAAGGCGCAGTTGGATACTGTTACAGCAATATCTCCGCATTGGCCGTTGATAACTGTAAAGCCCCGTGGTTAATCGAGCCAATGGTACGAGATAGTAAACTTCTGTGTCGCGGGGCCATGTGCTTCCGGGGCATACACCCACAGCTTGATATCCGCGACTTTCTGCTCGGCGTTCCACCCTGCGAGCGGCGCATGTGGGGGGAACTGGCTTAGTGGGGGCCCCATCTTCCCGCAGTACATCTTCATCTTGTACCAACGCCCTTCGACGGGTGCGGCATGAACGGTAAAGGTTGTTGTCAGGCCGTCCATGTTAACAAAGGCCATACTGACGTCGGGGTCCGGGAATTGCTGTTCGAGAATCTTCAGGCCCGCTTCGCTCCAGAATATTACGACCTTGTCGGGATCATCGATCGCCTTAAGAAGGAAGATGCGCGGCTCCTTTGTCAGATCGATATTGCCCAGCACGAGTTTTTTCGATTTGGCTTTCACCACCGACGTTGAATCCCGCATTATGTCGTAAACAAGAACCCACTTCGTATCAATCCCAAGACGCTCCAGATTAAAAGTGAGCTTTGTCCCGCCCTTTGTGTAGGGCGCGAGCGTTACGACCGCCAGCGTCTCGTTCGGCCTCGAATAGAGATTGACCATAGCTTTCTTGTTGCTTGATTTGACGTAGCTGTCCAGATTGGGGTCGAATCTGTCATAAAGGGTGCTGTTTTCGACATCGAAGGCGAGAAGCGGGCCATAATATCGCATCACGGTGTCAATCTCATCGGGCTCTCGTGTATATGAAGCATGATGCTCCAGGCTGTGCATGCCGGGATAAACCCAGAATGCGCCCTTCATGTCCTCGGTGCTCTTGGCCGGTATCCACGATACGGCGTTGGCCAGCCATTGCTTGTAAAGCTCCGGGCTTTTCATATCAAAGCTGTGCTGGTCGCATGGGAATACGTTGGTTCCGGCCAGCAGGGCATTGAAGCTTGTCGCCGCCTTGGCTGCCGAAAGGGCAGGTACGTGTGAGGCGGACATGCCTTCTCCGGGAAGCATGAAGTCGGCTATGGATTCAAAGGGCGTAAATACAAACCCCTCATGTATGCCGAATCCTTTTTTCTCGTCAAAGGTTTCACACAACAAATTCAAATCCTCGGCGAACCTTACGTTCCCTTCGACGTTCGAGGGATATCCGGGGATCAGCGCCCATATCCATCCCGTGTCGAAATAAAGCAGGTTGGCCTTGGCTTCGGCCATCATCAAGTAGGAGTTGATAAGCAGCGTGTCCCGAAACTCCGGGCTGTCCATCGTAACGTTGTAGCTGGTCGAGCCAGGCGGGCTTGCCTCTTGCGCGACTTCTTTGAGCCGAGCTACTTGCTTAGCCGGGATGATAGCCTCTTTCTCCAGGTACCCCATATCAAAAGGCCCGCAGCCGGGCAATACCCTGAAGGCGGCGACTTCGATTCCGTACTTATTGAACAGGCGGGTTATCTCGGCGATGCGCTCGATCGTCTTGTCCCCCTCCGGGGTCCACCAGTCGTTATTGGAAAACGGCAGGAAGTCTCCGGCGTACCTTACGCCACGGCAGGCCATGCGCCGAACGAACGCCTCTTTTTGGGCATGCGTCAATTCATCGTATCGGGCCATCAGCATTCTCGGCAGAGAAGTCGGGCTGAAATCGCCCAGTCTCACGTTCGGCTTGTATTTCTTGTAAGGCAGCAGGGCCAGGCAGTGACTAAAACTCTGTCCCTTGTTCAGGCGGAAGTCTTTGCCGTCTTCTATAAATGTTACGTCTGTATATCTCTTGCCGTTTTCGATGCCGACGCTCACGTAGCCGTCCCGTGGCGGCTTCTTCGCCTCGTTGGCCGTCTCGGCATGCGCGATGTACTGAAACCCCACGCCTCCGTCGGTCCACAGGGCCATACTGATGTTGCCCCGGTAGAGTCGCCTGGTTTTGTCCGAAGCGAAGGTTTTTATTACTTCCATGTGCCTCTTGCGGGTGACTAGTTCTGAAGGCATGCCCGGTTTGGCGACCTCCTCGACCATGACGCCTTTCTTGAACAGCTTACTGAGCCACCAATAGGGCATCATGAGATGCTTCAGCGGTCGGGCCGTCCGGCCCAGCGTGTTTCTTATTTTTACTTCGGAGGCGGCTGCGCCACCGTTTTCCACGGTGTAGCGGATGGACATCATGCCGCTCATCTTGTACATGTAATAGGATACGCCGAAGGAACTGGGATACGCCTTTCCGGCCTTGGACTTCGGCGTAAACCTGCCATCCAGGCGAAGACGCAGTTTTTCGTCGGTTACGTTCAGCTTGCCGTCGGTAGCCAGCGACTGGAAATACTTCACGCCGTTGGCGTCGACAACCTCAAGCGAAGAAAGCGCAAAACCGTCGCTTAAGTTCCGGCCCCTTATGACCGCCCCCGTCATGGCGCACGATTTTTTGGAAAACGCCAACTGCCACATCTGCCGTTTGACGATCAGCTCGTCTTCGGACTGCACCACCTCAGTCAGGTACTCAGGATAGTCCTTCAGGTCCATCTGTTCGCGGCAGGTCTCGATCCGGCTGCGAATTTCCTTCCGCAGTTTTGTGTAAAATTCGGGGCGATGGGTTATCCACGTGCGGACCTGGCCCGGCCAAACCTCGTAGAGTGCGCAGGGGCCGTTCTTCAGGACCAGCCTGATTCTGGTCGTTTGCACCTCGTCGAACTGAATCGCCCGCGGGTACGACCTTATCCAGGCGCTTGAGTGCTCTTTTGCGGGCGATATGCGCTGGTTGTTCGCCGGCAGGTACTTTTGGTTTTGGTCGTCCCAGTACTGGATTTCCACCTTATTCGGCGCACAGACCGCCCAGTAGCTGAACGCCGAAAGCTTCTGCGGATCGTCGTATCTGATTTCCCACCAGCCGTCCCCGTGCGGCGCCGACCACTCGGTCATGAGGATTCCGTCGAACGCCTTTTCTGGGTTCATATCCGACGGCGAACAGAAGATTTGCGCCGGCCGGCTTATATTGATGTCGTCTATGTACGCCTCGACGTCGCCGCTGACCAGCAGCGTCAGCCTGTACTTATCCGCGGCCAGGCGGTCCCACGAGCCTGCCCCGAAGACAGCGTCGAAGTCCTTCGCGGGCCTTCGGTGGCTTAGGTGGAACCATCTTTCGTCGACGGCGTCCAGCACCACCGTCGCGCGGTGCGTATCCCCGACTTTGCAGTTTTGCGGCTCGCCGTAGTCCTCGTTGCCCTTCAGCACGTACGCTACTCGCGCAGCGCGATAGCCGGACTTGCCGAGCACGTCCAGTACGAGAACGACCTTACCCGTGCCGGCCCGGCGGACCGGATAAAACCAGGCGTCGATGGCCGGGCTTTTGCCGAGGCGGTCAACGCTGAATTCCTGCGACAAGACCCGGCCGGCCTTGCAGTGGAAAGCGAACCTGCCTGTATGCGGGTGTTTTTCGACAACCGCTGGATCGGAAGGTCCCCCCCCGGCCCAGCCGGAGCTGTCGCCGGCCTCGAAGCCGCCGTTGGTTACAGCCGGCTGCGCCTGAGCATCCGCCAAGGCTGCGAAACAGGCAAAAAACGCAGTTACAATAAATAGAAAGCGCGAAAAACTTCCTGAGTTTGGGGTCAATATCATGGCATAACCTTTCAGGTTGCTTGGCGGGAAGGACTCTCAATCAATATCAATAATAGTCGATGCAAATAGTGGGGCCGCCCGTATAAGCCCTCGGCCGTATTTGTGTGTTGTCATGGACTTCCACGTGCCCGTCACCATAGCCCACGGGACTGTCCTTCGATTCGAAGTTATCCAGGCCGAAGTCGCTGAACACTACCGGGCCTGCTCCATCGTGCGAGAAATCCTCGTATGTTCCATATTGTGTAGTAACAACAAGATGGTGAGCGATCATGGCGGCATCGCCGGCGCAGTCCTCGGCTACGTTAGGCCAGGGCGGCTCATCGACCTCGATGCCCTCAAAAGACGTAAACTGGAAATCGGTTACGGCGCCATAGTAGGTAAAGTTTGTGAACCAACTGTAAGCGGTGTATATCCAGAGCGGGTCCTGGCCGATTTCCGGCTTGTAGGCTCCCCAGCCGCCCAGCCCCAAATCAATCGGATTGTAGTAATCGGGATCTGCATACGCCGGCCGCTGCGTAAAATGCGCAAGGAGCGGACACGCGAAGATACGGCTGTCGGTTATGTAATCGTGATACGCCACGCGGACCCGGCTCATGTCCAGAGATACCGAGTTGCGCATGTAGTAGGTCCACGGGTCGCGGTGGTGGGGGAATTTCCCGTCGTGTTCGGTGGTGTACGTCATCTGCGCAAGGTACTGGCTCCTGATGTTGCTGAGACAATATGTTCGCCTGGCGAGGTACTTGGCCTGGTTGAGACTGGGCATGAGGATACTCGCCAGCAGCGAAATAACGGCGATGACCACCATTAGTTCGATAAGGGTAAAACCCTTCCTCACCACAGGCGGCTCGCTCTGCATAAACGTAAAGGCGCTTCCCTGTCGCATAACGAGCTTCCAGTCATTTACAGGCAAAATACACATAACGCGCCGCCGGCCGGGGCCGGCTAAGACGTTACTCGTTTACCGGCTGCAACTTAACTCTATATTGTAGTACGGCGTTGTCGCCCTTGTTCACCTGCGCCGGCGACGCAGCAGGCCGATCGCACCACCTACAGCGAGCAGGACCACAGTCGCGGGCTCGGGAATAATGGTGTCACCGGTCTGGCGCACATAGTCAAGCCCCGCGAAAGTAGTGGAGTCTTTGTGGAACTCGATATAAAACTGATCGCCGTATTCCAGGCCAAGAGCTTCCAGATCAATCTCGATCTCATTCCACGCACCACCGGTGCCACCCCAGTCGTAGCGCGTTAAGAGTGTCGAGCCGTCTTCGGCTTTTATGTGGAGGGCTTCACCCGATGACGTAAGCTCGTACTTGAGGTACCTGCGGACCGCTGTTATAAGAGGGGAAGTCAACGTTCCGGCAGCGCCCGCATCGGGACAATAGGCGAACTGGCCGCCTTCAGCGGCAAATGCACCGGTATCGGGGCCGTTCTGCTGGGTCCAGAAATCCCAGCCTCCGGTTGCCGTCCAGCCGTCGAGACCGCCTTCAAAACTCGTAACCAGCGCACGGTCATCGATTGAACCTGTTTCCACGTTGTCTATCCCTATCCAGCGAAAGCCCGCATCTATACCCTTGACAACCATCTCGCTGAAACCACGTGCGTCAATCATAAGAGATATTCGCGCGTCACCCCGGCCGGTGGTAGTGGCCAGCAGTGTCTCAGTGGCTCCGTTCTTGCCGTAAATCTCCACGCGATTGAACCACGGCACGCCTTGTAATACAGTGCTGGAGGGGTGCTCATGAATACCGGCTACATCAAGCCTGAGGGCATTGTCGCCGTTGAGGGCAATGGCATACGATGTAATCGTACCTATCTCTTGCTCGGTCAGGCCGCCACCAGCGGTCCGGGCCATGTAGCCAGACCAATCCCGACTGCCCCAGGGGTTAGTCGCGTCGTGCGGCGTAAAAAACCACCTCGCCCCATCAATATCATTGTGATTTGGCGGTGTGTTGCCGTAAAGCGTCTCAAAATCGTCGTACATGGTGCCGGGGGTGAAGTCCGCGGCGCCGGCGAATGACGCCAGCAGCACCACAGCCAATAACACAGCCAATACTTGCTTAACCATTTTCATTCTCCTTTCTACTGAAATCAAAAACACCAACTTGAAACCTCAGATTACCTGCTTTTGACTTTTCTTTCTTTTTGCATCTGGCCTCCTCACTGGTAGCTTGCATCCGATTTTTGTCCTATTACCTCACTTTCCGTATGTTATTGCCCTACAATCAACTCTGGTTTGAAGATTATTTCCCTACGTTGGATTTCTTGCTTGTTGATGATGGCCAGCAGCAATTCTGCGGCGGCTTGTCCGAGTTCCGGCAGGGGCAGCCACATCGTCGTTAGGGGCTGCTTGTGTAAAATGCCGCTGAGGCAACCGCCAAAACCCATAAGCTCAATATCCTGAGGGGCTCGAATGCCCCTTTCTCTCAGCATTTGACGAAAATGAAACGCGGGCGTGTCATCGCTGAGGCAGATAGCCGTCGGTGGGGCGGGTAAAGCCAGAAGGAAATCGAGGTCCCGGCTTAAATTGTCGTAGTTCGGGCCGTGTTCCACAATCAGGCTTGCGTCCGCCTCCAGGCCGTGGTCTCTTAACGCCGTTTGATAGCCACCAAGTTTCTCCTGGTCCACCTGTATGTCCCTGGATTGGATAGCCATCCCTATCCGCTTGTGGCCGCGCCCGGCGAGATAGGAAACCGCGCGATAGACCCCACCCCTGTCGTCAGGACGTACACAGGCGATATCCGTACCGATGACTTTACGGTTGACCAGTACAACCGGAAACTCCTCCGCAAAGCGGATAACGTCGCTGTCGGCCATGCAGTTGTCCATGATGATCAGGCCGTCGGTCCACTTTCTTTCCCCGGCCAATTGATACGGAGGTTTTTCATTCAAGGTGTGCAGCGCCCGTGCGGATGTAATTATCTGAAGTTTGTAGTGTTCGGCATCCGTAACTGCGCCGATACCGGAGATTACCTGCGAAAAATATGGATAACTTATATAGTGGCTCGAATGCAGGACAAGACTGATAGTCTGGACTTTCTTTCCTTCCGGGTCGGCTACGTAGGTGCCGCTGCCGACTTCGGAATACAATACGCCCTCGTCTATCAACTCAGAGGTGGCTTTGGCTACAGTCGTTTTACTAACCTGAAACCGCCTGGCCAGCTTGGCAATCGATTCCACCTTCCAGCCAGGCTGCAAATCCTGCTGCTTAATCCAACGACGAATACTCGCCTTGACCTGATGGTATCGGTGTGCGGCCGCATCCTTATCTATCAGAAGCTGCCCTGTGCCGAGTTCGCTCATTCAGCGATTCCGATCTTGGTGTACCGATTCAATCGTACCAGTACGTCTGTACCGGTATGATAAGGGAAAGAAGCCTTACCGTCAAGCTTTTTCTCTCAAGTTGCAGAATTTTTTGAGGCGGAGTGGATCCTTCGTGATCCGCCCTTCGATCCCGGCGCGCCGGGACTCAGGGCAAGAAAGCTGTAACTCGTGGATTGTTTCTTCTTTTTCTTCTACATTCGTGCAATTCGTGTAATTCCTGCCGGCCTTGCTCCGCAAGAGGTAGGCGGGCGTGGACTGTTTTGCGCGCACGGATTTGCAAGTGGACTCCGAAAGTAACCCCGGAAAATAAAAAAAACTTCTCCTTGGCTGGCCCGGACTTACAACGTCAACAGCAGTTTTGCGACGCTGTTTGCGCGTGCAAATGACGTCATCCAATAGAAAGTGGGGGCGTGCTATGCGCAGGCACCTACTAGCCGCGACCTGCCCACCTCCGGTAGGTAGGCGGGGCGCCTAAGCGAGCGGTATCTGTTAAACGCTATTTGACAAGTGAAGACTGTGAGACGGGAACCCGGAACTCGGAACGCTTTTGCAGGCAACGGGTTAGCGAACCACTGCTCAAAAACCCCAATGTTTTAAAAATTTCAAAAAGGCGGTTTTTGGAACCCCAAAAATAGCTAAGTGTTTTGTGCTGTGCGGCTTACACAAAAAACGGTTTGGGCGCAATTGGGCGCAACTGGGCGCAATTGGGCGCAATTGGGCGCAATTGGGCGCAACTGGGCGCAATTGGGCGCAATTGGGCGCAATCGGGTGGAATTGGGCGCGAAAAGTTCGTTGAGGCCTACCCCGAATATGGGAAGCCGCCCGTACATTGCCTGTACGGGCGGCCAGGTTTGAACCAATCTATTCTTCTTCAGATCGTCCCCTCGGTCCCTTCGAGCGGCACTTTTTGAACCGTTCCCTTCGGCCTTGGCGGAGTTGTTCTCGCTGCTCGTCGGTGAGCACGTCTTCGACGATCTTACGGAACGAGTCCCTCATGATTTCTCGCCTCTGGGCGTGCGTTTCAGCCTCCGCGGCGCGTAGGTGTGCGGCCTTGCTAATCTCATTCATTTCGGCCTTCTGCTTATCGCTGAGGTCCAGCTTTGCGAAGGCGTCCCGGGCGCGGTCGCCTGCCCGGCGCTTCATGGTTTCCAGCCGCTTGCGCTGTTCGTCGGTCAGTACCTTGGTCTTGATCTTCTGGAAAGCAGCCCGTCGGACCTTTTTCTTTTCCTCGACGTCGTCAAGTTTTTCCGCCTTCTTCCTGGCGGCGTCGAGAATCTCCTTGACCTCCGCCTTCTGCTTGTCGGTCAGGTCCAACTGTTGCAGGGTTTCCAGCCCATGAGCGAAGCGCCGGCGGTGCCGGGCGAAGCATTTCTTGACCTCGGCCAACTGCTCGTCGTTCAGCACGTCGGCCAACTGCTTCATGAGTTCATCATGCAGCTTTTTGCGGCCTTCTCCGAGCTTGTGCATCTTTTTGCGAAGGGCCTCGGCCTTTTTCTCGTCGCCGGCCTTGACCGCCTCACGATGCTGCTCGGCAAGCTCGCGGAACTCCTTGCCGTGTTCGCGGTGCCAGTTGGCCATAGCCTGGTGGTGCGTCTGGAAAATCTGGCGGACCTGCGTTTCGACGGACGGCGCGAGTTTGAGTTTCTCGATAAGCTCGTCCGTTTTGGCCTGAATGCGCTGCTTTAGCTCGTCGCCGCGGTTTTTCCCCTCGGCCGACGCCACAGCCGAACCGATGCCCAATATGGCCACCGCCGTCAATGTTACGCAAATGTGCTTTTTCATGATTCTTTCTCCTGTCTTAACGTTTCCGTTGCCACTTGCCCGGTTCCCGGTTCCGAAAGGCCTAACGTTGCAACGGGAGTATTATTGCCGGCCCGGCAGTGGAAAACTTCAAAAGCCGTGAGCGCCTGTGGACTCCGAAAGGGGTTGATGCTATAGTGTATTAGGAGAGGCTCGATGTTTTTTTCAGATACACGGGTGGTCGGAGATGAGGTAGTTAAAAATGGATAATCCTATAGGTGTGGTTTCTTGCCATCTTTCCTGCTCGTCGATTCAGGCGGCCTGCGAGAAGGCCCGTGCGATCGGCTTGGACGCGATCGAATGGTTCGAGGGTGACCAAGAGTTTATTTCCGACCCAGCCGTAGCCGACGAAGTGGCGGTCTTTTCGAGTAAGTACGGCATCACAAATTCCTATCATGCGCCTTTTATGGATTCGTGGGACATCGGCCGAATGAACCGCCCGGGCACCCGGAAGACCTTTGAGGCGGCGATTACTTGCTGCGACCGTATGAACGCCAGGCTCATAACATTTCACCCCGGCACGTTTCAGCCTGGCGGGTCCCGGTCTGCGGCGCTGGAGGCGATTATCGGCGGGCTGGAAGACTCGCTCAAGCTGGCGGCCAAGCTGGGCGTGCGAATCAGCCTGGAGAATCTCACACGCTGCTACAGCGAAACCGCACTGGGTGACAGGGTGGAGGATTTCGACTTCATCTTCGAGAGGGTTGGCTCCGAGTGGGTCGGGTTGAACCTGGACGTCGGGCACGCGAAGATTACGAACAATTTTTCCGAGCTGCTGGCCAGCCACGGCAAACGGCTCATCAACACGCACTTGAACGACACAGACGGTACAACCGACGGCCACCTGCCGCCCGGCGAAGGAACGGTAGACTTCCCGGGATTCCTCGGCAAGGTTCAGGCATTGGGCTATCGAGGCCCGTTCAATCTGGAGTTCCCGGAAGCGAGCGGCGCCTACAAGAGCTTCATCGCCACGTTGCGTTCGTTTTGAGCGCAACTCCACCTGACGGCGTAAGAGAACGAATATGCCAAGCCGTTACGAAACTTTCGACCGCGACAGGCTGAACCTGCTGCCGCTGGAGCGGCGGGAACACATCGTGCGGCTGGACGATGTGCTCCAGGTGGGCGATGAGCCGGAGGCGTTTGAGCATCCGGACCTGCCGGCTGTTGCCAATGCCGTCGCCACAGCCCGCCAACACAACGCGAGCGTAGTGCTCCTTATGGGGGCGCACGTCATCAAGCAGGGCCTCAGCCGATACGTCATCGATTGGATCCGCCGAGGTTGGGTCTCGGCTGTGGCCATGAACGGAGCGTGTGCGATCCACGACTACGAGCTGGCCCGGATCGGCGCAACCAGCGAATCGGTGCCCAGGTACATTGTCGAGGGGCAGTTCGGCCTGTGGACCGAAACGGGACAGATCAACGACATTGTCAACGCCGGAAACCAGGCTGGACTCGGCTTCGGCGAAGCCGTCGGTAAATTTATCGCTGAAAGCGATTTTCCGCATAAGGACGCTTCAATTTTCGCAGCCGCCTGGGCCTGCGGCGTGCCCGCGACGGTCCACGTCGGCGTGGGATACGATGTTATCCACGAACATCCGAACTTCAACGGCGCCGCAGCCGGCGAGGCGAGCTATCGTGACTTTCTGATCCTGGCGAAGGTCGTCGAAAACCTCGAAGGCGGTGCGGTGCTCTGCTGCGGCACAGCCGTGATGGGGCCGGAGGTATATCTCAAGGCCCTTTCAATGGCACGCAACGTCGCCAGTCGGCAGGGGGGTGAAATTCGCCATTTCACCTCGGCTGTGTTCGACCTGGTGAAACTGCCGCGAGACCTTCATACCGAAGCGCCCAAGGACAGCCCGGAATACTACTATCGGCCGTTCAAGACGATCCTTGTTCGCACGGTTCGAGACGGCGGCCGAAGTTACTACATTCGCGGCGGCCATCGCGCCACCATGCCCGCGCTGCATAGGCTTCTGGCGGATCGGCTGGACAAATGAACTTGTCGGCGGGTTTTGGTTGTTTATAATACCGGCTTGCGAAACGCACATCGGGGCGTGGCGCAGCTTGGCTAGCGTGCTTGACTGGGGGTCAAGAGGTCGCGGGTTCAAATCCCGCCGCCCCGATTTTTTGAGAATGCGTCCCTTGGCGACAAGCGTTGCCAAGGGATTCCTTTTTGCGACAAGTTACAACACGTTCGAGACTTACCCCAAAGCCCACCGATTGCAATCGGTGGGTGTTTCACGCCACCGTGTGCCAACAATCCTCTCCCGTGGACTGCCTTCCGGCACCGATCTGGTCACCTCCGCGTTTGCTGGTCCCCTTTTTGGTCACCTCAAGCGCCGGTAGGAATCGCAACCGTGCTGCGACATTCCTCCAAATCCGGAAGCATTTCAACAGCCCCAGCCGTATCGACCAGTTCGAGGTGTTGGTAGATGTTCGTCGTCAGGCGGATGTCGCTGTGCCGCATGAGTTCCTGTGCCGTCCTTGGCGCTACGCCGCTACGGGCCAGCATTGTCCCGAACGTATGCCGCAGCGAATGGATGTCCACGCTTCTGCCGTATGAGTCCACCTTCTCAATTCCCGCGACAGCCAGATCGAGATTGAACGTCTTGAGCGTCGGCGGCTCGATAAGCGGCGTGTCGGGAAGAAAACTTCGCTCGCCACAGTCCGCCGTCTGGTGTTGCTTGGCGATGTAGTCTCGAACCATGTCAACCAGTTCAACCTTGAGGGGTAACTTCGCTTCCCGACCGGCCTTTTCGTTCTCCGCATGCAGTTCGAGATATGGCGGCGTCGTATCCAGGTGCACATCCCGCAGCAGAATGCTGGCCAGTTCGCTTTTCCGCAGGCCTGTGAACGCCGCCAGGCGGTAGAACATCGCGTTCCGTCGCCCGCGTGCCTCCAGGGTGGCAATGAAATCAGGCCGAGCCGCCATCGCGTTTCTGGCACGTCTGATGGCTGCATCGAGTGTTTCCATAGTCAGCGGAGCTTTGGTCCATGTCCTTCGGCCTTTGCACCGGTCGAGCGACAATGGGGCTGTTTCCCGGCCATATTCAGCCAATGGCCTGCGCTCAGCTACATACAACAACCTGGCCAGTTCATCCGCCGTCAGTGGCCGGCGTTTTCGCCGCCGGTCGGCAGCCTCGTTCGCCACGGGCAATTTCTCAAACGGATTGGACAACAGCCGGGAGTTCCGCACCGCCCAGTTGGCGAAGGACACCAACGCGATACGGAACGCATTTCGGCTGCGGGCCGAACGTCCTTTTTCCACTTCCTGCAACAGCCAGCGTTCCATCGGCCCCGACGCCAGATCGCCAAGCCGTGAAAACCCGCACGCCTCAAATGTCCGCTCGAGGTAACGCCGGGTGTTGCTGCGATGCGACTTCGACCGCCCGCAGGCCTCCATGTGCGTGAGATAATCATCAACGTGGCGAGCCAGAGGAGCGTTGACGTGGCTGGCGAGCGAAGTTCACTGTTTCAACCACTAACTAGACTGCCCTTACTTGCCTATTAGGCGTTCCCCCTGCACGTTGGGTGCCTTATTCACCGTCCAAGAT
>JAXIHJ010000115.1:0-8612 GCA_034189755.1 Planctomycetota bacterium
TTATCCGCCGCGTGACCTGCTCCGCAAGGCCAGGCTTGTTGACGACAGCGTGCGGGCGGTCCAGTCGCTCGCCGGACAGTGCACCGGCGTCGCCGCGCTGGTGGGGTTCGTTCGCCCTGCGCCGGACGGCACGGGCAGGGGTCTACAGAACGCCGCCGCCCTACTCGCCAACGGCAAAATCCGTAACGTGCACGTCAAGACGTTATTGCCCACGTACGACGTCTTCGACGAGACCCGCTACTTTCAGCCCGGCCGGACGCCGAATCTCATCGAGCTGAACGGCCTAAAGATCGGCCTGAGCATCTGCGAGGACATCTGGGATGCCGTAGCGCTCGGCCGGCAGCTTTACGGCGACGACCCGATCGAACGTCTGATTGCCGCAGGAGCGCAAATTGTCGTCAACATGGCAGCCAGCCCGTACCAGATGCACAAGGCCAAACAACGAGAGGAACTTTTCGCGCGACAGGCCGCCCGCAGCGCCGCGCCGATTGCGTACGTCAATCAGGTAGGCGGCAACGACGAGCTGATTTTCGACGGCGGAAGTTGCGTGGTTTCAGCCGGCGGCGAAGTTATCGCACGGGCGGCAAGCTTCCGCGAGGACCTGCTGGTTACCGACATCGAGGCCGCAGCAGGCAGGGTCGAGCCGCTCGGTGAGGAGATGGCTCGGCTGTCTGAGGCGATTAAGCTCGGCCTGCGCGATTACGTTAGAAAGTGCGGTTTTACCAGCGTAGTGCTCGGTCTTTCCGGCGGGATCGACTCAGCCGTCGTGGCCACCCTGGCCGCCGACGCACTCGGCGCCGAAAACGTCTACGCCCTGGCCATGCCCAGTCGATACAGTTCCGACCACAGTACGGCCGACGCCGAGAAACTCGCAAAGAATCTAGGTATCAATTTCCAGGTCGTGCCCATCGAGCCTATGCATAAGGCCTACGACCGGGCACTGGCTGAAATCTTCCCGGCCAGCGGTTGTGAATCGGCCGACGAGAACATCCAGGCCCGTATTCGCGGCAACGTTGTGATGGCCGCCAGCAATGCCTCCGGCCATCTGCCGCTTGCGACCGGGAACAAGTCGGAACTATCAACGGGCTATTGCACACTGTACGGGGACATGGCCGGCGGGCTGGCCGTCATCGGCGACGTGGCCAAAACAACAGTCTACGCCCTAGCCGAGCATCTCAACGCCGAAGCGAACCGGCAGCGCATACCAAGCGGCATCTTCAACAAGCCGCCGAGCGCCGAATTGAAACCCAACCAGACAGACCAGGACAAGCTCCCGCCGTA
Organism: Planctomycetota bacterium; assembly: GCA_034189755.1. Classification (GTDB taxonomy): domain Bacteria; phylum Planctomycetota; class Phycisphaerae; order SM23-33; family SM23-33; genus JAXIHJ01. The sequence goes on from JAXIHJ010000115.1 coordinate 1,282, forward strand.
TGATCTGCTCGATAAGATTCTTCAGCGGTATATCGAGCAGGACAGTACTGCTGAAGAAATCATCGCCGACGGTCTGGACGCCGAGACCGTTCATAATGTCGTACGGATGGCCGACGCCGCCGAATACAAACGCAGGCAGGCGGCGCCGGTGCTGAAGGTAACAGCCCGGGCGTTCGGCACGGGCCGGCGGATGCCGATCGCCCAGCGGTATACACCCGTAAAGGAACAGTAACGTGCAGGTAGTGTGCGGACAGTGCGGCTATAGACTCAAGCTCGACGAGTTAAAGGACGACCAGGGGCTTCGGTGTCCGGAATGCGGAGCCGATATATCCGTTCCTGCTACGGACGCTGCGGCGCAGACCGAAGGTCAGATAAAGCCTGACGAAACCAGCTTGGGCGATAAGGACGCCGGTTTTGCCGAACAGGCCATGCGGGCCATGGCGTCTAAAATTTCAATCACCTGCGGTTCCTGCGGCAAGCAGTTGGCGGTGGAGCTTCGGCTGGCAGGCAGGAAAAGACGCTGCCCGGCCTGTGGCAACCAAATTCGTATTCCCTACCCGGAGGATGACGGGGAAAAACCGCCCACGACACCCACGACCAAGACGCAGCAGCCGGACGATGAATCTTCAACGGCACGACGCCGAGCGACCGTTCGCCTGATACTGGCCGCGTGTGCCGCAACCGTGGTAATCGTACTGGTGACGGCGGCGGGATTGAAGGTCGCGCGGCTGTTCACCGGGTCGGGAACGCCGGATAAGGCCGGCACGGAACAAGCTCCGGCTACGCCGCCTGCGACACAAAACTCCGACCGGCCGGACGAGACGCCGACAATAAAGCCGGCTGCTCCGATGGAGCCTGTCGCCCCAACCGTCCAAAAGGGCGCCGAAAAAACCCCGGACGGGCAGCAGCCTAAAACCGACTTAACTCACACGATTAAAATCCTCTCGACTGTCGCGGAAGCCTTCGCAACCGGCAATATCTTCCCCGCCGGACCGGGCCGGTTGTACTGGAAGCTGACCGTAGAGATTAAAGCCGGGGCGCGACCGCTGCGTTTTCGCAACTACGGCGAAGACGTCCTGTTAATGGTCCACGGGCAGCGGATTTTATCACTGGGCGCGCCCGGCGGAGACGGGTTTCTGCCGACCCGCAGCGAGAAGAGAACCATCACACTGGGCCGGGGCGAGTCAACAAGGCGGACGTTCCTGTTTGAGTTGCCTCAATTCGTCCGCAACGGCGAGCTTCGTATCCGCGATACCGCGGCTGTAAAGGTCGGTCCGGTATCGCTGCCGAAACTGGCTGATGCGCCGGTCCTCGAAGGGGAATTTAACGAGATACAGCCGCGATATCTCAAGCCTATGTTGCGCAACCCGGTAATGGCGGCTATTCAGGCGGCATTCGGGCATAGCCTTATCATCAGACGGCGAAAGGCCTCACCGGCTGAACTGGCCGAAGGCAAACAGGGCGGCGGCCTGGACGTATCTATACCGGCTGCGATGGTAACCGGACAGGCCAGGTCTGTCGGCGGCGGGCTGTACGAAGCCGTCCTCTATCACGGGCAAAAGTCGCTGAACTGCAAGATTCGCCTTGTCGATTCAGCACAACGGCTGGTCCTTTATCTCAGCGACCGGCCATTTCACCAATTGTCCTACGTCAGGAAGAAGTAGCTTCCTCCCGCCATCGGTGTCTCGGCTGAACACAACAGGTTCGGAGAGCGTTTTATAGAAGGAATTCCCTGACGGCTTCGGCGGCGCGCCGTCTGAGCAGCGGTTCGGTCTGGAGCATGGCGGCTCGAACGGCAATGCCGTCGCCAACAAGAGGCCGAACCGCGTGAAATATAGCCTGCGGCAGATCAGGTTCAGCCTGGCCTGGGATGCAGAGCACCGGCACATTTGCCTGGCGGGCTATCTGCGCTACGCCGACGGCCGCCTTGCCTGAAAGGCTCTGGGCATCGAGTTTACCCTCGCCGGTTATGCACAGCTTGGCACCTGAAAGTCTCCCGGCCAGGCCGACCGCCTCGGCGACGATCTCGATGCCGCTTTCCAGCGTGGCGCCGGCAAAAGCAACCAGACCGGCACCCAGCCCACCGGCAGCGCCGGCGCCGGGAACCTTTTCGATGTCCATGGCCATTTCCCGGCGGATTGTGCCGGCCAAATGCACAAGCCCCGCCTCAAGCCGCCGGACCATCTCAGGTGTAGCGCCCTTCTGCGGGCCATAGACCATGGCCGCTCCGTCCGGGCCGGTTAAGGGATTGGCAACGTCACACGCAACGCGCACTCGCACTTCTGCCAGGCGCGGGTCGCGGTCGGACAGGTCGATGCCTTCGATGTCGGTCAGCCCACCGCCGGCCAACCCGCAGACAATCGCCTTATTTTGCCTATCGGTAAAGACAACCCCCATCGCCTGCGCACAGCCACAGCCACCGTCCACTGTGCCCGAGCCTCCTATGCCCACGATAATCTTTCGTGCTCCGGCATCCAGCGCCGCAAGTATGAGCTGACCTGTCCCGAACGTGGTCGTCCGCAGTGGGTCGCGCTTCTCAGTCGGGATCAGCCCAAGGCCCGAAGCGCTGGCCATCTCAATTACTGCGACGGCTCCGCCGGCCACCTTGGCTGGTTCGCCTTCACCGGATGCAACGTGCAGCGAGCCGCAAAGCCCGACCTCGCCGGGCAAGCTGCCAAAGCCTCTCACCGCTGCACCCAGCAGTCCGAAACGTGCGCGGATAGGCGCGCCCAGCGGATCGAACACATCGGTGGTGATCAGCCGGCCGTTCGTGGCGGCGACCATCGCATCGACAGTCCCCTCGCCGCCGTCAGCCATCGGGCACAAATCTATACACGCGTCCGGCACAACTTGCAGCACACCGCCGGCCAAAGCTGCGGCTACCTTAGCCGCCGACAGAGAACCCTTGAACGAATCCGGCGCTATGACAATCTTCATTTGCCTTTGCTTCTCTTTCTGCCTCCCGGCAAGAAACTTCATCGGCATTGACAATTGCCGGTCGGTGATTGATAATTGTAAGTTCAGAGCCTCAATTTGAAAATCTTAACATGGCAGGTGTCCGTGAAAAATTCGGCACGGAAGAGTTGGCTGTTTGCCTAAGCCACTACGACCTGGGAATTATCAAAAGCGTCGAGGTCTTCGCGCGTGGCTCGCGCCGCGCGCCGAAGCTTGTCATCGACAGCCATCGCGGCAAGTTTCTCTTCAAGCGCCGCGCCAAGGGCAAGGACAACCTGGCCAAGGTCGCATTCACGCATCAGATTCAGCTTCACCTGGCGGGGCAAAACTTCCCTCTGCCTCACCTGCTCGGCACACGCGATGAGAACAACTCGATGCTGGTACTGAACGGTAGTATTTACGAGATGTTCGAATACATCGCCGGTAGCGGATACGACGCCTCGCTGGACGCGACATTCCACGCGGGGCGAATTCTCGGTTTGTATCACAAGCTGCTATCCGAGTTCCGCAGCGACTACAAACCCCCGAAAGGCAGCTACCACAACGCCCAGGCCATTCACCAGGCCATCCGCAACACGGTGGGGTCGCTCCCGGTGGAGTCCCGCCCGTCCGCCGAGGTGCTTTCCAAGACGATTACATCGCTCGAAGATGCCTACAAGTACTGTGCCCAACACGTCAATGACATAGGTCTGGAGGGCTGGGGCATGCAGATCGTCCACGGCGACTGGCACCCCGGCAACATGCTCTTTAGGGACAAGCACGTGGCCGCGGTGATTGATTATGACGCGGCGAGGCTGCAGCAGCGAGTGATCGACCTGGCCAACGGGGCACTTCAGTTTTCCATCGTCGGTGGTGGCGACGACCCGACCAAATGGCCGGATGAGCCGGACAAGAACCGCTTCAAAAGATTCGTGCGCGGTTACGATTCAGTCAATGTTGTTTCCGTAGCCGAGCTTAAGGCCGTACCGTTCCTGATGTGCGAGGCGATGATCGCCGAGGCCGTTCTGCCTATCGCGGCGACAGGCAGCTTCGGGCGGATCGAGGGCTTTTCATTCCTCCAGATGATCGACCGCAAGATCAAATGGGTTTTGAAACACCTCAAGGAATTGTATTCGGTGCTGGAGCAGTAAATGCTTGCAGCGGTCGTTCGCGGTCTGGCCCCGGCGGCAATACCGAGCCTTCAACCCCGGTGAACATATCGGCCACTAGTGTGTGGGTGCGGTTGTAGACTGCGGCATCGGCTTCCACCGCAGTAGCGGCCGCGGCGGGACGACATCAACTTTCTCGCCTCTCAGGACCCTGGCGACCTGCTGCTGGTCCCATCGATTTGCCCGTACGAACGGTGCGACATATCTGCGGACGAACCGTCCCGCCCCACTGGTCAGGTGTCCGCCGGCGTGGCCGGTCTTAGCCATCTTTTCAAACCAGGGGACCTCTAACAGTTTTTCATACGTCTTGGCCCGGCGTGGTTCGGAAGGCAGTTCAAACCCGATTCGACCGGCTGAAGAAGTATGCTCGCCATCCATCGTGCCGGAAATCGTTGTACCCAATCCGAGCAGAAACCAGTCGCGCGAGGAATAGAAGCTGATGATCCCCAGCCGTGTCTTTGCCAGAGCATCATCCAGCATATAGTTAGGGGACATTGAAACGGCCAGCATGATGATGCCGTCGATCCCCGTCCCGCCAGGCAGTGCCTCAGCCACCCACGCCGCTATCGCCCCGCCGCCGCTTTGGCCCACCAGAATCACCGGGCGATCCGGATACGAAACCTGATAGCGGACAATTCGATCGGCGACCCACTCGGCCTTTTCGCGATTGCCCTGCTCGTTGCGAAGGTTATACAGCGGGCCGAACAACACGAAGGTCCAGTCGTACAGCTCGATGGCCCAGTTCACACCACCGTCGTTCAATCCCCTACAGATGGCCTCGTTGAATCCGCTTCGGCCCTCGATGCCCGGCAGAACAATGACCAGCCCGCGCTGAAGCCGCTCGCGGCTGACGTACGGCTGAGAAGCAATGCAGCCGGAGAAAAACGCGGCGCATAAGAACGCCGCCATTAAATAAATAGAACCTCGGCTCAAAAGAACTCCCGCTCCCTTCCGGTCGCGGCTAGTAAATCCGTAATCTGAAATCCGCAATCGGGTTACTCTTTTACCTCGTACTCGGCGTCGATGACGTCGTCGCCGCCTTTATCATCTTTTTTCTGCTCGTCTTTCGGCGGCTCAGCGCCGGCTTGTCCGCCGGTGGCCTGGGCCTGCTGAGCTGCGTCTTTGTACATGACCTCGGCTACCTTGTGAGAGCTTTGCTCGAGGCTGGAGATAGCCCTGCGGATGGCCTCGGCGTCGTCGCCTTTCAAGGCCTCACGCAGCGACGAAACCGCCGACTCGATATTGCTGCGGTCCTCGGCGGAAATTTTCTCGCCCTGTTCCTTGAGCATCTTCTCGATGTTGTAAGCCATCGCGTCGCCCTGGTTTTTGAGGTCCACCAGTTCTCGACGCTTCTTATCCTCCTCAACGTGTGTCTCTGCGTCAGCCTTCATCTTCTCAACCTCTTCGCCGCTCAAGCCGGAGGAGCCTTTGATTTCGATGGACTGCTCCTTGCCGGTGGCCATGTCCTTGGCCGAAACATTCAGGATGCCGTTGGCGTCGATGTTGAAGGCTACTTCAATCTGCGGCATGCCTCGCGAGGCGGGCGGAATGCCCGTAAGGTTGAACCGACCGAGTGTGCGGTTGTCGCCGGCGAATTCTCGCTCGCCCTGAAGCACGTGGATGGTTACCTCGGTCTGGTTGTCAGCCGCTGTCGAGAAGGTTTCTTTCTTCTCCGTCGGGATGGTGGTGTTCCGCTCGATGAGCTTGGTCATCACGCTACCGAGCGTCTCGACGCCCAGCGACAGCGGAGTAACGTCCAGCAGCACCATTTGCTCCTCGACCTCGCCGGCCAGGATCGCACCCTGAATGGCCGCCCCGATCGCCACGACCTCATCAGGATTAACGGATTGGTTCGGGTCCTTGCCAAATATCTCCTTGGTAATCCGGCGAACCTTCGGAATGCGCGTCGAGCCACCGACAAGCACGATCTCGTCGACGCCGTCGGCCGAGAGCTTGGCGTCCGAAAGCGCCTGCTTGCAAGGCCCGATCAGCCGATTGAAGATCGGTTCGCCAAGCTGCTCGAACTTCGCACGCGTAAGCGTTTGGGTCAGGTGCTTTGGGCCTTCCGCGGTGGCGGTGATAAACGGCAGGTTGACGTTCGCCTCCATTGCGGTGGATAACTCGCACTTGGCCTTCTCAGCCGCTTCCTTGAGACGTTGAAGCGCCATGGCGTCCTTGCGGAGGTCGATGCCCTCGGTTTTCTTGAACTCGTCAGCGAGGTAGTTGATAAGGCGTTCGTCCAGATCGTCGCCGCCGAGGTGCGTATCACCATTGGTCGCGAGTACCTCGAAGACGTTGTCGCCGATGTCCAGAATCGAGACGTCGAACGTACCGCCGCCGAAGTCGAAGACGGCAACCTTCTCGTTCTTTTTTCCGCCCAGGCCATATGCCAGTGCCGCTGCCGTCGGCTCGTTGATGATCCGCTCGACCTTCAGTCCGGCGATCTCGCCGGCCTCTTTGGTGGCGGTACGCTGCGAGTCGTTAAAGTACGCTGGAACTGTTATGACGGCACGCTCCACCGCCTCACCAAGATAGTCCTCAGCCGTCTTCTTCAGGTCCTGAAGGACCATCGCAGAGACCTCCTGAGGGGTGTAGTCCTTGCCGTGCGCGTGTAGCTTGACCAGCTCTTCCGGTGAGCCGACCACACCGTAAGGCACCTGCTTTTCTTCCTCAGCTACCTCGTTGTGACGTCGGCCCATGAACCGCTTAATGGAATAGATGGTGTTCTTGGGGTTGGTCACCTGCTGATGGCGTGCCGGCTGGCCCACCAGGCGCTCGGACTTGTCGGTAAAGGCCACCACCGACGGGGTCAACCGCATGCCCTGCTGGTTAATAAGCACTTTCGGCGTGGCGCCTTCCATCACAGCAACCACGCTGTTGGTCGTCCCCAGGTCAACGCCGATGATCTTGTTTGAAGTCTTGGCCATAGCTCTGCTCACTCTTTTTGGGTTTTTGTTCAGATCAGTCGCTGCGTTTGCTGTCATCCTTTCGCCAAGTCCCGTCCGCTTGATTGCCCGCGGCTGGACGGAAACCCGCGTACCTTTAGAAGAGCAATCGCCGTGCCACAGTCATAACTCATTGAAAATAAAAACCTTAAGCCAAACGCCTTATTTGAAAAACGTGCCAAATTTGCAATCTTTCATCAAATCGATGGCCGCTTTGGCAGTGATGCCGCCCTCATGCAGAAACGGCTTCCAGCTTATTTTTTCAGTGGAGCCGCAAAGACCT
>JAXIHJ010000116.1:0-5036 GCA_034189755.1 Planctomycetota bacterium
ATGAGATTCTGAGCCTCCGGCGACGTTGCGTCGTCCCAGCCGTGCCTGTCGCTGATGGTGCCATCCGGGGCCAGGACATTGATGAATACCAATGGGATGATATCACCAGCGTAACCGGGCGGCGCAAGCGCCCGGCCGATTTTGGCCAAGTGCCGCCAGCCGATTTCGTTATCGTCAAAGTCGTGGGCCGGTGTAACCTTCAGAAAGCCTGTCGAAAATCTTGCTTTCTCATCGTCGCTTTCAGCGTCGGGCAGTACGACGTGCTCGTCGGCAATGATAGGTATGATTCGCCCGACGATGGGCAGGCGGACCTTTTTGCCGATAAGCGCCTCGGCCCGTGGGTCGGCCGGGTTCACAGCCACGGCCGTATCGCCCAGCATCGTCTCCGGGCGGGTCGTGGCGACGGTAACATGCTCGATGCGTTCGCCTTCAACCCGGACCGGTTCAACCAGCGGATATCGCAGGTAATAGAAATGGCCGGCGACTATTTCGTGCTCGACCTCGTCGTCGGCCAGCACCGTCTGGGTGGCAGGATCCCAATTGACCAGGCGCTTGCCGCGATAGATAAGCCCATCGGCGAAAAGCTTGAAAAACGCCGCGCGGACGGCTTCCGCGCAGATTTTGTCCATCGTGAACCGTTTCCGATGCCAGTCGCAGGAGCAGCCCATCATCTTGAGCTGCTTGATGATGCGGGCCTCGTACTGGTCTTTCCATGCCTGTATGCGGGCGAGGAACTCGTCTCGCTCGAAATCGGTGCGTCGCTTGCCTTCTTCGGCGAGGATGCGCTTCTCGACGACGGTCTGCGTGGCTATGCCGGCGTGGTCCGTGCCGGGCATCCAGAGCGTGTTGAACTGCTGCATCCGGCGGAAGCGGATAAGCACATCCTGGAGCGTGTTATTCAGTGCGTGGCCGAGGTGAAGTGGGGCGGTTACGTTCGGCGGGGGGATCACCATGCAGAACTTCTTGCGGGTATCTTCAGGCTTGGCGTCGAACGCGCCGGCGGCAACCCAGCGGCCGTACACCTCCTTCTCAACCGCCTTGGGATCGTAAATTTTCTCCAGTTCGTTCGCCATTGCGCAAGGTGGTCCTCGATCGTGTTTACTTTTCGCCGGTGTTTTTGAGCAGCTTGTATTCGACGGCATCGGACAGCGCCAGCCAGGAGGCATCTATGATGTTCTCGCTGACTCCGACGGTGCCGAAGTATTCGCCGTCGGCCGGGTCGTGCCAGTCGATTACGACGCGGACCTTGGCAGCCGTCTCGGCGGCCGTGTTGACCACGCGGACCTTATAATCGGCCAGGTGCAGGTCGTCCACCTGTGGAAAGTACGGTTTGAGAGCGTCACAGAGGGCCTTGTGCAGCGAATCGACCGGCCCGTCGCCCTCGGCTACCTTGTGGGCGACCTGTTCGCCCACGAGCAGTTTGACCGTCGCTTCGGTGCCGGCCTGGCCGCCGCCTCGACGGAGGATCATGCACCGATAGTGGTCAAGTTCCCACAGCTTGCGATACCATTTGCCGCCCAGTGTCTTGCGGATCAGCAGCTCGAAGCTGCCCTCGGCGGCCTCGAACTGGTAGCCCTCGTTCTCCATCTCCATGATGCGCGTGAGGACCTTTTTCTGGGCGTCCTTGTCGTCGGCTATATTGAACTTTTTGGGCGCCGTGGCGGCGATGTTGCTCGCGCCGGCCAACTCGCTGACCAGTATCCGCCGCGTATTGCCGATGGCTGCCGGGTCGACATGCTCATAAGTCGCAACGTTGCGCTGCACGGCGTGGGCGTGCATGCCGCCTTTGTGTGCGAAGGCCGAGGCGCCGACGAACGGCTGATTGTCGCGGAAGTTCAGGTTCGCCGCCTCATAGACGAAGCGGCTGACCTCGGTGAGGTTCTTCAGCGTATCGGGGCGGAGGCAGTCGTAGCCGTATTTCAGTTGCAGGTTCGCGATGACGGCGGTCAGGTCCGCATTGCCGCACCGCTCGCCGATGCCGTTGATGGTGCCCTGGACTTGCGTGGCGCCGTGGGCGACGGCGATAAGCGAATTGGCCACGCCCAGGGCGTTGTCGTTGTGGGCGTGAACACCCAGACGGACTTCGCCCATCGCGGCCCGAACAGCGTCAAAACACTCTGCGATGCCTTCCGGCAGCGAGCCGCCATTGGTGTCGCACAACACCAGGCAACTCGCGCCGGCCTCGCGGGCGGCGATGAGCGTCTTTATCGCATATTCGCTGTTCGTGCGCCAGCCGTCGAAGAAGTGCTCCGCATCGAAGATAACCTCGCGGCCTGCTGCGGCACAAAAAGCTACGGACTCGGCGATCATCGCCAGATTTTCCGCCAGTGAGACGCGAAGCACCTGCTCCACGTGCATATCCCAGCTTTTGCCGACAATCGTTACCACCGGCGTTTCACCGGCCAACAGCGCCGCCATGCCCGCATCGGCGTCGGCCTTGACGCCCTTGCGACGCGTCATGCCGAACGCAGCTACCTTGGCGTGCTTGAAGCGACGCTTGCGAACCTCGACGAAAAACGCCTCGTCCTTGGGGTTGGAAAGCGGATATCCGCCCTCGATGTAGTCCACACCGAGTGTGTCCAGGGCATCGGCGATCAAGAGCTTGTCCTGAAGCGTCAGGCTGACACCCTGCGCCTGCGTGCCGTCGCGCAGAGTAGTGTCGTATATCTCAATTCTTGTTTTTTCGTTGTTCATTTTCACACCCAAGCCGGCAGATGAGGGCTAAAGAAAAAGCCCCGAAGCGTATCTTCGCCTCAGGGCCATTGGCTTACCAGTGAAAAGCCAAAACGCGCCCTAAGGCCCGCAGCATACAATCGCAATGATAATGAGGCAGAGACGGCCGACAAGGCCGCTCCAGCCAACCGATTTGTTTCGAGACGTTTGCATCAAATCTCCCGTCAGTCGCATGCCGCGGCGAGTAACAGTGCAGGATATGTTATATCGGCAGGCCGGCCTGAGTCAATGAACTTTGTCCATCACCACACGATGCGGTAAGATGCGGCGGCAAGCGGAATACGAATGATGAGGCAGAAGTTGACGTTCCATCAGTGGGTAAGTTTCTTTCGCCGGACGGCATGGGCCTATCTGGGCGCCGGCCGCCGCGCACCCCGCCGGCACGAGATCCCGCACGGGCCGAGCATCAAGGTTATAACGTACAACCTCAACTACGACCTGCCCGCCGCCGGCCGGACTATTCGGGCCATTCAGGAGGCGAACGCCGACGTGGTGTGTCTCCAGGAAACCAACCCACAATGGGAGAAGCTGCTTCGGAACGCACTGGGCGAACGATATTCGGAAATGTTTTTTCAGCATAGAGGCAAGGCAAGCGGCATGGCGATGCTCTCTAAACTGCCGACGCGGCAGGTGCCGTTAACTTCACGGAGCTGCCGCTGTCCGGCACAGCTTGTGGAGGTTGATTCGCCGCTTGGCAAGATTCAGTTTCTCAACGTCCACCTGACGCCGCCGGGCAATGCAGCCGGCAGGCTTACGCCGACGGCTTTCATCGCTACGCTAAAGGTCCGTCTGGACGAGATACAGGAGCTTTTCCAATACCTGCACGCCGGCGTAGCCGCCGTTGCAGCAGGGGACTTCAACGAGGGCGATTGGGGCCTTGCCGTAGGCTGGCTGCACCGGCGTGGCCTGACCGACGCGCTGGGCCAGTTCGACAGGCACGGAAGCACCTGGCGCATGGTGATGTATGGCCTGCTGACGCTGCGCGACAGGCTGGACCACATTTTCTATTCACCCCATCTGGACTGTCCATCCGCGAAGGTGCTCCGGGCCGGCGGCTCGGACCATCTCCCCGTCGTCACCGTGCTGCGGGATGCGAAGCGGTAGGGTGGTGCGGGTTGGATTCGCGGGCGGAGTATCCTATAATCCCCGACTTGTTCGCGAATAATTATATTGTAGAAACCTTCGGAGAAAAGTTATGAGCAAGACGTGCCGGGAATGTGGTGCAAAGTGCTGCAAGTATTTCTGTTTCGAAATCGATGAGCCGGACACGTATGAAGAGCTTGAAGACGTGCGGTGGTATCTCTGCCACAAAGGCGTTACCGTCCATATCGACGAGGATGACGACTGGTACATCTCCATCGACAATCGGTGCAAGATGTTAGCCGCCGACAACCGATGTAAGATTTACGACGATCGCCCGCTGATCTGCCGGGATTACGACCTGGCCGACTGCGACCACAGCGGCGGCGACTACGATTACAAGGCCTTCTTCAAAAGCCCCGAAGAGCTGGAGGCCTACGCTCGAAAGCTACTGGGCAAGAAGAAATTCGAAGCTGCAAAAATCAAGGCCAGGGCGAAGATTGAAAAGAAGCATAAGAAAAAGACACGAAAAAAGAAGAAACGGTGCTGAAAGGCGAACCGGGCCAGCGTGAAGACATGGAATTTCAAGCGGTAAAGGGAACGCGGGACTTCTATCCCGAGCAGATGCGACTGCGGAACTGGATCATCGAGACGTGGCGCAAGGTCTCGGTGCGCAACGGCTTCGCTGAATACGACGCGCCGATCTTCGAGTATCTGGACCTCTTTACCATCAAGAGCGGCCAGGAAATTGCCGAGCAGCTTTTCAGCTTCACCGATAGGGGAGGGCGGAACCTTGCGATTCGCCCGGAGATTACGCCGTCGCTGGCCCGCATGGTCAATGCGAAGATCAACTCGCTGCCTCGCCCCATCAAGTGGTTCTCCGTGCCTCGGCTGTGCCGGGCGGAGAATCCCCAGCGAGGCCGGCTGCGGGAATTCTTCCAGTGGAACATCGACATTATCGGCAGCGACGACGTGCTTGCCGACGCCGAGTGCATCTTCGTCTGCGTGGATTTTCTCCGTGAAGCCGGCCTGACGCCCGACGATGTGCAGGTCCGTTTCGGCAGCCGGCCTCTTCTAACTGAGATACTGCGAAGCCTGGGCCTGCCCGACAAAAACCTCGCCGCTGCGCTGGTTGACCAAGCGAATTAGCCCAGGCGCACGGACTTTCAATATTAGCGATGTAGATACTATTACAGAACTATTAAGCTGGCGTAAAAAATGAC
>JAXIHJ010000117.1:0-4951 GCA_034189755.1 Planctomycetota bacterium
CGCGACGACCGTCTTGCCCGACCCGACGTCGCCCTGGAGCAGGCGGTTGGTAGGCCGGTCCCGCCCCAGGTCGGCGGCAATCTCCGCCACGGCGCGGTCCTGGGCATCGGTCAGCTTAAAGGGAAATCGCCTTCGGATTCGCTTGTCGATCTGTGGCGAGTTAGGCAGGGGATACGCCGGCCGGCTCACCTGGCGCATCCGCGTCATCGCTATGCCGAGCTGCATTAAGATACATTCATCATATGCCATCCGGCGACGTGCCTGGGACCAGTGTTCGGTGTCTTCAGGCCTGTGCATCGCCGCGACGGCCTTGGCCCGAGGCAGCAGGCCTCGCTTGGCCAGGAACGGGCGGTCGAACCAGTCGGCTATAAGCGACCGGGCCTCGGGCAGGACGTTTTGGACGATCTTTGCAATGACGCCGCTGGTGAGTTTCGCCGCAACCGGATAAACCGGCAGCAGCTCATCCCGGCTGAGATCGGTTTCTTCAGGCTCCCAGAGCACCTGGAAGCCGGGGTTGATGAACTGGATCGCCTCTTTGTAAACGCTGACCTTGCCGCTGACGGCCAGGAACATGCCGGTCTTGATGCGGTCGGACAGGTAGCCGCCGTGGAACCACTTGACCGTTACCCAGCCGGTTTCGTCGTCGAGCGTGCACTGGAAATAAGGCCGCCGGCCGAACCGTTGCTGGCTGGTATCCTTCACCTCGCCGGCGACAGTGGCTGCCGGCTCGTCGCCTCCAAGGGTCTCAATAGGCTGGACCTGGCGGCGCATGTCGAACCGGCGCGGGAAATACAGCAGCAAATCCTCGACGGTCTCGATGCCGAGAGCGGCCAGTTGCTTCGCGCGGGCCGGGCCTACTCCTTTGACATACTGCACCGGCATCTCGAGGCTGATCTGGCCCACTTCACGCCTCCGTAGAGGCAGCCCCTACCTGGTTGGAACCCTGATCGTCTGGCCGACCCTCAACTTTGCAGGGTCCAGGTCCGGGTTGACCGCGACGATCTCCCTCCAGCGTTTTCCGTTACCGAGAAAATGCTTGGAAATGGACCAGAGCGTGTCGCCTTTCTTTATGGTGTAGCTCGTGAACTCCAACTGCTCTGGTGTGGATGTTAACTTGGGCGGCACGGGCTTGTCGGCCGGCTCCGCCGCCGCAGCCGCGGCGGGCTGAGGCGCAGGCTCGACCGGCTCGAGTGTTTCCACCGGCCTGACGCTAGGAGATAGGTCAGTCGTCTGGGGGGGCTGGGGCTTTGGCTTGCAGCCTGGTGAAATAATCGCCAGCAGCAAAACAATCGGCAGGATTCGAAACATGTCAATTCCTTCCCAAGTTCGGTTTCAACTACGGCGGTCGATGATAGCGGCATAAACGGCCCTGTCAAGCCGCGCGGGGTCGGTTTATCAATCTTCGGGCCACCCTTCTTTGCCGATGAGTTTGACGAATCGCACACCGCAAAGCTCACGCCGGCGGATCCGGTCGCCGTGTTTTTCCACGGCGACGAGCACCTGGCTGTGAGGTCCGCCGACGGGCATGACGATACGCCCGCCGTCGGTAAGCTGGTCGCCCCAGCATTCCGGCACGTCCGGACCGCCTGCGCCGCAGATAATCCCGTCAAAAGGCGCTTCGGCGGGCATGCCCATACTGCCGTCTCCCGTGCACATCGTTACGTTCGTAACGTTGAGCGAAGCCAGGACGGCCGTCGCCTTTTCCGTGAGTTTCTCGATGCGCTCTATCGCATAGACGTGCGAGACAAGCCCGGCGAGGATCGCCGTCTGGTAACCGCTGCCGGCGCCGATGTCCAGAATGCGATAATCGGGGCGGGGGTCAAGTGCCTGCACCATGAGCGCGACGATGTAAGGCTGGGAGATGGTCTGGCCGTATCCGATCGGCAGCGGCCGGTCGGCGTAGGCGTCTTCGGTGTGCTCCGGCGGGACGAACCGCTCACGCGGCAGGGCGGAAAACGCCTCCAGAACGCCCGGATGGTCGATGCCACGGGCGCGAAGCTGGTCCCGAAGCATTTTGCCCCTGGCGGCGATTAGGTTTTTCTCGTGGCTGGCCATCGAATATAATCACCCCGTTCGTGTCGGGCCGACTTTGCCTTACTGAGGTATTGTACATGGCTAAGCAGCCACTGGCGACATTACTGACGGATTTCGGAACCCGCGACCCGTACGTAGCGGCGATGAAAGGCGTAATCCTTGGCATGTGCCATAGCGCCCGGATCGTGGACCTTTGCCACCACGTTCCGCCGCAAGACGTTCTGGCCGCGGCGTTCATACTCGCCCAGGCCGCGCCGTACTATCCGACGGGAACGCTGCACGTGGTCGTGGTGGACCCCACCGTCGGCACCGATCGCCGAATCCTCGCCGCACGCTTCGGCGGGCAGAACTTCTTGTTTCCCGACAACGGCGTCATCACGTTTATTTCCAGGCGAATGCCGCTTGAGGCCCTGGCGGTCGTCTCGAACACGAAGTATTTGCCCGCTGCGACGGCTTCGATGACGTTCCACGGGCGGGACGTATTCGCTCCCGTCGCCGGGCACATCCTCAACGGCCTGCAACTCACCCGGCTTGGCCCGCAGCCGAAAAGCTATGAAATGCTCGACCTGCCGGAACCGCAGGAACAGGAAGCCGAAATCGTGGGGCAGGTCATATACGTCGACCGCTTCGGCAATCTCGTCAGCAACATCCCGGCGAGCATGATTGAGCGGACCTTTGAGAACCTGGCTTCACCGAGCGTGCTTTGTGCCGGCAGGGACGTGGGCGGCTTGCAGGGCAGCTACGCCTTCGTGCCGAAGGGCCGGCCACTGGCGCTGTTTAATTCCATGGGCCTGCTCGAAGTGGCGGTCAACCGCGGCCGGGCCGACGAAACACTGAACGCCGGCATCGGGGCGGAAATCCGCATGGTAAAGCGAAAGTAACGGCCCAATCCGGCCAAGCTGGAAGCACGCATGAAACCCAAGACGAACGCCCCCCGCCAAAACGCCGAACGATTGACTGAAATGGACAAGCAGTTCATCTGGCATCCGTTTACGCCGATGAGGCAGTGGCTTGACGACGAGCCGCTGGTCATCGAAGCCGGCGAGGGCTTTGAGCTTATCGATACGGCCGGCAGGCGGTACATCGACGGCTTTTCCAGCCTGTGGTGCAACCTGCACGGCCACCGCGTGGCGGAAATCGACGCCGCCGTTCGCGATCAGCTCGACAAAATCGCTCACAGCACGCTGCTGGGTCATGCCTCGGCGCCGAGCATCGAGCTGGCCGAGCGCCTGGTGCGCATAACGCCGGAGCCGCTGGAAAAGGTCTTCTACAGCGACAGCGGCGCCACGGCCGTCGAGGTGGCGCTGAAGATGGCCTTTCAATACCACCGCAACATCGGCCAGGCGAGCCGGAAACGGTTCATCGCACTGCGTGAAGGCTACCACGGCGACACCATCGGTGCGGTGAGCGTCGGCGGGATCAGTACGTTTGGCCGAATATTTCAACCGCTGCTGTTCGAGGCTGCGTTCGTGGATTCGCCGAATGTGTATCATCATCCGGCCGGCGAGTCAGCGGGCCGGGCCGTGGTCCGGCAAATCGACGCGGCCATTTCTGAAGCGCCGAATGAGTTTTGCGCGGTGATTGTTGAGCCGATGGTCCAGGCCGCCGGCGGGATGCTCACGCAGCCGGAAGGTTTTCTTCGAGGCGTCCGCGAGGTTACGCAAAAACATGACGTGCTGCTGATTTGTGACGAGGTGGCTACCGGCTTTTGCCGCACCGGCAGGGGCTTTGCCTGCGAGCACGAGGACGTCGCGCCCGACATTATGTGCCTTGGCAAGGGTCTGACCGGCGGCTACCTGCCGGTCGCCGCGACGATGGCCACGCCGGAAATTTTCGACGCCTTCTGCGGTGATATTGCCGAAGGCAGGACTTTTTATCACGGCCATACCTACACCGGCAACGCCCTTGGCTGTGCGGCGGCGACAGCCAGCGTGGACATGATCTTTTCCTCGGACCTGCTTAAGCGGATGCCGGCCAAGATAAAGCTTATCCGCCGCGAGCTTTCAGAACTGGCCGACCACCCGCACGTCGGCGACATTCGCCAGGCGGGCTTCATGGTGGGCATCGAGCTGGTCCGCGATCGCGACAAAAAAGAGCCGTTCGACCCGAATATGCGTGTCGGTACGGCTATCTGCCGGGCCGCACGCAGCCACGGCATCATAACCCGCCCGCTCGGCGACGTGGTTGTGCTCATGCCCGCACCGGCAATGGACGGACAAACTCTCAAACGCCTCCTGACCGGAATGGTTGCGACGATACATGAATACTTCAAGACAAGACGGCCCGTTTGACTTTGACGTTTCGCGGTATCCGCCCTTGCCCCGGCTGCGGGGGCTGTTCGTAACCGGCACGGACACCGAAGTCGGCAAGACACTGATTGCCGGCGCTATCGCCCGCCGGTTCCGCAAGGCCGGCCGTCGGGTGGACGTATTCAAGCCGGTCGCCAGCGGCTGCCGGCGCGAGCGCGGGGAACTTATCAGTACCGATGCGGAATTCCTGGCCGCCTGCGCCGAATCGACGCGGACACTGGCCGAGATTACTCCACTGCGCTTTGCCGCTGCGCTTGCCCCGAACGTCGCCGCCCGCCGCGAAGGTAGAGACGTCGATTTAGAGGCGATCTTCGATGCCTACGACCGGCTCGACCGGGAAGCCGTGATTGTCGAGGGCGTCGGTGGGCTGCTGTGTCCCATCAGCGATGATTTCTGGGTGGTTCACCTGGCGATGATGATGGCTTTGCCCGTGGTGATTGTCGTCCGAGCCGGCCTGGGCACTATCAACCACACGCTGCTGACGCTTCACGCGGCCAGGTCTGCGGGACTGAACGTTGCCGGCGTGGTCGTCAATCGATATCTAATCGAACCGGCCGTGCGCGAAGCGATCGAAAAAGACCAGCCGACACCGCGAGGCGACGCGGACC
>JAXIHJ010000118.1:0-14102 GCA_034189755.1 Planctomycetota bacterium
TCAATCGGCAGGCCAAAGCAAGGGCCGGCGGCCAAAGGCCCCGGCCGGTTTATATCGCACGACCGGCGCGCCGCTGAGGAGCTTGACGCCGTACTGACCGTCAGCAGGGCGCTGGGCGGCAAGCTTGACCTGCAGGGCGTACTCGGCGTGGCGCTGGAAGAGGTCGCGGAAATAGCGGGGGCGGAGGGGGCCAGTATTCTATTGATTGACCCCGAGACGTCCGTAATGCGCTTTTACCTGGCGGCCGGCCCGGGCGCAGATGCAGCCAAGTCCGTGCCCCTGCCGCCCGGGGAAGGTATTTGCGGCCATACGGTGCGAACGGGCGAGCCGTTCATCGTCAATGACGCCCAGAACGACCCGCGGCTGTATCGCCGCGTTGATAACACCACCGGTGTAACCACTCGCAACATCCTGTGCGTGCCGCTTCGCAGCAATGAGCGGCTTTGGGGCGTGCTGGAGCTTATCAACAAGCACGGCGGTGCCGATTTCGACAAGCATGATCTCAGCCTGGCCGAGGCCGTCGGCGCACAGATCGCCCTGGCCCTGGAGAACGCGCACCTGCACGCCGAGGGCCTGCGGAAAGAACGCATGGCGGCGGTGGGGCGGACGGTCAGCGGGCTGGCGCACTGCGTCAAGAACGTCCTGAACGGCATCCGTTCCGGCTCGGCCGTCGTGGACCGCTCGCTGGCTGTGAAGGATTTCGACCGTGTAAATCACGGCTGGGGCGTTGTAAGCAAGAATTTCACCATGCTCAGCAACCTGGTGCTCGACATGCTTTCGCTTGCGCGGGAAGCGAATTGCCACCCGTTTCCCACGGACGTCAACGACCTGGCTGAGCAGGTCTGCCAGTTGATGACAGACCGTGCCGCCGAACGCGGCATCGACGTCGGCTTCGTGCCGGCTGAAAATTTGCAGGAAGTGATGACGGACCCGACTCAGATATACCGCTGTCTGCTGAATCTTCTTACAAACGCGGTTGACGCCGGCCGGGAGGGCGGCCGCGTGGCCGTGCGCATCTATCGGGGCCCGGGCAGGCCGCGGCTGACGATAAGCGTGGCGGATAACGGGGCGGGCATATCGCCCGAGAATCGCAGCAAGCTGTTCAGGGAATTCTTCACGACCAAGGGCAACCACGGCACCGGCCTGGGACTGCCCGTGACCAAGAAGCTGATTAACGCCCTCGGTGGGACCATCAAGTTCCACAGCGTGGTGGAACGAGGAACGAAGTTTGTCATTGCGCTGCCGATCGACGGCATGCCGAACACGGACAAGGAGACGAGTACATGACTGACGCCGCCAAGATTCTGATCGCAGATGATGAGCAGGATTGCATCGATTTTGTTCGCGACGCCCTGGCCGATACGCCGTACGAGGTGCTGTCGGCTATGGACGGCGAAGAGGCGATGAAAGTGGCCCGCGAGCAAAATCCGCAATTGGTTATACTCGACGTGCAAATGCCAAAGCTCAGCGGGTTCGAGGTCTTCAATCAGCTTCGGTCCGATACGAAACTTTCTACGGTGCCCGTTATCATGCTGACGGCCGTTGCCGAGCGGACGGGCGTAAAGTTCTCCGGCAAGGACATGGGCGACTATCTCGGCAGCGAGCCTGAAGCCTACGTGGACAAGCCCATCGAGCCGATCGTGCTAAAGCAGACGGTCAACAGGCTCCTGAAGCAGGCCGGCGCGTAGATCCAAAGCAGGTCAGTGTGAAACTCTCAGCACGTCGATGACGGTCTTGAGGGCGTCGGCCCCTCCCGCCGCCGGCACGATTAGGGGTTGGAACAAAGCGTAAAGCCGGCGGACTGCGTCTACGCTGCCGTCGCGCACCACCAGCAGGCCAAGCCCGCCCGTCGAGCGCAGCAGTTCGTCGACAGCCTCCCGCCAGCCTCCGCCGGCCAGCTCCAGCGGGCCGAATTCATCCACGATTACCATATCGGCCGTACCCGCCGCAGGACCAAGTGCTTTGCGGCCAAGCGCCAGGCCCTCGGCGGTAAGCGCAAATTCACCGATTATCTGTGGGCCGTGTCCGCCCAATCGGCTCAGTGTGGTGCGTTTTTTGGTATGGATGTCCACCACGTCGAAGCCCGTCAGCCGACGGCCATGATAAACGGCAGGCGCGACCAGGCCGGCGACGGAAAAACCAGCCGACCGGGCCTTTGAAACCAGCTTCAACACCGCGGTCGTCTTGCCCGAATGTTTCGGCCCGGTCCAGAGGATGAGCTTGGCGCGAGGCGGTTTCATACGGCCAGGAGTATCGCTGCGGCCCAGAGCGTAGCCGTAACCAGGCATAGGCCGACCGTAGCAAGCTGCGGTCGCAGCAGGGCCGGGCGAACCGTTTTTCGCCCAATCGCCTCGGCTAGGCGGAAGGTCGGCGGCACGAGAATCGCGCCGCCGCCGGCGGCCAGGGTGCCGCTTATCAAAATGTGCCGCAGGACCTTCGCCGGACCGCCTGCGGCCCATGGCTGATAACGAAATACATATGTAATCAGAAGGGCGAATAACACATAGCTGCCATATGTCGCGGCGACTGCGCACAAGGCCTTGTTTCGCCTCGGCAGCAGGCTGAAAACAATCTCGTATGTCGCACCCAGCAGAAAAATGCCAAGCAGGTGGCACGTGTATATCGGCGTTTCCGCGATCGCCGAGAACATGGCGAGGCATTTATAGCCGGCTGCACAGCAGCCTACAGCCAGCGAGACCCCGGCCTGCGGGAGGTGCGCCTTGGCCAGGCTCAATACGACGAGGGCAATAACGGTCAATGGTACAGAGGCATAACCAAAGCCGGTGCGGTAAAGCGCCTCGCCCACAAAAACCTCCGAAATGCCCCACACGCTGCCGAAGAACAGGATTCCAAGGATTATTGACATAGCCTTTTTCATAGTTCCGACTCCGTACCTTGCCCGGGTATTCCCTGCTGATTCTCTCACAAATCCCATCGCCGCGCCAAAGATAACCGGACTTTGCTACGTCCGTTTCTTCCTGCCGAGCATCGCCGCAGAGCCGAGCAGCAGCAGGACGACCGACGCTGGCTCGGGAACAAAGTCAGCGCCGCTGCGGGTCAAAAGCTGATAGTAATCATAGTCGTTGGATGTTTTGGTGTATTGCTCCAGCACGCCGACAATCGCGTCGAAGCCGGCGCCGAGGCCGACTTTAGCATGGTAGTCTTCGACCGCCTGCCTGTCGACATTTAGATAATCGCTGGCCCAGCAGGCCCCGGCGGTGTTGGTTAGTTCGTAATTGTCGCTGTGCGAGCCAAGGTCCATAGCCGTAACCGTAACATCGGCGACGCTCAACAGCATGCCTTCGTATTTTTCGGCCTGGACGGGGTCGGCGCTTTCATCACCGGCGCCCAGTATCGACAGATCGATGACCGTCGGGTCAACAGTGTGGCCGCCGGAGACTACCGTAAAACTCGAGCCATAGTTCATTACGTCAAAAAGAAGATACGTCGTGCCGCGTGCCTTGCTGGACTCGTCCACGTATACATCGGTCAGGTCCACCCGGTCGCCGATCTGAAGACCATCAGCTAGTGTGCCGTCGAAGACCTTAATTTCGATGCCGGCCCATTCCGAGAAGCCGGGGTCCTGGATTATCACTCGCGGAGTGCTCTTGCCCGGCGGCGTGGCTGCGTAAGTTACGACACCGCCGGTTACATCCACGATTTGATTGGCGTAGAAGGATGTCCAGCCATTTGCCGCATCGCTGAACTGAACATCCGGTATTGTCAGCGATGGTATTGGCACCGCCTCAGCCGCGCCCGCCGAAGCCAAAATTACCAGTACAATAAAACCTGTCGTCTTTTGCATCGTTTTCCTCTCTTTCTATGGGCCTTTGCCCACCGGATACGGGAACCAGTTTTCGTCATCTCGCGGCGGAACCTCCATGTCCGCGGGCCACTCGGGTTTCCATACCGAAGCGGTCCACTCCACGTGGTAATCACAAAACAGAATCGACCCGCCTAATTCGCCGCCGTGCCGCGCGTGGCGGGCGCTGAAGGCCTTGGGATAACTGCCGCAGTATTTGCCCGCGGAGGGGCAGGCGCCCTGTCCGCCATAACCGAAGCGAGTATCCAGAAGCTGGTCGAACAACAGCACGACTTGCTGCGGCGCGACGATTAAATCGGTGTTCAGGAAACTCGGCATGGGCTTTCCGCCGTCGCCGGGTGCGCGCCAGCAATCATCGTCCAGTTCCAGGCACGAATTCATTGCGTAGGAGAAATAGCCGTTTCGTCGCGGCGGGTAGCCGTACTGGTTGTCAGGCCCCAGCCGGGCGGCGGGACACTGGAAAAACGTTCCCTCGCCCGGTCTCTGCCAGATGGCATGGTCCCGCCAGGGCTTGCCGCCGATAATAGCCGGCAGCACGTCCACCCAGCCGAACCAGTCCGCCTGGCCCTTGTCGCGGTCCAGACCGTCGGTGTGGGGATAGAACCCATTGTTATCGGCGGCGTACAACGCGAAGGCCGAACCCCACTGATGGAGCCGGTTCTGGCAGGTAACCAGTTGAGCGATTGTCTTCGCCCGTGCCAGCGAAGGCAGAAGAATGCCGGCCAGCAGGGCGATAATCGCTATGACAATTAGCAACTCGATGAGGGTAAAGGCCTTTGAGCGACGAGCGAGCAACCTGATTTCTCCTGAGCAAGCACAGAGCGAACAAAAGCATTGAGCGTTATGCCATGAGCAGCATAACGATTTGCCACGTGCGAGTCAAGGGGTAAAGGGAGGATTATTGTCCGAAGTTTTTTTTGAACCTTGCGTCTACGAGTTTGTCTACGCCGTCTCTGAATCGTCTGTATTGGCTCAGGAGTTTTCGCCCCTGGTCCGTGAGTTGCGAGCCGCCGCCGCCCCTGCCACCGGTGGTCCGGACCAGCAGTTTCATGCCCAGCCGGCGTTCCATCTCTCGCAGCCGGCCCCACAGGCCGCGATAGCTCATGCCCATAGACTCAGCCGCCGCAGCCAGCGAGCCTGTCTGCTCGATTTGCTCCAACAGCTCGGCCTTGCCGTCCCCGAAGACGGCCCGGCCGCCGCTTTCCAGCCAGACCTTGGATTTGGCGGTAAGCTTGTGGTGTCGTTCGGTGGTCATTTTCCAGTTTCCATTGCCACGCCACGCTGCATCTTAATATCCGCCTTCCTCATCGACCACTTCCATGACGGCTTGATAATTCTCGAATGAGACCGTAGGGGGGAGGGAATGGTCCGAGTGGAAGATGTAACCGCGGGCGGTCTTGCCGGCGCGGATCCTTCTGCGGGCTTCCCGGACCGCCTCGTCCTTGGAAGACGACAAAGCTTTTACGGACACATTGCCCATGAAGCTGATTTGCCGGCCGAAGGCATCGGCGAGTTGGCCCACGTCCATTCCCGCCTGGACCTCCATCGGCTGAAGACAGTCGATGCCCGCTTCAATCAGCATCGGCACGGCCTCCGTAACTCGGCCGTCACTGTGGTAGATGACCCGGAGTCCGCACTCGTGGAATGTGTGGAACATCCGCTTGTGGTGTGGAAACAAAAGTGCGCGATACATCGCCGGCGAAAACATCAATCCGTTTTTGTAGGCGATGTCCCCGCCGACGAATATCCCGTCTGCCCTGATACCGCGCCGATGAAGCGATTCCACTTGATTACAGACTAATGTCGCGTGGGCATCGAACATCTCGTTTACAAGTTTCGGCTCCGTTGCCATCCACACCAGCAGCGTTTCGTCACCCACGCGGGCCATCGTCGCCTCGTACGGGTCCGGTGTGTGCAGCAGGAAAAATTTCCGGGCGATCTCCCGGCTGGTTTGGACGGCCTGGGCCAACGTTTCGCAGGAGACTTTTTCGTAGGAGTTGAAGTAGTCGCCGTAACGCCCCCAGGTGCAGCGATGTTCGTTGGCTGCCAGCCGCTCGCGAAGCCGGTTCCAATCCTCGCGCGACCGGATCGAGAACTCTATCGGGGCGGGTATGCCGTGCTCGTCCTTCCAATGTTTTACCAGGACGCCGTTGTTGTCGCGCGTGAGTATGAATTCGTCCGTTTCCTCCACGGTCCGGCTCGGCAGCCCGAATGAGCTGTCGATGTTCACCATCAGCCCCATGTCCATGCCGAAAAAGTCCGCCGGGTGGACACCTTCAGCCAGCCCTTCCTCATGCCAGCGCCGGACCGTGTGTGGCCAGGGCGCCTCGGCCTTGCCGATTCTGTCGGCCTTCCGGCCGGTCAGTAGTCTGCCAACTCGCTCCTTGGACGTTATGCTCATGTGGATTCCTTGCCGTTCGGCGTTGATGCGGCCGGGCCGGCCTTTCCGTCGATACGCCGGCGGTCGGCATAGACGTTCATCCGTCCGTCGCGGAGGAAGCCCACCAACGTCAGACCGGCCTTTTCTGCAAGCTCGACGGCCAGG
Source organism: Planctomycetota bacterium (assembly GCA_034189755.1). GTDB lineage: Bacteria > Planctomycetota > Phycisphaerae > SM23-33 > SM23-33 > JAXIHJ01. Next base: position 6,369 of record JAXIHJ010000118.1, read on the forward strand.
TGCGTAACCGCCGAACCCGACGCCAGCATGCACACGCCGCAGGCGACGGCCTTGGTGACGATTGTTCCCGATAACCGGCACGTCGTCAGCACAAGCCGGTCCGCAACGTCGATACCTTCCAGAAACGCCTTGCCCATGACCTTGTCGAATGCATTGTGCCTGCCGATGTCTTCGGCGAACAGCACGATCCCGTCCGCCTCCGCCAGCGCGCAGGCGTGCACACCGCCGGTCCGCCGCCAGAGGTCCATCCGGCGGTCGAACTGCTCGGCCAGTGCCAGCAGTTGCTGCGGGCTGAGCCTCAGGCCCGAACCGGTAAACGTATGCGCAGCCGCACCGCAAGCCTGCACTCGGTGAAGCTGCATGTCCTTCAGGACGCTTTCATCAAAATCGCCCAGCACGGCGACCTTGTTCTCGGCCGGGAAATACTCGGCGGCATGAAGGTCCTGCCGATGCCTTATCGCTCCGTCACTGAGAAGCAGGCCTACAGCCAGGGCCTCGACGTCGCACGGCGAGCAGACCAGGGGCAGTTGACCCCGGCCCTCGTTGACGTCCAGCTCGATTCGCGCCTCGACAACGACCTCGTCGGCCAGTGAAGCCGACCGGCCCGGCTCAAGGCGCAAAATCGTACGTTTGACGCTCGGTTCCATTAGCGAAAACAACCCAACTGGCAGCCGGCAATACGGATGTTCATCTCGTTGCAGAATTGTCCGATTTGCTTTGGCGGGGTTTCCATCCGCTCGGCCAGTTCCAGCAATACCTTGCACGCGACCTTGCCGTCGCGAGCCGCCTGCTGAATGGACTGGCGAATTTGCCGTTCGGTCTCAGGGTTCATAAACTCATCTCCCAAATGTCTATATTATGACCTTGCGGACTGTGCGCCACAATACGCACGTAACCATTTCCTCGTCGCGGAAGCCAGGCCGGTCGCGTACACTTATTACATGATGGTCCCTCCGACTCTTTGTGTTACAGGCCCCAGCGGAAGCGGCAAGACGCACCTGCTTGAGCGGCTCATAGCTCGCCTGAGTCGGCAGGGGTTGCACGTAGCGGGTATCAAGCATTGCCATCACCTGGACCGCGTCGGCTCGGATAAGGACTCCGACCGGCTTGGCCGAGCCGGCGCAAGGCCCGTTATCGCCGTCGCCGACGGCGCCGTTGAGATACGGGCCGCCTGTAGCGGCACTTCGCTGGTTGACCTGGCGGCCATGTTCTGCCGCGACTGCGACCTGGTGCTGGCTGAGGGCTACAAGCAGTCGATTCACGATAAGATAAGGCTTGCCGGCCCCGGCCGGCCGGTGCAGTTGCCGACCACAGCCGGCCGAATCGACCGCGACGATACCGACTCGCTGGCGGCGTGGGTGACGGACTGGCTGGAGCGTCGACTTGCCCTTCGGTCGGACCTTATCGGCGTCGTGCTGACCGGCGGTACGAGCGGGAGAATGGGCTTTGACAAGTCGCGGCTGAGGATCGCCGGCCGGAGCGTCCTGGGCAGCCTGTGCGAGCTGCTGGCCGACCGGCTGGGGCGGGTGATGATAATAGGCCGGCGCCCTGCCGAAGGCGACGTTCCTGCGTGCGCCCGGTGGCATCCGGACGACATGCCCGGCGGCGGGCCTGCCGGCGGCATAGCCACGGCGCTGCGCATCGCAGCCGAGGGCGACCGGGCGATGGGCGTTTGCATCGTAGCCTGCGACATGCCGCTTCTGCGCGGAGACCTGCTCGATTATCTTCTGGCCGGTCGGTCCTCGTCGGCGGATCGCGGCCAGGCCACGGCGGTCGTCAACCCGCGCACGGGTCGCCTGGAGACACTGCTTGCCGTCTATGAGCCGCAAGCTCGCCGGTATATCGAATCGGCCATGGAAACAAGCGATGCGGCGGCCGGGAAAAAGCCATCGGTCTGGAAGTGCCTGGGGGCCGCCGGCGTCCGCCGATTAGACGTTCCGGACGCCCTGGCCGACCAGTTAGCCAATGTCAATACGCCACAGGAGCTGGAGGCGATACGATTGCCGACAGAGGCAAACGGTATGTGAAGCAGCCGGTCGAATCTGATACAATTTGTCCCGATATGAGTAAAACGCCTGCCGCAAAAACCTTACCGGCCGATCCCGCCCAGGAGCCTTCCGCCCAGGAGCCTTCCGGCCAGGATATAGCCCGATTCCTGTCGGAGCTTGAACAGCAACAGCTAAAACCCTCGCGCTATGCGGACCTCATCGGCATCCTTCAGCAGGTGCAGCAGCAATTCGGCTACCTGCCGGCTGAAGCCATTCGGCAGGTCAGCCGCCGCACGAAGGTTCCGCTTAGCCGGGTCTACGGCGTGGTCAGCTTCTACGCCCAGTTTTACACCGAGCCGCGCGGGCGGCACACGATACGCTGCTGCCGCGGCACGGCCTGCCACGTAAAGGGCGCCGACAGGATTGTCGATACGATCCGGCAACTGCTGGGTATAGACGAGGGCCAGACAACGCCGGATAAGCTGTTTTATCTGGAGGCGGTTGCGTGCCTGGGCACGTGCTTTTTGGCGCCGGTCATGATGATCGACAACCAGTATTTCGGCAATCTAACGCCGCAGCGCGTTCAGAGCGTTCTTGACAGCTACCGGACGACCGAATCGTGAAGCCGTTAAAATCCGCCAACGAATTACAGGCCCTGCACAAGAACCTTTCCCGCCAGCCGGGACAGAAGGTGGCGATTCGCGTCTGTTCGACGGGCTGCCGGGCCTTGGGCGCGCTGGATGTCTGCGATGCCCTGGAGGCCGAGATTTCCCGCCGCGGCCTGTCCGATAGCGCCGCTGTAATACGGGCCGGCTGCCACGGCCTGTGCGCCGGTGCGGTTGCGGTTGTCATCGACCCGAAGGATATTTTCTACCAGAACGTTACGCCCGACGACGCGCCGGAAATTGTCGAGACGACCGTTGTGGGCGGCAAGGTTGTGCAGCGGTTATGCTGCTCGGCGGGCCGGCGAAAAACCTCGTTGCGGCGGGACGTACCTTTTTACAAACACCAGAGGCGGCTTTTGCTGCGCAACTGCGGCGTGCTGGACCCTCGCAGCCTGGAAGACGCGATTGCCTACGGCGCCTACCTGACCGCCGCCGCTGCAATATCTAATAAGTCGCCGGAAGACGTTATCGCCGAGATAACCGCTTCGGGCCTGCGTGGCCGGGGCGGGGCGGGCTTTCCGACCGGGCGGAAATGGCAGTTCGCCCGCGCCTCGGCCGGCGAGCCGAAATACATCATCTGCAACGCAGACGAGGGCGACCCCGGCGCGTTCATGGACAGGGCCCTGCTGGAGGGCGACCCGCACCTGATCGTCGAGGGCATGTTGATAGGGGCCTATGCCATCGGGGCGGCCAGGGGCTTCATCTACGTCCGGGCCGAGTACCCCATAGCCATCGAGCACACCACACTTGCACTGGACGAGGTGCGCCGGGCCGGGCTTTTAGGGCGGGACATCCTGGGCACCGGATTCGACTTTGACATCGAGATCCGCAAGGGCGCCGGCGCATTCGTCTGCGGCGAGGAGACGGCACTGATTGCGTCGATTGAGGGCGCTCGCGGCATGCCGCGTCCGCGCCCGCCTTTCCCAGCCGTCAGGGGGCTGTTCTCTAAACCGACGAACATAAACAACGTGGAAACTTGGGCGAACGTCCCGCGCATTATCGAGATGGGCTCGGCCGAGTACGCCAAAATCGGCACCGATGGCTCGAAGGGCACGAAGATCTTCGCACTGGCCGGCAAGGTCAATAACACCGGCCTGGTCGAGGTCCCTATGGGCGCTACGCTGCGGCAGATTATCTTCGACATCGGCGGGGGCATTCCCGGCGGCCGAAAGTTCAAGGCCGCCCAGATCGGCGGGCCGTCCGGCGGGTGCGTACCGGCACAATATCTCGACAGGCCCATCGACTACGACTCGGTCCAGGAAATCGGCGCGATTATGGGTTCCGGCGGGCTGATCGTAATGGACGAGGCAACCTGCATGGTTGATATCGCCCGTTTCTTTACCGATTTCGTTCAGAAGGAATCCTGCGGCAAGTGTGTGCCGTGCCGCATCGGCACGAAGCGGATGCTGGAGATACTCACCCGGATAACGAACGGCCAGGGCGAAGCAGCCGACATCGATCGGCTGATTCGGCTGGGCGAGATGATCAAGCAAACTTCGCTGTGCGGCCTGGGCCAGACCGCGCCTAACCCGGTGCTATCGACAATCCGTTACTTCCGCGATGAATACGAGGCCCACATTGTCGAGAAGCGATGCCCGGCCAACGTGTGCGAGGGGCTGATTACCACCACATGCTCCAGCGCCTGCCCGGCGCACGTGAACGTCCCGGAGTACGTCGGCTGCATTGCCGAAGGCCGGTACGCCGACGCGCTGAAGGTCATCCACAGGCGGAATCCACTGGCATCGGTCTGCGGGCGAGCGTGCCATCATCCGTGCGAGCTGTTCTGCCGGCGCGGAGACCTTGACTTGCCGGTGGCCATCCGCCACTTGAAACGCTTCGTAACCGACCGTGTGAAAGATGTCGGCACGCCGCTGCAATGGCCGGGGCGCCGCGAGGGTCGGGTGGCCGTTATCGGCTCCGGGCCGGCGGGCCTGACGGCTGGCTATTTCCTCGCGCTCATGGGCCGGGAGGTAACGGTGTTTGAGGCGCTCGATGCGCCCGGCGGCATGTTGTTGGTGGGCATTCCAAAATATCGCCTCCCGCCGGAGGCAATCCGGCGCGACATCGAGTATATCCGCCAGGCTGGCGTGGAGATTGTAACCGGGCGGCGCATCGAGTCGATTCAAGAACTGCGGGACGAGGGATTCGACGCGATTTTCATAGCCGCCGGTGCTCATGGCAGCGGCAGGCTCGGCATACCAGGCGAGGAGATGGCCGGCGTCCGGGACGCCCTGGGCTTTCTGCGGGAGGTCTGCCTGGGGCGGCTTGATAAGCTCACCGGCCGGGTCGTCGTCATCGGCGGGGGCAACGCGGCAATGGACTCGGCCAGGGCGGCCCTCCGTCTGGGCGCCGATTCGGTTACGGTGCTCTACCGCCGCACCGCCGAGGAGATGCCCGCCCTCCGTGAGGAAATCGACCAGGCCGTGCTGGAGGGCGTGGACATGCGGTTCCTTGTAGCCCCGGTTGCCGTCGAAGGCGACCGGCGCGTCCGGGCCGTCCGGTGCGTCGAGATGGCCCTCGGCGAGGCCGACGAAAGCGGCCGCCGACGCCCGATACCCAAGCCCGACAGCGAGGTGGTTATCGACGCCGACCACGTCATCGTCGCAATCGGGCAGTACCCGGAGCTGGAATTCACCGCGTCCGACGCCCGCGTAGCCGTGGCTAACGGCAGGATCAGCGTGGACCCCGTAACTCTCCGCAGTAGCGGCGACGTATTCGCAGGCGGAGACGCGGTAACCGGCCCGGCGACTATCGTCGAGGCCATCGCCGCAGGCCAGCGGGCGGCTATGGCTATTGACGAATTCCTCGGCGGCTCCGGGGAGCTTCCTCCCGATGCGGGGTTCGCCTCGCGCTCCAAGCCCGACGAGGAAGCAGCTGCAGCCCCGCGCCAGCCCATCCGCTCGCTGTCGCCGGCCGGGCGCAAAGGAAGTTTCGGCGAGGTGCTGAAGGGCTATTCCGCCAAGGCCGCCCGCACCGAGGCCCGCAGGTGCCTGCGGTGTGATTTGGAGTAACGAATGTCCACGCCTGCCTACCTTGCCGGAGGCAGGCAGGAATGAGGAAAAGCGAACAGAGATTCGTTACATCTGTAGACGGATTCATGGCGAGAGATTGAGCTATGCCGGAAGAAATTTCGCTTACAATCGACGACGTTGAGGTAACCGCCGCCCGAGGCGCGACGATCCTCCAGGCTGCGCTGGCTGCGGGCATAGACATTCCGCATTTATGCTACGACCCGGCGCTGCGCCTGCCGCCGACCAGTTCGTGCCGGCTGTGCGTCGTTGAGCTTGAAGGGGCCAGGTCGCTGGTCGCCTCCTGTTCGTATCCTGTCGCCGACGGCATGGTGGTACGGACCAACACCGAACCGCTGCGCCAGGCGCGGCGGATGGTTATCGAGCTGTTGCTGTCGGACCATCCGCATGACTGTTTGACCTGCGAGAAGGCCGGCGACTGCGATCTCCAGAAATACGCCTACGAGCTGGGCGTCAAGGAAACGAGCTTCGCCACCGAGCAGGTGCTGGTCGAGCCGGTCCGGGACGGCCCGGCCATCGTCTACGACCGGAGCAAGTGCATACTGTGCGGCCGGTGCGTGGAAGTCTGCCATAACGTGCAGGTCGACGGCGCCATAGATTATTTCGGCAGGGGCTTCGAGACGAAGATATCTCTGCCGCCCGGCCAATCGAGGCAAGAGTCCGTCTGCACCGAATGCGGCAACTGCATCGACGTATGCCCGACCGGAGCGCTGTATTACGCCGGCGCCGAGGGCGGCGGCCGATCGTGGGAGCTTAAGCGCACGGCGACGACGTGTCCCTATTGCGGCTGCGGCTGCACACTTGTTCTGCACACGCGAGGCAATCACATCGTCCAGGTAACGGGCCGGCCTCGCTTGGGCATCAGCGACGGGATGTTGTGCGTCAAGGGGCGGTTCGGCTTCGACTTCATCGGCCACGCCGAGCGGCTGACGCAGCCGCTGATTCGGCGCAACGGCAGGCTCGAACCGGCAAGCTGGGACGAGGCGATGAGATTGGCAGCCGGGCGGCTGGGCGAAATCAGCAAACAGTTCGGCCCGGACGCCGTCGGCGGGCTGGCGTCGGCAAAGTGCACAAACGAGGAAAACTATGTTTTCCAGAAGTTCATGCGGGCAGCCGTCGGCACGAACAATGTTGACCATTGCGCCCGGCTGTGCCACGCCTCGACGGTGGCCGGACTGGCAAGGGCCTTCGGCAGCGGGGCGATGACAAACTCCATCGAGGATTTCGACGTTACCGACTGCATTTTTGTCATCGGTTCCAACACCACCGAGTGCCATCCGATTATAGGCTCAGCCATCAAGCGGGCGGTAAAAGACCGAAACGTGCCATTGGTTGTCGCCGACCCGCGGGCCATCGAGCTTACGGAGTTCGCCGCGGTCCACATGCAGCAGGCCGGCGGCACGGACGTGGCGCTGATTAACGCGATGATGCACGTTATCCTCGCCGAGGGCCTTGCCGACGAAAAGTTCATCGCCGAGCGGACCGAGGGCTTCGACCAGTTGCGCAAGGCCGTCGAGCCGTACACGCCGGAAATGGCCCAGACGATAACGTCCGTGCCGGCCGAATCAATCGTCCGCGCCGCACGGCTCTACGCCAAAGCGCCGGCTGCGTCGATCGTCTATTCGATGGGCATCACACAGCACGCCACCGGCACCGACAACGTACTTTCGCTGGCGAACCTGGCGATGCTTACAGGCAACGTCGGCAAGCCCGGCAGCGGCGTTAACCCGCTGCGGGGCCAGAACAACGTCCAGGGCGCATGCGACCTCGGCTCGCTGCCGAACGTCTATCCGGGTTATCAGAAGGTGGACGACCCTGCCGTGCAGCAGAAGTTCGAAGCCGCCTGGGGCGTTAAACTGCCCGGCAGTGTCGGCCTGACCGTGGTGGAGATGATTAACGCCGCCGCCGAGGGCAAACTCAAGGCCCTGTACATCATGGGCGAAAATCCGATGCTGAGCGACCCGGACGTCGGCCACGTGGCCGAGGCGCTGGAAAAACTGGATTTCCTTCTGGTGCAGGATATCTTCGCCTCGGAGACGGTGGAGTTTGCCG
>JAXIHJ010000119.1:0-15400 GCA_034189755.1 Planctomycetota bacterium
AATGCCGCCGCCGGCGACCTGTTCGTCCGGGTCGGTCATGGCCACGACGACGCGCCCGATGCCTGCGTCGATAATGGCGTCGGTGCATGGCGGGGTCTTGCCGTGATGACAGCACGGCTCAAGCGTGACGTACATCGTTGCGCCTCGGACATCCGTACCGGCCGACCGCGCCGCGGCCAGAACCTCGACCTCGGCGTGCGGGCCGCCGAATCGCCCGTGCCGGCCGCTGGCAATCTCCACGCCATCGCGGACGATTACCGCACCGACCATCGGATTCGGCTCGACCAAGCCTCGTCCGCGCCCAGCCGACTCCAACGCCAAGGCCATGAACTTCTCGTCTTGCTTACACATGGCCGTATTCTATCAATTTCAGATTACGAGTTACGATTTCAAGAAGCCGCGAACGACGCGAACAAAAGCCAACTGCCGTGAGCAGATATTCCGCGAGCAACAAGTTGCTCGCCCTCCAACTGATTACGGATTACTGATTACGAGTTACTTGCCCTGAGTCCCGGCGCGCCGGGATCGAAGGGCGGGTTACTTGCCCTGAGCTTGTCGAAGGGCGGATTACTTGATGTATTCATTCAGAATATTTTCGAGCATTTCGACGCGGCCGGATTCGTTGGCGTCGGGCCGGCCCTTCTCGAACATGTACTTGCTTAGCTCGGTCAGGCCGACCTTGCCGCCCTCGATTTTTGCACCCAGGCCGGCGTCCCAACTGTCGTAACGGCTCCTGACGAACTCGGCAAGCGTGCCGTCCTTACGAATTGCCGCGGCCGCTTTTAGCCCGCGTGCGAAGGCGTCCATCGCGCCGACGTGGGCGTGGAACAGGTCCACCGGTTCGAAGCTCTCACGGGCTACGTGCGCGTCGAAGTTCAACCCGCCGGTCGTAAAGCCGCCGGCCTTCATAATCGTCAGCATCGCCAGCATCGCCTGGTAGAGGTCGGTGGGAAACTGGTCGGTATCCCAGCCGAGCATCATATCTCCACGGTTAGCGTCCACCGAGCCGAGTATGCCGTTTGCGGAGGCGAACTCCAGCTCATGCTGGAAATCGTGCCCGGCCAGCGTAGCGTGGTTGGCCTCGATGTTCAGCTTGAGATGATCGACCAGGTCGTACTTCTGGAGAAATGCGTAGCACGCCGCCGCGTCGGAGTCGTACTGATGCTTGGTAGGCTCTTTCGGTTTCGGCTCGATGTAGAACTGGCCGGCAAAGCCGATTTGCTTTTTGTAGTCGACGGCCATGTGGAGGAACTTCGCCAAGTGGTCCAGCTCACGCGCCATGTCGGTATTCAACAGGCTCTTGTAACCCTCTCGTCCGCCCCAGAAAACGTATCCGCCCCCACCGAGGGCATGGGTAACTTCCATGGCCTTGGCGACCTGCGCACCGGCGTAGGCGAAGACGTCGGCGTTGCAACTGGTAGCCGCCCCGTGCACAAAACGCGGATTGCTGAACAGGTTCGCCGTGCCCCACAGCGGCTTGATTCCGCTGCGCTGCTGTTCGGTTTGCATCAGTTTGACTATCTCGTCGAGGTTTTTGCACGTCTCGGCGAAGCTGTCGCCCTCCGGCGCCACGTCTCGATCGTGGAAGCAGTAAAACTGCACTCCCAGCTTTTCGCAGAATTCGAAGCACGCCCTGACCTTGTTGCGGGCGGTCTCCATCGGGTCGGCCGTTTCCCACGGCATTTGCCTGGTGGCTGCCCCGAATTGATCCGCGCCGGCGTTGCAGAACGAATGCCAGTAGGCCACGGAAAACCGAAAGTGGTCGGCCATTTTTTTGCCTTCCATCTTTTCCTCGGCGTTGTAGTGTTTGAAGGCCAGCGGGTTTTTCGAATCCGGCCCCTCGTACTTTACCTTCTTGATTCCCGGGAAAGCTTCTTTCATGGCGGTCTCTCCTGCTCCTGTTTATTGGGTTAACTGCTTCAAGCTATCGCAGTCATTATACTGCGACGCCGGCCGGCCTCAAGTAGTGAACGCTGTAAAAGAGGCTTACCGCCCTTGACAATCCGCGGTGCGGCCGGTAGCATCTTCGGGTTAACCGGGCAAAGGGTTCGGGCAGCTTCTTTGGGCGCCCAGGAGTTTTTGGCTATGGGCAAGAAAAAAAACTCACTGTCCCTGTTCGAGGTAATCTCGAAAAGGGTCCGGCAGGATATTGAAGTACCGCCGTGGATGGCCAATCAGCCGGACCAGGAATCGGCCGAAGTAACTCCTAAGGTGGCTGAGGAGGCCCCTGTCCCTGCGCCGTTGACCGCCGCCAGGGTTCCGTCGGCTGAGCCGGCGGTTTCTACAACGGGCGGACGGCTGAGGCTGTCGCTGAGCCAGACCAGTTGTGTCATAGTGGCGCTGGTGCTGCTGGGCTTGCTGATAGGCGCCTTTCTGCTCGGTCGAATCGGCGTGACGGCCGGGCCCCAAACCGCCCGCCAAACCGGTGCGGGTTCAACAAACGGACAGGAAACGCCGCCGGGCGACGGCCGGAAACCCTTGGCGCAACTGCCGGAGCGGATACCGGGAAAATATTACCTGGTCATCCAGGGTCTCCAGGGCCTCGGCGATGCCAAGCTCGCCGAGGCGCAGCGAATCGCCAAATACTGCACCGCTCACGGCGAGCCTGCGAACGCGGCCAGGTACAACAATCCGCGCACTGGAAAGGAGCAGTATATAGTCTGGTCACGGACGCCGTTTACTACGCCCAACAGCCCGGCTGCCAGGCAGCACGCCCTGGCTATCGAGGAAATGGGCAAAAGGTATTTCGGAAAATATAAGACGTATAATTTTAAGCACACGCGAGACAGCCAGGGCCGGATTGAGCCGTGGTATGAAAAATACATTGGAAATTGAAGTTTTAATTTTTGCCTGGAGCTATATCCATGACGATGGATAGGACATTGAAGGTTCACGGCGGGTTGATTCGCACCCGCAGCGTGTTGACGCGCGACGAACGAATCGCTCGCATGGCGGACGAAGGCAAGTTTGATCTGGAGAAAGACTCGCCCTTCGGCTTGCCGAAGACGAAGGTGCGGCATTCCCGGGCCGGCATGAAGACGAAGAAGACCGCTGAGGAAGCCCCCTCGTCCGAAGCCGCTGCCGAGGACGCCGCAGCCAAAACACCTGCCGAGAGCGACGAAAGCAAGAGCCAGGAAAAGTAGCAGCCTTTCCGTCACCGGCGGGGACAAATAGGTTTTGTGCGAACACAGCCCACGCATGGCTATGCGTGGGCTGTCCACTGCATTGTGAACGTGATGGCCTGATGAGACGCAAAAGCCACAATATCGCCGACAGGATGCGACTGCTGGACGCTTCGGGCATTCGGAAGGTGTTCGACCTGGCCGCAAAGATGAAAGACCCCATCAACCTGTCGATCGGGCAGCCGGATTTCGACACGCCGGCGGAAGTCAAGGATGCCGCCATCGCCGCCATCCGTAGCGGCCGGAATAAATATACCCGGACGCAAGGCACGGCCGAACTGCGTGCGGCGGTGGCGTCAGCCTGTCAGGCCGAGTTCGGCTGGGACGACAACCGGCTGTACCTGATTACCTCAGGCGTCAGCGGCGCTCTGGTGCTGGCGATGCAGGTGTTGGTGAATCCGGGCGACGAGGTGGTTTTCGCCGACCCGTATTTCGTGATGTACTCGCACCTTATTCACCTGGCCGGCGGCAAGTGCGTACTGGTGGATACCTATCCCGACTTCAGGCCTGACCCGCAGAAATTCGCCGATGCCATCACCGACAAGACTCGCATGCTCATTATCAACTCGCCAGCCAACCCCACCGGCTGCGTCTATGGCAGGCAGGAATTGAGCGACATCGCCGAGATAGCCGCCGAAAAAGACCTGCTGGTAATCTCCGACGAGATTTATAACTGTTTCTGCTACGACGAGCCGTTTGTTTCGATGGCGTCGCTGTACGACAACACGTTGCTTATGCGAGGTTTTTCCAAGAGCCACGCGATGACCGGTTGGCGGCTGGGCTGGTGCACCGGCCCGCGGCCGATCATCGAAAAAATGACCATGCTCCAGCAGTACAGTTTCGTCTGTGCTCCGAGCATGGCCCAGGCTGCCGGGCCTGTCGCCATGCAGACCGATATGTCGCAGCACGTCGCCGCCTACAAGCGCAAGCGCGACATGGTCTTCCAGGCCCTGTCGCCGGCGTTCGGGCTGATAAGGCCCGGAGGGGCTTTTTACGCCTTCGTGCCGGCGCCCGGCGGCGATGCGACCGGCTTTGTCAAACGGGCCATCGAAAATAACGTCCTGATTATTCCGGGCAACGTTTTCTCATCGAAAGATACGCACTTTCGCCTCTCCTACGCCACCGGCGATGAAAGCCTTGCCGAGGGGTTGGATATACTGACCAGGCTGGTCAAGTGAGGCAGAAGGCTGCGCCACGCAAAAAATCACTTGCGAAAAACCCGCAAAGCGAATAAAAAGCCGCAAACCTACTTCGAGATACGAAAAGGCAAACAATGAAGTTTTACCTGGTTGACGGGATAAAATCGCTCGAGCCGGGCAAGCGGATCGTTACGAGCAAGGCCCTCTCGCTGGCTGAGGAATACCTGGCGGACCACTTTCCGGCTTTTCCGGTGATGCCGGGCGTGCTTATGCTGGAGGCCTTGACTCAGTCGGCGGCCTGGCTGCTCCGTGTGCAACAGGATTTCAGCAGAAGTATTATTGTGTTAAGCTCGGTTCGCAACGTGCGTTATGGTAGCTTCGTTCAGCCGGGTGACGTATTGCGGTGCGAGGTCGAAGCGGTTGAGATCGGCCGGGAGTCCTCTAAATTCAAGGGCGTTGGCTTCGTCGGTGAGAAGCAGACTGTAACGGCCAGGCTACAGTTGCGATCTTTTAACCTGGCCGAAAAGGCCTCTCACCTTGCCGCCGCGGACCAGGCTATCGTTGCACAGTTGAAACAGCGGTTCAAATTGATCGGCGGGCCTGAGGCCCTTGCTAAAAAATAACGCCGCATCGCAGCGCCTTTAACCATTGACTTTAGACGGCGAAGTTCCTATAGATAGTGCCTCTTATGCACCATGAAAGCTAAAGGGAATCAGGAAACGCTACGGCAATAGAGGAGAGACGGACCGATGCCGATGAGCGAAGAAGAAATCTTCGACAAGGTAAAGAAGGCTTTGGTAGAGGCCCTGAGTGTAGACGATGACGAAGTTGCTCCTGAAGCGACGTTGACCGGCGACCTTGGAGCAGAATCCATCGACTACCTGGACATTGTGTTCCGCCTGGAAAAGGCCTTCGACATCAAGATCCCGCGGGGTGAGCTGTTTCCGGACAACCTCTTGAATGACCCGCAGTATGTCCAGGACGGCAGGTTGACCGAAGCGGCCCTTGACCAGTTCAGGCAACGCATGCCGCACCTCGACCTGAGCGAGTTCGAAAAAGACCCCGACGTCAACAAAATTACGGATCTGTTCACCGTCCAGACAATCTTCAATTACGTCAAGGGCAAGGTTAATTGACAATTGTCAATTGACAATTGAAAATTGAGATGCGCTGGATTTGGATAGATCGGTTCACGGAATTCAAGCCTGGCAGGAAGGCCGTCGCTACCAAGAACGTTTCGCTGGCTGAGGAGCATCTTCACGATCACTGGGAGGCATTTCCAATTCAGCCGGCCTCGCTCATGATCGAGGGCTTCGCCCAGACCGCCGGCATCCTGGTCGGCCAGGCGCGCGACTTCAAAGAAAAGGTCATACTGGCGAAGGTCGCCAGGGCGGAATTCGACGATATCGTCGTGCCCGGCGATCAAGTTACTTACCAGGCTGAGATCAACGCCATCACCGAGCAGGCGGCGTCCGTCAAGGGTATCGTCCTGAAAAACAACCAGCCCATCGGCCGGGTGGAAATGATGTTCTCCCACATAGATCAGAATCTTGCAGGTGCGAAGTTTCCCGAGGAGAACTTCGTCTTCACCGGCCAGTTTGAGCGTTTGGTGGCTCCCTTCCTGGAGGGCGGCGATGGCTGAGCGCCTCGGAAACACAGCGGTGCAACCGTCTCGGCTGCACTCGTTCGGCGTTCGATGTGCCCGTGTTGCGGAGAAGCATTATGGGTAAACGCCGCGTCGGGATAACAGGGTTGGGTGTTGTCACGGCAGCGGGCGTGGGCATCGAGCCGACCTTTCAATCGATTCAGGCCGGCCGGCAGTGTGTCGGCGAAATAGGCCTCTTTGACGCCTCGGCCTTCCCGTGCGGCATCGGCGGCGAACTGGCGGACTTTTCAGCGCGGAAGTTTGTGCCCAAGAGCTACCGCAAGTCCGTCAAGGTTATGGCCCGCGACATCGAGATAGCCGTTGTGGCGGCTGAGTTGGCCTTCCGCGACGCCGGCATCGCCACGCGCGGCACCGACGACGGGGAAATGAGCATCGCCCCCAAGCGTCTCGGCTGCAATATCGGCGCAGGGCTGATCTGCACCGATCTGGACGAACTCGGCTCGGCCGTCAACACCGCCGTGAATGACGGCAAGTTCGACCTGAAGCTGTGGGGTTCGTCGGGCATGAACAACCTCACACCGCTGTGGCTGTTGAAGTATCTGCCGAACATGCTCGCCTGCCACGTTACGATTATTCACGGCTGCGAAGGCCCGAGCAACTGCATTACCTGCGGCGGTGCAGCCGGACACCTGAGCATCGGTGAAGGCGCGCGGTGGATTACCCGCGATGCCGCCGATGTTGTCATCGCCGGTGGTGCCGAGAGCAAGATTAACCCGATGGGCCTGATGAGACAGACGCTGCTGGGCCGGGTGTGCACCGGCCGGAACGACCGCCCCGCCGACGCATGCCGGCCCTTCGACGCCGATCACACCGGTACGGTCGCCGGCGAGGGCGGCGGACTTGTCATTCTGGAGGAGCTGACCTGCGCCGAGTCGCGCCGGGCAAAAATCTACGCCGAGCTGGTTGGTTTCGGTGCCGCATGTGATCCAGCCGGCTTCGACGTTATGCAGCGGTCGGCCGGCTCGCTGGACCTGGCCGCGCGAAAGGCGATAGCAGAGGCCGGAATTTCGCCTCAGGATATAGACCTGATCGTCGCTCACGGCACAGCCGTGCCGGGCGAGGATGTTTGTGAAGCCGCCGCCTGGCGGGCCGTGCTCGGTGAAAGCGGCAGCGATGTCCCCGTCGTTGCCACAACCGGCGCAATCGGCTCGCTGTTCGCCGGGGCCGGCGGCGTTGAGCTGGCCGTCGCAGCGATGGCTGTTTCGCAGCAGTCTGTTCCGCAGACGGTGAACTTTGCCAAGGTTGCCGACGGTTGCGCGCCTTTGGCGGTAAGCTCCGAAACCCGCGACGCCGAATTGAAATACGTCCTGACCGGTGCGTTCAGCGTCGGCGGGCAGAGCGCCGCTTGCGTACTGAAGCGAATCGAATCATGAAGCAAAAACGGATAGTCATTACGGGCATGGGCACGGTCAACCCGCTCGCCCACAACGTGGAAGACACGTGGGCGGCCATTCTGGCGTGCAAAAGCGCATTCAGCAGAATCAACATTTTCGATGCCGGCACGTTCCCTTCGACCTTCGCCGCCCAGGTTAGCGACTATGATTTGGCCTCGCAGTTGTCCGACGCCGAACCCCATTGCTACGCCGGCAGGCACTGCAAGTTCGCGCTCGGTGCGGCTGTGCAGGCCTGGCGACAGTCCGGCCTGGGCGAGCAGTCAGAACTGGACAAATCACGCGTGGGCATCTATCTCGGTTCGGGCGAGGGCAGCCTGGACTTCGAAAACTTCACCTCGCTGATGGTCGATGCCTGGGCCGAGGCAGGCGCCGTGGATACGGTCCGATGGGCGAAGCTGGCCTTTGAGCGAATGAACCTGAACCGCGAGATCGCGCAGGAATCGAACATGGTGGTCGCACACCTTGCGGGAGAGTTTGGCGTGTGCGGCGAGGCCTTTAACGTGCTGACGGCCTGTGCAGCCAGCACGCAGGCCATCGGCGAGGCGGCCATGCAGATACGCTACGGCCAGTCCGACGCCATTATCACCGGCGGCGCCCACAGCATGATACATCCTTATGGTGTTACAGGCTTTAACCGCCTGACCGCGCTGTCTACACGCAACAACGAAATAGAGACCGCGTCGCGCCCGTTCGACATGACCCGCGACGGGTTTGTCCTTGGCGAGGGTGCCAGCATCCTGATTCTGGAAGATTACGACCGGGCCAAGGCCCGAGGGGCGAAAATCCTCGCAGAGATCATCGGCTACGGCTCCAGCGCCGACGCCTTTCGCATTACCGACCAGGACCCCGAAGGCGACGGCGCCGCTACCAGCATGAGAAATGCGCTCGCCGACGCCGGCATCGCCCCGGAGCAAATCGACTACATATCCGCCCACGGCACGGCCACCAAGCAGAACGACCAGGTCGAGACACGTGCCGTCCATGCCGTTTTCGGCGACCGAGCCGGGCGAGTGCCCATCTCCAGTATCAAGAGCATGCTCGGCCACCTCATTGCCGCAGCCGGCGCGACCGAACTGATTACCTGTGTGCTGGCAATTCGCGACCAGGTCCTGCCGCCCACCACCAACTACCGCGAGCCGGACCCCGACTGCGACCTGGACTACGTGCCGAACGAACCGCGAAAAGCAAAGGTCGAAACCGTCATGTCCAATAGCTTTGGCTTCGGCGGGCAGAACGACACGCTGATTATCGCTCGCGGCGAATAGCCTTTCGTGAACTATCCGATCTAGGAAACGCAAATGTCCATCGCCGGATGTGGCAAGACAACCTGTAAACTGGCCCTGGCGGACGGGCTTGTACTGACCGGCGGGTCTTTCGGGGCCGGCGGCACGGCCGAAGGGGAGGTGGTGTTCAATACCTCCATGACCGGCTATCAGGAGGTGCTGACCGATCCGTCCTACGCCGGACAGATTGTAACGATGACCTATCCGCTCATCGGCAACTACGGCGTCAACCCGGAGGACGTCGAGTCGTACAATCGAAAAGTCCAGGTTTGCGGTTTCGTCGTCAGGGAGATATCGCCCGTGGTGAGCAATTTTCGCTCCACCGAATCGCTGGATGAGTATCTTGCCTCGGCCGGCATCATGGGCATAACCGGCGTGGACACGCGGGCCTTGACCCGGCACATCCGCACCGCCGGCGCCATGAACGGCGTGATGAGCACGGAAATACTCGATGATGCAGAATTGGTTCGACGAGCGGCGGCGCTGCCGTCGATGGCAGGGCAGGACCTGGTCAAGCTGGTTACACCTTCAGATTCATACGACTGGTCGGACGGATACAACAGCGAGTTCGCACAGGCCACGCGCGACCACGGCAAGAAGATTTACAGCGTGGTGGCCATCGACTGCGGCGCGAAGATGAATATACTCAGAAACCTCGTCGAGTGCGGCTGCCGTGTTCGTGTGGTCCCGGCCGGCACGTCGGCCAAGCATATTCTCGAGCATAACCCCGACGGCGTGTTCGTATCCAATGGCCCGGGCGACCCCGCGGCGGTAACATATACCATAGAAACGCTGGGGGGGCTTATCGGCAAGGTGCCGATTTTCGGCATATGCCTGGGCCATCAACTGCTTGCCGCCGCACTGGGCGCCAAGACGTACAAGCTGAAGTTCGGCCATCGCGGGGCGAACCAGCCGGTAAGGAACCAGACCACCAGCAAAGTCGAGATTACCTCACAGAACCACGGTTTCGCCGTCGAGGCTGAGTCGTTGGCTAAGACGGGTGCGGCCATAACACACATCAATTTGAACGACGAGACGGTCGAGGGCTTTTCACACGCCGACAAGTGCCTTTTCAGCGTCCAGTACCATCCGGAGGCCTCGCCAGGCCCGCACGACGCGACGTATCTGTTCGACTGCTTCCGTAACATGATGGAAACGCGCCAAGCGCCCACGGCCCGGCGGATGCACGAAGCACAACAGCGCTTAGCTGCGGCCGGCGCCGTCTAGAGTTCTTGAGGCCAATAGTCCTGCAAGGGACGGATGCCCCAGGCGTCGGCGGCGTCTTCGCTTTTGGCGTTCGCGTGTAATGCGGCAATAGCGTCCGCGGCGGCGCGGGCGGCTGTCATCGTTGTAATCAACGGCACACGATGCAGCGTCGCCAAGGCCCGGATTTTACCTTCGTCGGTCGTAGGCCCGCGGCGGGTCGGCGTGTTAATCAGCAGGCCCACCTCGCCGTTGGTGATAATGTCCGCGACGTTAGGTTTGCCCTCTGCGAGCTTGGACAGCCGCCGCACGCTTACGCCGGCGCTGTTGAGAACCGCATACGTGCCGGCGGTCGCCATTAGTTCAAGGCCCATCGCCGCCAGGCGCCGGCCGACCTCCACGGCGGCGGGCTTGTCGGCATCGCAGACGGAGATGAACACCGGCCCGCTGGTCGGCAGCGATAATCCGGTGGCTATCTGGCTTTTGGCGAACGCCAGCTCGAAGTTGCTGTCTATGCCCATCGCCTCGCCCGTCGAACGCATCTCCGGGCCTAGAATTACGTCCACGCCAGGGAACTTGGTGAACGGAAAGACGCTTTCCTTGACGGAGGTGTGTTTCGGCCGGGGCGCCTCAGTAACCCCGAGCGAATCGAGGGTCTTTCCGGCCATGACCTTCGCGGCGAGCTTGGCCCACGGCACGCCCGTAGCCTTGGAAACGAACGGCACCGTCCGCGAAGCACGTGGATTGACTTCCAGGATGTACACTTCTTTTCCCTTGACGGCGAACTGGATATTCATCAGCCCACGGACTCCGAGCCGCTCGGCGAGCAGCTTGGCCTGCCGATGAATTTCCGCGATCACGCTTTCGGATAGTGAAAACGACGGCAACACGCAAGCCGAGTCGCCGGAGTGTATACCGGCCTGCTCGATGTGCTCCATCACGCCGCAAATAACCGCCCGCGGCCTGGCTGTTGCTTTACCATTGCGGTCCGGGCCGAAATCGGCAATGCAGTCAACGTCCACCTCGGTCGCTCCGGCCAGGAATTTATCGATCAGGATCGGATGGTCCCTGTCCACCGTGGAGGCGTCCACGGCCTTGGCCATGTACGTGTCGAGCTGCTGCGTGTCGGAGACAATTTCCATCGCGCGTCCACCGAGAACATAGCTGGGCCTGACGAGCACCGGATAGCCGATTCTCTCGGCGATTTCACGGGCCTGGGCGACCGCAAAAGCCGTGCCCGACGGCGGCGATTGAAGTTTCAGTTCGGTGAGTATCTGTGCGAACCGTTCGCGGTCTTCGGCTAAGTCTATGGACTCGGGGCTGGTGCCTATAATGGGCACGCCGGCGGCTTCCAGCCCGCGGGCAAGGTTCAGCGGCGTCTGACCGCCGAAGTGCACGATAACACCGTGAAAAAGACCGCCGGGCTCAGACAGCGGCTTGCCGTTGAGTTTCTCACAAATGTTCACCACGTCCTCCAGCGTCAGCGGTTCGAAGAACAGCATATCGGACGTGTCGTAATCGGTCGAAACGGTCTCCGGGTTGGAGTTCACCATTACCGTCTCGTAGCCAAGCTCCTTCGCAGCGAAGACGGCGTGCACGCAGCAGTAATCGAATTCGATACCCTGACCGATCCGGTTCGGCCCGCCGCCGAGGATGACGATCTTTTTCTTGTCGGAAACCCGCACCTCGTCGTCAATAAATTGACAATTTGCTCTGCCTCCCTTCGATTCCCGCGAGATGCCGGGGTCTACCTTGCGAACCGGGGTCTCATAAGTGGAGTAATAATACGGCGTGTATGCCTCGAACTCGGCTGCACAGGTGTCAACGAGCTTATAGACGGGCGTGATACCAAGCCTGGTGCGATGCGCACGGATACGATCGGGCGTGGTATTCCAGATTGTCGCCAGTTGAATGTCTGAATAGCCCCACTGTTTGGCCTGGCGGAGAACGCCTTCGGCGGCGGCCTCTAGACTCCCGGCCGTAACCAGTTCCGCCTCGAAATCCACAAGCTGTTTTAGTTGAACCAGGAACCAGCGGTCGATCTGTGTAAACTCAAAAACGTCGTCCACCGACCAGTTCATCTTGAAGGCGTAGCGGATATAGTACAGCCGGCCCTGGCACGGAAAGGACAATTTGCGGCGAAGTTTGGATTCTTCAATCGGCCATTCTACGTCGATATCGGATGGCTTAGCTCCGGCCTTTGTTGCGTTGAGCCATTTGTCGTTCGAATCCAGTCCAAGGCCGTATCGCTTGACCTCCATCGATCGGATACCCTTTTGCATCGCTTCCTTGAAGGTTCTGCCTATGCTCATTGCTTCGCCGACGGACTTCATCTGCGTGGTGAGTGTTTCGTCGGTCTCGGGGAACTTTTCAAACGTCCAGCGTGGGATTTTGACAACGCAGTAATCGATGGTCGGCTCGAAGCAGGCCGGCGTCTGGCGGGTTATGTCGTTGGGTATTTCGTCCAGCGTGTATCCGACCGCCAGTTTGGCCGCTATCTTGGCGATGGGAAAACCCGTCGCCTTGGATGCAAGTGCGGAGCTTCGGCTGACTCGCGGGTTCATTTCCACCACGACCATCTTGCCGGTTTCAGGGTCCACCGCGAACTGGATGTTACTACCGCCGGTCTCCACGCCGATAGCGCGAATGATGCATATCGCGGCGTCGCGCATGAGCTGATATTCCTTATCGCTCAGCGTCTGTGCCGGGGCGACGGTAATGGAATCGCCGGTGTGGACGCCCATCGGGTCGAAGTTCTCTATGGTGCAGACGATGACGACGTTGTCGGCCTTGTCGCGCATCACCTCCAGCTCGTATTCTTTCCAGCCCAAAACGGACTGCTCGATGAGAATTTCACTGATTGGCGAATAATCCAGCCCGCGTGCGGCTATCTGCTCAAACTCCTCGATGTTGAACGCGAACCCGCCGCCCGTGCCGCCCAGCGTATAGGCCGGTCGTATGCAGCAAGGCAGTTTGACGTCTTTGAGAATTTCACGAGCCTGGGCCATCGTGTGTGCGACCCCGCTGCGCGGCACGTTCAGGCCGATTGACAGGCAGATGTTCTTGAACTCGGTGCGGTCCTCGGCGCGATGGATGGCCTGTCGCGTCGCGCCGATCATCTGGACGCCGAAGGCGTCCAGCGTGCCCGCGTCGGCGGCCGCAACGGCCGTGTTCAGGCCTGTCTGCCCGCCGAGCGTCGGCAGCAGTGCGTCGATGGGGGCGGGGCCTTTGGACTCGGCGGCGATTATCTTGGCGACGGCCTGGGGCGTAATCGGCTCGATGTACGTCCGGTCGGCGAATTCGGGGTCGGTCATTATGGTCGCCGGATTGGAGTTGACCAGGACAATCCGGTAGCCCTCTTCGCGCAGGGCCTTGCACGCCTGCGTGCCGGAATAATCGAACTCGCAACCCTGCCCTATAACGATCGGCCCGGAGCCGATAATCAAAATCGTGTGAATATCATCTCTGCGAGGCATGTGTATCCAGGGTTGCTTTTACCAGGCCCGCGAACATCGGCTGGGGCCGAAGCGGCCGGCTGGTCAGCTCGGGGTGAAACTGGGCGGCGATGAAGTACGGATGCACGTCCCGCGGCAGCTCCAGAATCTGCATAATCGGCTGTTTCGGATGCCTGCCCGAGAAGACCATCCCGTTCTGTTCCAACGTTTTTATATAGTCCGGAGTTACCTCGAAGCGGTGGCGGAACCGCTGGCGAATCCGCCCGGCGCCGTCGAACAGCTCAGCCGCCAGCGTGCCCGGGCCGACTTCGACGTCCTGGCCGCCCAGGCGCATGTTGCCGCCCATGCCTTCGATTGTTTTCTGCTCCGGCAGGATGCTGATAACCGGCGTCTTGCAGTCCGGCTTGGTTTCGGTGCTGTCGGCGTCGGCCAGGCCGCATACGTTCCGGGCATATTCGACGACCGCCATCTGGAAGCCCAGGCATATGCCCAGGTAGGGCAGGCGGTTCTCACGGGCGTAACGAATGCATTCGATCTTGCCGGCCGTGCCCCGAACGCCGAATCCGCCGGGCACGATGATGCCGTCCACGCCGGCCAGGTTCGCCGCGACGTTGTCGGCCGTGATTTCCGTGGTGTCTATCCACTTGACCTTCACCTCGGCGCCGTTGGCGACGCCGGCGTGCTCCAGGGCCTTTAAAATGCTGGCGTAGCTGTCGCGCAGCGACGTGTATTTGCCGGTGATGCCGATGGTTGCCGTTTTGCTGTGAGCGCCTATTTTCGAGGCGAACTTCTGCCACTGAGCCGCGGCGCGGGTGTCCGCAGCGGAGTTGGCCTTGTCGCTGAGGTTCAGCAGCCGAATGACCTCGCTGTCAAGCCCGGCCTCCCGCATCTGCTGCGGAAGCAGGTATATGCTCGGCAGGTCGTGCATCGAGAACACCCGCCGGACCGGCACGTTGGTGTAAATCGAAATCTTCTGGCGGACCTTGTCGGTAACGGCGCTTTCGCAGCGGCAGGCGATAATGTGCGGATGGATGCCGAACTCCATCAGCCGCTTGATGCCGAGCTGGGCGGCCTTGGATTTCTGCTCGCCAAGCGAAGGCGGGCTTAACACGTACGTAAGCGCCACGAACAGAACCGACCCTTCACCTTCTTCGTAGCTCAGCTCACGGAGGGCCTCGATGTAGAAGGCGTTCTCGATGTCGCCTACGGTGCCGCCGACCTCGACGAAAATAACGTCGGCGTTGGTTTTGGCGGCCAGGCTGCGAAGACGAAACTTCACCTCGCCGGTAACATGCGGGATCATCTGAACGTCCCGGCCGAGGTAGCCGCCCGCACGCTCCTTCGACAACACCGACGAAAAAACCTGGCCGCTGGTCGTGAAATTGTCACACGCCAGGTCCTGGTCGAGCATCCGCTCGTACGTTCCCAGGTCCATGTCGGTTTCCGTCCCGTCGTCCAGGACAAATACCTCGCCGTGGCGAAACGGGTTCAACGTGCCCGAGTCGATGTTGAGGTAGCCTTCCAGCTTGATGGGGGAAACGCCCAGGCCCTTGTCCTTCAGCAGCTTGGCCAGGGACGATGAGAAAATCCCTTTGCCCAGCCCGCTCATGACGGTTCCGAATACGGCAACGTACCGGCAGGCCCCGGGGGTATATCCGTCGGGAAGGGGGGTGTAGAACTCGGTCTCGTCGGTGCGGTCCTTTACCGACCGCAGCAAATCCATGGCATCACTCATGGAGCCTCAGGCTAGCAGTTTCGCGGCGGCAACGCAATATGTTTGGTTTATTTTTTGCATTTCGTGCCGCAGGCGCCCCGGCACGTCGGGATTTGTGCTCTGCCATGATAGGACGCTCCCCCGTCTGCGGCGACAAGTACACGCTCTCCCGCAGGGTGTCCGTTTTGCGTGGAGCACCTCACGACCTTTCGCGCCCAATTCCACCCGATTGCGCCCAATTGCGCCCAATTGCGCCCAGTTGCGCCCAGTTGCGCCCAATTGCGCCCGATTGCGCCCAATTGCGCCCAATTCTTTTTTGCGTAACTCGCCTGTGTAAAAATACTTAGCTATTTTCGACCCCCAA
>JAXIHJ010000012.1:0-7695 GCA_034189755.1 Planctomycetota bacterium
CGGCGGTGCGCGGACGGCGCTGTTTAATTACCTGCTGGCCCGGCAAAGCGGCGGAACGTTTCTGCTTCGCATCGAGGATACCGACCGCGCCCGCCACGATGAGGCCGCCGTCGCCGGAATTATCGAAGACCTCCGCTGGCTTGGCATCGACTGGGACGAGGGCGTCGAGGTCGGTGGACCGGCGGGCCCATATCGCCAGTCTGAGCGGCTGGAGATTTACAGCGGGTATATCCAAAAGTTGCTGGACGCCGGCAAGGCATACTTCGCCTTCGAGACGGTTGAAGAGCTTGACGCCATGCGAAAGCAGGCCCAGGCCGAGAAGCAGACCTTCCGCTACCGGCGTCCGGCTGCGCTGCCGACGGCCGACGACGCCGAGCACGCCCGTGCCGAGGGCAAGCCCGTGCTCGTCCGCTTCCTGTGCCCCGAAAGGGACGTCAGAATCCATGACGAGGCATTCGGCGACGTCGTTATGCCCGCAGCCGAGATGGACGACTTCGTCATTTGCAAGGCCGACGGCTGGCCGACGTATCACCTGGCCAACGTCGTGGATGACGAGCTGATGGGCGTCAACTATGTCTGTCGCGGGCAGGAGTTTCTCGGCCAGACTTGGCGCCATGTGCTGCTGCGCGAGGCGCTGGGCCTTGCCGAGCCGCGATACTGCCACCTGCCGCTTATCATGGACTCACAAGGCCGAAAACTCTCCAAGCGAGAAGGCGACGTGGATGTGCACAGCTTCCGGGTCCACGGATATCTGCCCGAAGTGCTGGCTAACTTCATCGCGATGCTGGGCTGGCGGCCCGCCGGAGACAGAGAGAAGCTCACCATGGCCGAGATGGTAGAATCGTTCAGCACCGAGCGGATCGGCAAGGCCAACGCCAAATTCGACCGCGACAAGCTGCTGGCGTTCAACACCGACGCTTCGGCGGCTGCGTCCGAGGGGCATCTGCTGGCGGCCTTCAAGGATTACCTGTCGTTGAATCCCGGCGCGCCGGAACCCATCCCGGCGGGGGACGACGAGCTGCTGCGGCGGCTGCTGCGGATTAATAAGGGTTTCCGCACGTTCGCGGACATCCCGGCCAAGTGCGGCGTACTGTTTGCCGCCGATGATGCGTTTGCCTATGACGAAAAGGCCGTCAAAAAGATTCTCGCCAAAAACGACGGCGTCGGCTACGCGATGCTGGCCGAACTTCGACCGCGCCTGGCCGAATGTGATTGGACCGAAGACACGCTCAAAGCCTTGATTGAAGGCGTCTGCGCCGAAAAGGACGTAAGCATGGGCAAGGTCGCCCAGCCTCTCCGCGTAGCCGTTACAGGCTCGACCATCAGCCCGCCGATATACGATACGCTGCTCATCCTCGGCCGCGAGAAAACCCTCGTCCGAATCGATAGGTGTCTGGTGATAAAAGGGTGAACCGTCGTCGTTCCGGCGACGGCTAAACGATAAATCGACAATCGCAAATTGAAAATCGGGAATTGACATGAGTTTACTGGTAACGGGCAGTATCGGCATAGACACGGTGGAAGCCCCATCCGGCAGGATCGAAGACGCCCTGGGCGGTTCGAGCGTATATTTCGCGCAGGCGGCGAGCTTTTTTACCCCTGTCAGGCTGGTCGGTGTTATCGGCGACGACTGCCCCAACGACTTCCTCAAACCGCTTCAGGACAATCCTAACATTGACTTAGCCGGCCTGGAGGTCCGCCGCGGCAGCAGGACGTTCCGCTGGCACGGGCGATACCACGACGACATCAACGTTCGCGACACGGTCCAGGTCGAGCTGAACGTCCTGGCTGAGGCCGGACCGGTTATCCCGGAGCAGTTTACCGACAGTGAATACGTGTTTCTGGCCAACACTCACCCGTCGCTGCAAATTGAGCTGCTCGGCCAGCTCAGCCGGCCCAAGTTTGTCGTCGCCGACACCATGGACCTGTGGATCGAGACCGAGCGCGAAACGCTGAGCGACCTGCTGGGGCGGATAGATGGGCTGGTCCTGAACGATTCGGAGGCGAAGCTGCTGGCCGGTGAGCCTAACCTGGTTGCCACCGCCGAACGAATCGCCGATATGGTGCGCTGCTTCGTGGTCGTCAAGAAGGGCGAACACGGCAGCCTGCTGTTTGCCGATGGGCGGGCGTCTCCGCTGCCGGCTTACCCGGCCGCCAAGGTGATCGATCCCACCGGAGCGGGAGACAGCTTCGCCGGCGCCATGATGGGGTACCTGGCCGCAGTCGACCAGGTGGACCTCGACACGCTCCGTAGGGCGCTGGCCTACGGTACAGTTACCGCCAGCTTCTGCCTGGAGGATTTCTCGCTGAATCGCCTGCGCACCGTTACGCGAGATCAGGTCGAGACGCGAATGGCCGAGTTCGAGCAGTGGGTGAGCTTTTAGCTTTCTTAGCCTTCCATGTTCACCGTAGCTTCAACGAGGCAAAAGGATCATGGCGGCAAGAACCTTCCTGGCGTTGGACATAGACTCAGCCGCCCGCAGCCGGCTGGCTGCCGTCTGTCAGCAGCTTGGCCGGGCCGGTGCGAGGGTGCGCTGGGTCGTGCCGGAAAATCTGCACGTTACGCTGAACGTCCTCGGCGACGTTGCGGATGAAAAGCTCGTTGAGGTCTGCGAGGTCGTCTCAGCCGCAGCCGGGCAGATCGAGCCGTTCGACTTCGAAGTTTGCGGTGTGCTGTGCGTTCCGCCGGCAGGCCGGCTCCGAATGTTCTGGGCCGGCGTGGAAGAAGCCGCCGGCCGGATGGAGCATCTCTACCAGCGGCTAAACGACGGCCTGGCCGGCATGGACCTGCACCGGGACAATCGCCCGTTCAAGCCGCACATCACACTGGGGCGTGTCAGGTTCGCCAAAAACGACCGCGAACTTCGCCGCCAGGCCGAAAACCTCACCGAGCAGAAGTTCGGCCCGCAGCGAGCCGGGCAGGTCGTTGTTTATACAAGTAAATTGACACCCGCCGGCCCCGTATATACGCCCGTCGCCGGGGCGGAGCTTGGCGGGTAGACTATTTTTATTGGCCAGGTGGTTGCTAAGCAACTCCGCCTGGAGTAGCTTGCCTTTTCGCTAATGAATTCGCTAATGAAAAATTTTGAAATGGCCGATTGTAATAACCGAACACATACCTTACATTGCAGGGCGTGGACGAGACGAAATACATAGCAGGAGAACGAATATGCCGAAGGGTTCATTGAAACAGCCGGGCGACGCCAAGACCGTGAACACCGAGAAGCGGCGCGAGGCGGCGCTGGACGCAGCCTTGAAGCAGATTGAAAAGAACTACGGCACAGGGAGCATCATGAGACTGGCCGACGAGCAGATTGTCGCCGTCAAGGGCATACCGACCGGCGCACTGAGCCTGGATATCGCCCTGGGCGGACAAGGCATGCCGCGCGGGCGGATATGCGAACTGTTCGGCCCGGAGGGTTCCGGCAAAACGACGCTTGCGTTGCATATAATCGCCAAGGCACAGCAGGCCGACGGCGTAGCCGCGTTCATCGACGCCGAACACGCCATGGACCCGACCTGGGCACGCAAGCTGGGCGTCGACATCGAGCAGCTTCTCATCTCCCAGCCGGACACCGGCGAGCAGGCATTGGAAATCTGCGAGATGCTGGTGCGGTCCAACGCCGTGGACGTCATTGTTATCGATTCGGTAGCCGCCCTGATTCCGAGGGCGGAGATTGAAGGCGAGATGGGCGATACGCACGTAGGCCTGCAGGCCAGGCTGATGAGTCAGGCTATGCGCAAACTCGTCGGCGCAATCGGCAAGAGTCGCACGTGCCTCATCTTCATTAATCAAATTCGCATGAAGATCGGCATCATGTTTGGCAACCCGGAAACGACACCGGGCGGGCGGGCGCTGAAGTTTTACAGTTCGGTCCGGCTTGATATCCGTCGCACCAGTACGATCAAGGAAGGCGACCGGGCCGTCGGCAACCGCGTCCGCGCACGCGTGGTGAAGAACAAAATCGCACCGCCGTTCAAGACGGCTGAATTCGATATCATGTTCGACTCGGGCATCAGCGCCACCGGCGACCTGATCGATCTGGGCGTGGAGCAAGGCATCGTCGAAAAACAGGGTGCCTGGTACAGCTTCGGCGACGTCCGCCTCGGCCAGGGGCGGGAAAATTCCAAAAGCTTCCTGGCCGCCAACACCGATCTCGCCGCGGAACTGCGCCGCAAAATTCTCCAGAAGGTCTCGCCAGCACCGGCGGAGTAATGCCGATAACGTCCGCGCTTGCATAGGTTCTTGCCGTCGCGTACCATGCCGTGTTACGGAATCTCCGGGCGACGTACATATGAATCTGACCGTTGGTAAATCATTGAATTTGAAGGGCGCCGTTCGAATACCGCCGAACAAGAGCCACTCGTTTCGCGCGCTAATCATGGCCGCCCTGGCCGAAGGCACCAGCAGGATTATCGCTCCGACCGTCTCCAACGACTGGATGCGGGGCGTCGAGGCGCTGGAGATGCTTGGCGCAGAAGTGAACCCCAAGGCCAATCGTCTCTGGGAGGTAGTCGGCACAGACGGCAAGCTAAAGACCCCAGACGACATCGTCGACTGCGGCAACAGCGGGATCATCCTGCGGTTCTTCATGGGTCTGGCGGCGTGCTGCGAAGGCTATACCGTCCTGAGCGGCGACCACTCGATTCGCCACATCCGCCTGTGCCAGCCGTTAATCGACGCCCTTAACAGCCTCGGCGCGTGGGCCGTGTCAACCAAAGCCGACGGGCACGCTCCGGTGATCGTCCGCGGGCCGCTTAAGGGCGGCAAGGCCGAGATTGACGGTATGGACTCTCAGCCCGTCTCGGCGTTGTTGATAGCGGCTTCACTGGCCGATGCCCCCAGCGATATCATTGTCCGGCGCCCGGGCGAAAAAACCTGGGTCGGCATGACGCTGAACTGGCTGGACCGCTGCGGCGTCGAATACAGCAATGAGAACTTCGAACATTATCGCATTCGAGGCCGAAGTCGATGGAGCGCCTTTGAGATTAACGTGCCGCTGGACTGGTCGGCTGCAATTGTTCCGATTGTCGCAGCGGTCCTTACCGACGGCAGCGAAGTGCGTCTGCCGGGACTGGACTTTAACGACTGCCAGGGCGACAGGCTCGTCGTCGATGTCCTCCGCCAGATGGGTGCGGATATCGAGGTTACGGACCAGGAGGTCGTCGCCCGCTCCAGCAGGCTGACGGGCCGGCGGATCGACTGCAATGACTTTATCGATCAGTTCATGCTGCTGGCGGTGGTGGGTACCGCGGCTGAGGGAGAAACCGTCCTGACCAATGCCGAAAGCTGCCGGCACAAGGAATGCGACCGCATTACCGAGACGTACAAAGCCCTGAAGGCGATGGGCGCCGACGTGGAAGAGCGACCCGACGGGCTGGCCGTGCGAAAAAGTCGCCTCCGGGGCGCCGGTCTTGACAGCAAGGCCGACCACCGCATGGTCATGGCTATGGCGGTTGCCGGGCTGCTGGCGGATGGGCAGGTCAGAATTACCAATATAGAATGCGTGAAGAAGACCTTCGGCGATTTCGTCGTCCAGATGCAGGGCGTCGGCTGTGATATGGAGAGACAGTAAGAACAGTCCACGAGTTACACAAATTACACGAAATAAAGGGAAAGCGGAGTTGCTGTAAGATGTATTTTTGAATTCGTGAAGTTCGTGGAACTCGTGGACAAAGCAGTTTCAAGGAGAACATCGATGTTAGGCAACACATTCGGACGGGTTTTTCAGGTAACTACGTGCGGCGAATCGTATGGCTGGCACGCGACGGCCGAAGAGGCCGGCTACGGCGGGGCGCTGTTTTGCATCGTCAACGGTGTGCCGCCGGGGATCAAGCTGGACGTTCAGAAAATCCAGAACGAGCTGGACAAGCGCCGCCCCGGCCAAAGCAAGATTGACTCGCCCCGCAAGGAGACCGACCGCGTCGAGGTCGTCAGCGGCTGGTTCGAGGGCGTAACCACCGGCGCGCCGGTAGGGCTGCTTATCCGCAACGTCGATACTCAGGACATCCACATCGATCAGTACCGCCAGGTCAAGGACGTAATCCGTCCGGGCCACGCCGAGGTGAACTTCTTCTACAAATACGGCGAGCACGGCGACTGGTGCGGCGCCGGCCGGGCCAGCGGGCGGGAGACCGTCGGGCGAGTCGCCGGCGGGGCGGTTGCCAAGCAAATCCTCGCCCGCCATGGCATCGATGTACTCTCACACGTAACCGAGTCGCACGGCATTAAAGGCCGAAGCCTCTCCGACGGCACGATGACTTTCAAAGAGATGAAAGATAACTATCGCAAGAACGATCTGAACTGCTGCGACCTGCCGGCGGCGGAGAAGATGATCGCCGACCTGCTGACCGTCAGCGAGGCCGGCGATACGGCCGGCGGCGTTATCGAGATTGTCGCCCGCGGCGTGCCGGCCGGACTGGGCGAGCCGGTGTTCGACAAGCTCAAGGCGACCATCGCCCACGGGCTGTGCAGCATCGGCGCCATGACCGGCCTGACATTCGGCGGAGGCTTCAAGGCGGCCGACATGCTCGGCAGCGCGTGGAATGACCAGCCCTTTCTCGAAGACGGCAAGGTCCGCTTCCATACGAACAACTGCGGCGGCTTTCTCGGCGGCATGAGCAACGGTGAGGACCTTCTGATGCGCATGGCCGTCAAGGCCACGCCCACCATCTCCAAGGACCAGGACACCGTCGATATGACGACGATGAAGCAAAAGAAGCTCGCCGCCATAACGCGGCGCGACATCACCATCCTGCCCCGGATTTACCCGGTGGCCGAGGCCATGACAGCCATCGCCATTACCGACGCACTCTTCATGGCACACGGCTTTTGCGGCATGGCCGGCCTCGATGCGAAATGGCAAGACCTCACCAAGCCGCGAAACACCGGCGAATATACAAAGTAGAGTTGGCAAACATCGACTTGTTGATTGTTGTAATATTGGTGATGCCGGTCAGGAGATAAACACCTTTGTCGGGCGCAGTGTCCGGCCATCGTCTTCGATAGTTGCAATTGCGACGAGTTGCCCCAGTTCATTGATGACGGCTACCTCGCCGGGCGGGCCTTCGGGCAGTTCGACGGGGTTGCCGTTTCTCAAGCGGTTAACTATTGCCGGAGAGGCCTTGACTTTCTGATGATTCTCCAAAGCCGCAAGGGGAGAAATCAAATCACGCGCCGGAGAGAGTTCCTCAAGACTGGTCGCGTCAGAAATGTAAAAGCCACCCACTTCCATTCGCGTCAGGCTTGAGCAGTACCCGCCGACGCCAAGGGCCGTTCCGATATCGCGGGCGAGTGAGCGGATGTAAGTCCCACTGCCGCAGCGGACGTCGATTTCCAGTGTCGGATACTCGTATCTCACCAGCTCGACGGCGTGGATGACAACCGGCCGGGGAGGCCGCTGCGGTTGTTTTCCGGCCCGTGCGAGTTTATAGGCCCGTCGCCCGGCCACGTGCACGGCAGAGTGTACGGGCGGAACCTGTTTGATCTTGCCCACGAATCGCCGCAGTGTATCGCGCAGCTTATCTTCCGGCGCCGGTTTGCCTTTTGGCGTCGGTATGATTTTCCCGTCGCAGTCGTCGGTGCTGCTGGTTGCCCCTAGTGTAATCTCTGCCCGGTATCGCTTCGGCTGGGCCTGCACATACCGAGCTAGGCGCGTCGCCGGGCCGATGCAGATAACCAGTACGCCGTCGGCA
>JAXIHJ010000120.1:0-10615 GCA_034189755.1 Planctomycetota bacterium
CTCAGGCGTACAACCCGGATATTCTGCGGGACCCGGTTGTCTCAATAACGATCGCGGCACAGCGTCAGAGCACTTTTTCGATCCTGGGCGCTGTAGCCCAGCCTGGCACGTACAACATTGTCCGCAAAGACATGCGTCTGCTGGAGACGCTGGCGTTGGCCGGCGGCGTTACGCAGACGAACATCCGCTACCTGTACGTGATTCGTCCTACCAAGGCGAAGCGCAAGGCCGTCAAGCCGGAAGCGGCTGTCCCCCAGCCGACGGAGCTTCCTCCGCTTCCGCAACTTCCGCCGGAAGCCGCCCCGACGACTCAGCCGGTTGACGATGAGGATGCTGCGCTGCGCGAACTCGGCAAGGCCATGCCAGGCCCCACGCCGACAACGCTGCCGGCTCCGTCCGTCCTGCCGCGCCTGAGTGAAACGGCCTCGACCGCGGCGACCACAAGTGAAAAAGAAGTTCCCGAACCGCCGAAGGCGTACAAATGGGTCTATGCCAATGGCCGATGGATCCGCGTGTTGCAGGAAGCGCCTCGCGCCAAAGCGCCTTCCGGCGAAGGCACAGCCCCGGTGCGTCCGGCGGGTAAGCCTCTGGTGAAGCGCATCGCCGGCGTCGGCAAGGAGAAATCCGACCCGTTCGGCTGGAAGAAGGCGGACAAATCTGATCTGGCCCGAATCATTGCAATCAACCTGCCCAAGCTCCGCAATGGCGATCCACGGATGAACATTGTCGTGCGGGATAACGATATCATCCAGGTTCCCACGCTTGAGGTCGGCGAATTTTACGTAATGGGCGAGGTCCTTCGTCCGGGCGTCTACTCCCTGACCGGCAGGAGGGTAACGGTGAAGATGGCCGTAGCCGCTGCGGGCAACCTCGGGCCGCTGGCCTGGCCGGAAAACTCCATCCTGGTCCGTCGCATCGGAGACAACCAGGAACAGGTCATCCCTCTGGACATCGAGGCGATTTTCCAGGGCGAGGAGCCGGACGTCTTTCTGAAACCGGACGATGTGATCGCCGTAGGCACCGATGTCCGAACGTCGTTCTATGCCGTTGTCAGAAATGCCTTCCGGATGACGTACGGGTTCGGGTTCATCTACGACCGGAACTTCGCTGAGGGCTATGATTGGTTACAACCCATGGACAGCAAGCGATTCACCCGATGGTAGGGCTGCCGGCTACATTGAATGCATGAGCGACACCGTGAACCAAGTCGATCCCACCGCCCAGAAAAAGCCGGGTAGGTTAGCCGACATGGTCCGTGTCCAGACGGGGCCTTCATTCAGCCAGGCATTCGGCGCAGCGACGCTGATCAAAATCGCTGTACTGGCGGCGTTGTTTGTCCTGATGAATAGCTGGCAGTTTAGCCGGCTGATCAGCGTCTGGAAGCACGATCCGAACTGGTCCCATGGTTTTATAATCCCGCTGTTTAGCCTATATCTGCTGTACGTCCGGCGGGACGAACTGTTCGCCGCAAAACGCCGCGTGAACCTGTGGGGACTGGGCATTATGCTTGTGTCTGTTTTCATCATGGTGGTGGGCTTTTACCCGATCCGGACGCACTGGTTCTGCCACCTGGCGATGGTCCTGCTGCTGCTGGGCCTGGTGCTGTATCTCGGAGGCCCGCAGATCATCGGCGTTACCTGGCTGCCGATCCTTTATCTCGTTTTCGCAATCCCGATTCCGGAAATCCTCTACGCCCGTATTGCCGTACCGCTTCAGGAGCTGGCCGCCAAAGGTGCGACGGTTGTCCTGCAATTGGCCGGCGTGCAGATCGAATCGACCGCAAGCTCGCTGCAGGTCACCAGCATGAGCGGGCAGATCCACCCGCTGACGGTCGCCGAGGCATGCAGCGGCATGCGTTCGCTGATGGCCTTCCTGGCCTTGGGCGTGGCATTGGCCTACCTGGCGGAAAGGGCAGTATGGCAGCGGATCATTCTCGTGGTCGCGGCTGTCCCGGTGGCTATCCTCTGCAACGTTATCCGCGTGACCATCACGTGCAGCATGTTCGCCCT
The DNA here is from genome assembly GCA_034189755.1 of Planctomycetota bacterium. GTDB lineage: Bacteria > Planctomycetota > Phycisphaerae > SM23-33 > SM23-33 > JAXIHJ01. The sequence goes on from JAXIHJ010000120.1 coordinate 2,010, forward strand.
GGACAAACCGGAACTTGGCCAGGACTTCATGCACGAATTCATGGGCATGGTCATGCTGATTCCGGCTGCGCTTCTACTGTGGCTGTTAAGCTGGCTTTTGCAAAGCCTATTCATTGAAGTAGAAGATGACGCTGACGGTGGCGACGAATCATCATCGAGGGAGGGTGCCACAGCATGAATACGCCGGCCGACAAGAAAGAACGATCGGCCTTGATGAAGGCGCTTTCGTGGTGCCGTGTCGAACGGCATTTTTTAGCGGCAGCGATGGTCTTGGCCGTCACGGCAGCGGGATGGGGCCTGGCCAAACGCTTCCTGAAATGGGTCATGCATAAGGAGCCGGTTCCCTGGCCCGCCAACGTGGTCATAGACGACGGTTTTCGGCTGCTGAACTTCCCGAATAAACTCGGGCCGTACGTCCTGGCCGCCGACGGCGAGCTGGAAGGCAAACTCGACGGCAAGCCGGACGGACAAACCACCCTGCGCCCGGACGTGATGGAGTCGTTGAAGATCGGTACGGCCCTGGACAAGGAACGAATCGGCGAGCGGCAAAGTAATTGGCACATGGTTCGTACCTATCGCGACAGCCGCGTTACTGTGCCTAGCGCTTATAAATACTGGCGGCTGGAGTTGTACTACTATACCGGCGGGCTGGATACGGTCCCGCACGTGCCGGAGCGATGCCTCGTCGCCGGCGGGGCCAGGCTGATAAGTGTCAAAACAATCCGGTTCAGTATTCCCGCGGCGCGCAAGCCGTGGGATAAACCCATCAATTTCAAGGTCGCGCGTTACGAGGTTTCAGACCAAAGACAAATGGAGACCCGCCAGTACGTTCAGTACTATGTTTTCAGCCTGAACGGCGAGCCGGAAGATTCATGGGAAAAGGTCCGGCTTGCGCTGACGAATCCATTTATGCGACATTGTTATTTTGCGAAAATTCAGTTTGCACCGCTGGGAGAGGTGACCGATCCGGAAGAGGTTAGAAAGTCGGCTGAAGACTTTCTCAATACTATTCTTCCCAGCGCGCTTCAGGCGCTGCCGATGCCAGATTACATGCAACGCCTGCGCAAAACGAAAGACACCACAAGATAACTTCACAGGTAAAATCAGGTAACAAAATGGCAAGACGAAAGAAACTCAACAAGCGAGTTGTGATTCTACTGGCGGTACTGGCTTTTGTTATAGCCGTCGGCGGCGTGCTGTTCTTTATCAAAAGACTCCCCAAGGACCCGGTCGCCCTGGACAGGCGAGCCCAGGCCGCCTATGAGCAGGGCAACTACGGCGCCGCAGCAACCGCCTGGAAACAGGCTATCGGTGCCGCGAAGGACCCGACGGCCTACTATTACAAGCTGGGCAAGCTGCAACTGGAGTGGTCGACCAAGCCTGGGAGCATGACTAACACGGAACGGTCCGAGAAGTATACGCTCGGTGTCAATATGCTCCGAATCGCCTTGCGGCGAGACCCCGGCTTTGTTGACGCGCAGCGTATGCTGACCGAGGTGTATTGGTCCCGTGCCGCCGCTGCCGGGCGTTGGCGGGAGTTCGTCGATGAGGCCGACAACCTGCTCAGGTTGATGCCGAAGGACGACCAGACCTACTACCGGCGAGCGATCGCCAAGGCGCAACTGTCCGAATCACTGCCGCACCAGTATACCAAACCCGCGATTGCTGATTTCCGGAAGGCGACCGAACTGGACCGTAACGAGGCCCGCTACTGGCTGGGATTGGTCCGGTTCCTCCAGAAAAACGAGCAGACAGACGAGGTCAGAAAGGTCTTTGCCGAAGCAATCACCGCTAATCCGAACAGCGCTGAGTTACGCGTAGCTTACGCACATTTTCTGAGACAGCGCCAGATGAATGCCGAGGCTGAAGAACAGATTCGCCAGGCGGTCGTACGCGATCCCAATAATCCGCTGGGCAACCTTGAACTTGCCGAGTTCGCTATGATCCGCCACGACACGAAAGCTGCACTTAAGGCTTTGCAGGCCGCCAAGGCCATCGATGACAGCGATTTTCGTGTTTACGATTATATGGCCCGTGTCTACCGCCGACAGCGCCAGCTCGGAAAAGCCGCTGACGCTCTTCGTGAAGGATTAGCGGTCATTGCCCGCCGCAGCGAGAAGGCTCCCGCTACCCAGGCGACGCGACAATTGCACAGGCTCGATATAGCCAGATGGCAGCTTAACTATCTGCTGGCTAACGTCCTGCTGGATATGGTCGAAAGCGGCCAGGCCGACAAGGCCTCACTGGTAACACAAGCGCGCAAATGCCTGGAGGTGATAGACCGCCTGGCTCCCGACAGTGCCGAACACGACAAGGTGGCGGGCCGACTCGCCTACGCCGATGGCAACATTACCGAAGCGGTCAAGCTTCTGGAAAGGGCTTACAAGGGCTTTCGTAGTTTCGACGCGAGAACCGCCTTCATCCTGATCGACCTGTACTTCCGCCAGGGTCTGCCCGGCAAAGCAGAGAGGGTACTCGACCGTATCCTGAGTTTTCCCAGCCAGCGTCGGAACCCATCGGCCCTGCTGCTGAAGGCCAGGCTGGCGATACACTATCGCGATTTCACCAAGGCGGAGCGATACGTAGTGCAGGTGCTGCAGATCGAACCGGACAACGCCGAGGCGCGAAATCTCAAGGCGACGCTGGATGCGGTCCGGGCCGGTTCCCCCAATCTGCCCGTAGGCGTGAAACCCGACCGCGAAACGGTACGCCTGTTTCTCGAACACGCAATGAACCTGTGGCTGAACGGGCAGCGAGATCAGGCCGTTCAGACCCTTGAAAAACTCCATCAGCGCATCCCGGATGATCTGAGGCTGGTTACCCAGCTGGCGAACATGTACCTGGCCCTGAAGCAGCCCGATAAGGCCGAGGCCCTGTTGCAACAGGCCAAGGCCGCCCATGCCGACGACCCGAAGCTGCAGTCGAACCTGCAATTCCAACTGGACCTGCTGAACGAGCCGGAGGAGGAAAAACGGTTCGAGATGCGCCTTGCCGCAGTGGCAAAGGCGTCCCAGTCGCCGGTGGATAAGGCTCTTCAGAAGGCGGCTGTCTGCGCGATGTTCGGGCGGCAGGAACAGTACGCCGCGTACCTTCAGGAAGCGGCTAAAATCGACCCCGAAGCCCCCGGCGTGGTCGTTCGTCTGTTCCGGTATGCGATGGGCAAGCGGGATTGGCAGCTTGCCGACAAAATGGTGGCGAAGGCTTCGAAAGCTGATCTGGACGGCGCAAGCGGGCGGACGTATCGCGCCCAGCTTGCGATGGCGCGAGACCGGCTTCCGGAAGCAATCAACGCACTCACCGAGGCTCTCAGTATTAGGCCGGAACTCAAACATGCCCGCGTCCTGCTCGGCGAGTGCTATCTGACCAGCGGTGAGCTTGCCAAGGCCGAGGAAACTTTCCGAACAGCGGCCAGCAACGATCCCGGCTACGCCGCGGCGATGATCGGTATGGCTCGCGTGACCGAGTTGCAGGGTCGGCCGGCCGAACACCGCGACTGGGTGGAAAAGGCTTACAGGCACGCACCAAGAAATCCATACGTCCGTGAGCGCTTCCTGACGCTTCAGGAGGAAAAGGCCAAGCCGAGAGAGGTCATCAAGCAGCGCGAACGCATCCTCCGCCAGAACCCGGCCGACCTTGAGAACCGTCGGCGTTTGGCCGGTCTGTATGAACGCACTAAACAGTTAGCCAAGGCGGAGGAAATGTACCGCTTCGTCTATGACAACGCCGCCGAGAAAATCCTTGGGGCCAGGTTGCTTGCGGGGTTCTACGCTCGGACCGAGCGGTCCGCCCAGGCCGAGAATGTCCTCCAGGACCTGCTGAAGGATCCCAAGGACAAGGTCGGCGCGTACATGCTGTACGGCGAGTACCTTGCCATGTATGACGTCAACCAGGCCTTGGAAGCGTTCACAAAAGCGATCGAGGCCGACCCGAAGGACCCACGCGGGCATTTGGGAATGGCCCGATTGTTCGCGTCGCAACGCCAGTGGAAGCAGGCTGCCGCCGCCATGGAAAAGTACGTTACCTTCAAGCCCGCAGACCGTGCTTCCGAGAAGGACCTGGTCCGTTACCTTATCGAGGCCGGCGAGTGGGACGCCGCCACCAAGCGGCTTGACCGAATGGTGGCCCAGGACCCATCCGACGTTAAGGCATTGATCCTCAAGGGTGTCCTGGCCGGAAGACAGGGCGAGATTTCGCAGGCCGAAGAACTCCTGAGCCGGGCAGCTCAGCTTGGCCCCAACGACCCCGAGGTGCTGGTGCAACGGTCGGGCATCTATCTGGTCAAGGGCCAGGTCAGTAAAGCCCGCGATGACCTCCGTAGAGCAAGAGACCTGACCAATGATCCCAACGTAGCTATGCGACTGGCGTCGGTGTATCTGCGTCTGGGCGATCGGGAAAACGCCAGGTTAGTCTACCTTGATATTCTGAGTCGTCGCGGGGATTACGCTCCGGCCATCCGACAGTTGACCGGCTTGTATCTGGGCCGGCGAGACTGGGTGGCGATGGAATCTCTGCTGGCGAAAGCGAAGAGCAGATTTCCCAAAGACCCCAGCTATCTGCTCGCAGAGGCCGAAATGTGGCGGCTGAGGAAAAATTCAGCCAGCAGAATCACCGCGTTGCGGTCGGCACTAGCTCTGGCGCCGCAGGCGCCGAACGTGCTGTTTGCTTATCTTTCGGCCCTTCTGGAAGCCAAGCAGTTCGACAAGACCCTTGCCGTTTCTCAAGACTATACGGACAAGCCAGATTTCGCTGCGGTGACCAGCGCATTTCGCGCACGCGCACTGGCCGGGCAGGGTAAGCCGACCGAGGCGGACGCACTGTTTATCGAGTCGCTGGAAAAAGCCGCCCCTCAAGAACTCCGCCTGATCGTCCGACAGATCCAGCAGTCCTACGGCCCGGACAGGAGCATTAAAAAGCTCAGTGCGTGGATGGCGAGCAGGCCCAACGATTGGCGATTGTACTCGCTGCTTGGCGATTCGTACTTGATGGCCGGCAAGGCGCCGCTGGCTGCTCAGTCGCTTCTGAAGGCTCGAGGACTGGCTGCTGAACCGCGACAAAAAGCCTTGATCAATCGACGCCTGGGGTCGATCTACTACAATATGTACTCCGCACAGGGGCAAAAGTCCCACCTGACCGAGGCGGAAAAAGCTTATCTTGAATCGCTAAAGGTGCTGGTCAACGACATACAGACGATGAACAACCTGGCGTATCTGTACACGGATGCAAAGGGTCAGCCGGAAAAAGCCTTGCCGTATGCCGAAAAAGCCGCCAAGCTGGCCCCGAACAACGCCAATATCCTGGATACATACGCCTGGACGCTGGCAAAGGTCGGTAAATATGCCCAGGCCGAAAATATCTTGATGCAGGCCGTTCAAGCAGAGAACGCACCGGTGGCCTGCAGGTATCACCTGGGCTGGATATACGAAAAAACCAAGCGGTTCGAGGAGTCGTTGCGACAGTATGAATACGGTTTGGAAATCATCAGGGACCAAAAAGACAACCCGCTGCTACCGAGGCTTCAAGAGGCGGTAGCGCGTCTCAAGCGGAAACTGCAGGACTGAGGAGTCGTAGATGAGTGAGATACCCACGCGAAGCCAGGCCGCGCAGATCACCCGTGCCCCACAGGGCGCGATTCGTCGCGGCGCTGCCCCGGGCGGAGCCGCCGCCGGCCTTACCGGCCGAGATGTCCTGCGCATTGTCCGTAAGCGTAAATGGTGGATTATTCTGTCGGTGCTCATATCCTCTGCGATTACAACGGCAGTCACGTTGTTGTGGTCGCTCTACGCGCCGTTTTATACAACCAGTGCGTATGTCGAAGTCAATCCACCAACGCGCGGCGCGCTGGCCGGCGCACCAGGGCTGTATGGCAAGGACATCATGGACCGCCTGGTGATGGACCACTCGCGCATGGTCAAGAGGCAAAACGTGCTCGATCGGGCTGCGAAGAGCGAACGGATGACTAACACCGCCTGGTATCGCAAAGACCCGGGCGGAGTAATCAACCGGCTGATAGACAAGATCGGTGTCTCGCCTGTTGCAAACACGAATTTTATTCAGATATCGATGACCGGTACGGCGCCAGACGATCAAGACAAAGTCGAACTGGCGGAAATCGTCACCGCCGTGGCTGAAGCGTTCGTGCATGATACCCGCGTGATTGCCACCGAGGGCCTCCTGACTCAAATGGAACAACTTACTTCGGAGCGAGGCAACTACCAAACGGATCTGGACGCGGTCCGCAGGGATATGGCCGAAGCTCGCCCGGCAGATATTCCGATCATCCAGGAACGCCGTAACGTATTAACGATCAAGCTTCAAGTCCTGACTACTCAGTTAACCCAACTGGAACTGGCCAAGGTGCAAGCCCAGGCCGCCCTCGAGGCCGTTCTCAAGCAGGAAGCCGACGGAGTACTGGGCCAGTCGTCCGAGGTTCTCATAGCGATGGATGCCGATCCCACACTGAGGGCGCTGCGGGCAGCCGAAGTCAACCTGGCCACCGAGCGCGATAACCTTTTGCGGAAATTCGGCCCAAAGCACAGGACGGTGGAAAACTTTGAGACCCGCCTGGCAAGCCTCCGCAAAGAAATCAGCGACCGCGAAAAGGAGCTGCTCCAAATCCAGATTAGCGCGCTCAAGGAGATACGGGCGGCGAATTTGGCGGCGACGGATTTCCAACTGAATGAGGTTCAGCTCAAGTACAAGGAAGCCACCGCCGGCGCCAAGGACCTCGAGGCCCTCCTGGCCAGACTGGCGGAGTATGAGGTCCGGGAGAAGGCGCTGACGGACAACATTAAGCGGCTCAACAATCGACTGCTTGAGTTGCGGCTGATGTGGCTGAATGAAGAGCCTTTAACCCTGCGCAGCCCGGCAACGAAACCGCGCTTTCCTTCCATGCCCAAGTGGGGAATCATGATGCCATTGGGCGTGATCCTCGGCCTGGTCGTTGGGCTGGGCCTGGCCTTCGCACTGGAGCTGATGGACACTTCCATCAAGAGTCCCATGGACGTCTCCAGGCGAGTGGATCTGCCGGTACTGGGCATGGTTCCGCATATCGACGATCTGGACGAGGAAATAGACAATCTGTATCTGGCTTTCCGGTCCAGCAGCCCGGGTTCTCTGCTTATGGAATCGTTCCGGCAAATTCGCACGTGCCTGTTGTTCAGCGGCCCGGCCAGCCAGCGGCGCAGGCTGCTGATAACCAGCCCGTTGCCGGAAGATGGGCGGACGGTCGTCGCGCTGAACCTGGCAGCCGCCATCGCCCGCGGCGGACGCAAGGTCCTGGTCGTGGACGCCAACTTCCGCCAGCCGATGATCCACAAGATATTCACCGAACATGCCGGCGGTGGCCTAAGCAGCTCACTGGTCGGGCAGTCTGATTGGCGCGACTCGGTGCAACAGGTCGAGCCTAACCTGGCTGTGATGCCGGCAGGGCCTTTGCCGCCCAATCCGGCCGAATTACTGGGCTCGGAGCAAATGCAGCAGCTTACCACCGAGATGGTTTCGGAATATGACCAGGTTATCTTCGACGGCCCGCCGTGCCTGGTGGTTACCGACGCACCGATTGTAAGCACGATCATGGACGGCGTAGTGCTGGTTGTCCGGGCCGGGGCCAATACCACCGGAATCGTCCAACGCACACGGGACACCCTTGCCAGGATCGGCACTCATGTCCTGGGCGTTGTGCTGAACGGCACTCGTGCGACGGCCGGCGGATACTTCCGCAAGAGCTACGATCAGTTCTATGAGTATCAGAGCCAGTCCCGATTGCCTGCTGAGCCACAGGAACAGTCCCCACCTGATGGCAAATTGCCGTCCGCTCCGGCGCCATCGCCATAAGCCGCGTAGGGCCGGGCGTTCTTGACCGTTACCGTATCCGGTGGTATGAAAATCGTATAAGCGCATCCATGCCAGCGTAGCTCAACGGTAGAGCACCGCTTTTGTAAAGCGGATGTTGAGGGTTCGAATCCCCCCGCTGGCCTTGCGACAAACCGTGCCAAAAGTTGACACGAGTTGCCATCTCACGACACTTCCAAGACTTGCGGCAAAGCCCGCAGGGCGCTTATCCATGGGTCATCTTGCCACCGCTGGTGGAAATCTGCGGTACCTTCCATCCTATAGCAGTTCACGAAAAATCGTAGCGTGGCACGGCCGTCTCGGCCGTGGATTCACGGGCGGGACCTGTCTGCTACCGCAAGGTAGGCAGGCGCCCGTGCCACGGTGTTCGCAAACGCTACGAAAAAGCGTAAACTGCTATAGACAATATAATTGCCCATACTGACGTATGCAGTTGAACCTGAGAAGCCCCTCAATCCATGGAACGACCGAACGCTTTACTTGAAAAACCACCGTTTGACCCTTCAGCCGGGCCCAGATGAAGTCTGCGTCCTGCGAAGACCCGGAAAGAATATATGGGTAGCAAAGCTAACGAGTCGTGATAAGATACCCGATATCCTCAGAAGAGTTGCTTGGCCAGTCAGTTCCTGCCAATCGCAGAAACTGATGTATTTATAAAAGGAGACTCAATATGGTTGGCGTAGCGGTTGTTGGCGCGGGCAATTGGGGCAAGAACCTCGTTCGCAACTATGCCTCTTTGAAGGGTACAGAACTGA
>JAXIHJ010000121.1:0-8260 GCA_034189755.1 Planctomycetota bacterium
CGGAGACGGTGGAGTTTGCCGACGTGGTCCTGCCGGCGGCGGGCTTTGCCGAGAAGGACGGGACGTTCACCAACACCGAGCGCCGCGTCCAGCGCGTTCGCGCGGCAGTCGATCCGCCCGGCCAGGCCCGCACCGATTGGCAAATCACCTGCGAGCTTGCCCGGCGGATGGGCTGCGAAATGTCCTACGAGCACGTATCAGAAATCCAGGACGAAATCGCCTCGCTGACACCCATCTATGGCGGTATTACCTACGGCCGGCTGGAAGAAGGCGCTCTCCAGTGGCCTTGCCCGGATGCCGAGCACCCCGGCACGCCCTATCTGCACGCCGGGCGATTCACTCGCGGGCGGGGTAAGTTTCACCCCGTCGAGTTCATCCCGCCGAGGGAGCTGCCCGACGATGAGTTCCCGCTGCTGCTTTCGACGGGCCGAATCCTGGAACACTTCCATACCGGCACGATGAGCCGCCGGGCGGATGTGCTCGATAAATTGGTGCCGGCCGGTGTCATTGAGGTTCACCCCGCCGACGCCGAGCGGCTCGGCGTAGCCGACGGCGAGAAGGTCCGCGTTATATCGCGGCGGGGACAAATCGAGATCGCCGCCCGCGTTACCGAGCGGGTTGCAGCCGGGTCGCTGTTCCTGGCGTTTCACTACCGCGAAGCGCCGGCCAACCGGCTGACCATCGCCGCCCTCGACCCGATAGCCAAAATCCCCGAACTGAAGGTCTGCGCCGTGCGCATAGAGAAATTATGATCCGTTACACCGCCGCCTTGGTGCGATATTTTCTGACCTTGCCCATCAGCCGATTGGCGTAATCCACGTCCCAACATTCAATATCGCCGTAGTTCTCCCGGCATACGTTGTAGATCGTATTACCGGGCAGCAGCCCGCTATCAAGAGCTTCGGTGAATTCTTCCGGGCGAACGGCCACGATAACCACCAGTTCCGGCCGAACCTGCTCTCTGACCAGTTTGAGCATCTCCAGACCCCTTATCTCCACATTGGGGTCTTCGGACAGTTCCAGGCAAATCAGGTTTTTGAGTTTGGCGATTTCGGGCACCAAGTGCAAACCGAGGTTGTGAAGGTGAAACCACGCTCCGCAGTTGGCGTCGGCCATTTGTTGATGTATTGGAAAACCGAACCGCCGATAGACATCAACGGAACACGAGCAAAACAAATCATCGCCGACCATCGTTGTCCTGCCGGGTACCCACCAGTTCATCCAGCCGTTAAACGTTCCGCCGTCCTGCAGCGGTATCATTTCCCAAAGCTCATCCCGGAATTTTTTAACCCCGTCGGCAATCTTCTCCAGAAGGCGATCGACATCCCCGGCCCTGTCGACCAAGTCGAGATATATTTCCGAACCGCGCAACATGTATAAAATATCGCATGGGCAATCGACATTGGGCGGGCCGACCAGGGCCCTGCCGTTGTTGTTTTCACGGTAATACTTTACGCACCGGCGCATAAGGCCGACGGAGTCGTTGTCGGGGGCGTATTCTATCTTTTCGGGATGGTCGATCAGGTTGGGTATGTGTTCGCACCACGACGTTCCCGATTCGTATTTCACCTTCGAGCCGAAAAAGCCGCCTTCGATACCGGTGCCGAAGCTCGGCGAAATAACCGGAAGCGTATCGTCTTCCAGCCGAGCCATTGTGCGCCAGTAATCGAGATAATCCTCAAACATCCGTGGTATGACCGGCACGTTCGCCATAAACGCGTCCCGCTGAACGGCGCCTTCCCTGACGGCCAGCCTGGCGATAATCCGATCGTTCATGCCGCCGGCCCACAGCGCCTTATAACGCTCCAGCACATCTTGAAAATTGGGTTTGTACTCAATCTGCATCGGAAAGTCCTCGAGATCGGCGGCTATTCTTTCATGCCTGCGAGTATGCCGTCCACGTCGGCGTATTCCTCGACGAGGCAAATAGCGGTGTCGATGCGTTCGGTGTCCTGGGGTGTAATCTTGAAGGTCATGTTCTTTAGTTTGGTCGCCAGCGTATAGGTGTGCTCGCGGCAGAGAATCGCCGGCAGCCCGGAGCCGGCCAGCAGGTTTATTACCTTGCTTGGCGGCCGAAAGCCGCCGGTCAGGACGATTCCGGCCACGGGATTCTTCTCGGCCTCCAGTACGTGCGTGCTGAGAACGGCCAGAATGTTGTCGCTGCGGTCTCCGGGCGTAATCACTAGCACGCGATCCTTGAGATACGAGACCATGTGGTCGGGTTCCATCGCGGCCACGATAAACGCGCCGACGCGGTTGTCCAGTGCGTTGTCGCCGCACAGCATCGCGCAATCCAGCTGGGCCACCACCTGGCGAATAGTAGGGCTGACAAGCATGTCTTCGTACGGCACCGTCCCGTAGGATCGGATACCGAGATTGTCTAGGCCCTTGGTGGTGGCGTCTTTGACGCGGTTGAACTTTTCCGGCCAGACCTTGTTCACCACCGCGCCCATCAGGTCGGCGCCGCGGGCGGTCAGGAACGTCGCGCAGAGCGAGATGTCGTCGATCGCCCGCCCGATGCCGCCGCCGGATATCAAAAGCGCCCGAGCGCCCATGCTGCGGGCGACCTCGGCGCTGGAAAGTTTCAGGCACGAGCCCATCGCCACGTGCCCCATGCCCTCGACGACGACCGCGTCATATTCGTCGCGGAGCCTGCGGCAGACGGAGGTTACCTTTTCAGTCAGCTCGGGCACGTGCAGGTCGTAAATTTCCTTCTCGACGCGGCCTTGGGTCAGAGGCACGACCATCGAGGACGGATGGTCGGCGTCCGTTCCCATGGCCTGGGAAACCACCAATGCGTCGTCGTGTACCGGCTGGCCGGCAACGGAACTGACGCGCTGGCCGAGCGGCTTGGTGTAGCCGACGCTCAGGCCCCGTTTCTGAAAGGCGCGAATCAGCCCGATGCAGAACGTCGTCTTGCCGACGTCCCGCTGCGTCCCGACGACGTAAAGCGGTTTCATGTTTTTGATCTCCGATCGTTCAGAATGGCCCGCTCGCCATGCGGGATATCAGCCTCTCGGACAAAACGACTATGTCCTCGGTGCAAAAGAACGACTCGACGTTGTCCGGCATCAACAGCGTGGCTGAAGGTGCGAACTCCGTATCACCTGCGTACCATATTACACGGAACCTGACGCGTGGATAGACCTGAAAATCGAATGCCGCATCGCCAGCCGCCACTGCCCGCCCGCCGAGTGCGCAGCCGGCCCGGCGGAGCGATTCGGTGTCCGGTCCGACCTTGCGGACCAACTGCTCAATTACCCGCTGCCGGTAGACCTCGCCATAGGCTCGCCCGGCAGGCAAGTCGGCGAAGGTTACGGCGGGCGGCCTGTCCGGAGGCCGGGATGAAACAGCCAGATAATGCAGCGTCAGTATTCGCCACCAGCGTCCTACGGCCTGGCCGGCCTTGCCGAGCACGGTTCCGCCGGCCGGATCAACGCTGAATTCATCATTGAGGACAGGCACTATCCAAAGGTCTCCCGCCGGCTGCCCGCCCAGCCACTTTAACTGCTCAGCCGGCTGCTTGCAGAGCAGGGCCAGGGCTTTGCCGGCGGCGTCTTCGAAATTGTGCTGCTGCGGCGGCACGGCCGACGGCCAGGTTGATTGGCGTTTGCCTTGTGTCACTGGATTGCTCTATTTGTGCCTGGCCGCTTCCAAGTACGAATCGCAGTAGATCATCTTTTCCATGAGCAGCTCAGCCGTAATCGCCGTATCCATCAGGTCCTTGTCCAGCGGGTCCATGATGGCCGAGTCAAGCCCCTGCGCCATGGCCATGGCGAGATACGTGCGATTGATCAGCTCGCGGTTGTTGCATCGCTGCGAGACGTTGGACAGCCCCAGCAGCAGATGGGGCGGAGGGTCGGAGAACATTTTCAGTTGTGCGATGGCGGCCATGCAGTTGCCGGGATTCTTGGGCGATACGTTCACCGGGAGAATAATCGGATCGATGAACAGCTTGTCGGTAGCCAGGCCGGCCTCCATGGCGACGGTGATAATCTGCGCGCCAAGCTCGACCCGCTTGTCGATGTTTCCGGGCACGCCGTCGGCATCTATGGTCAGGCCGATAAGAGATGCGTCGTTTTCCGCAGCCAACTGAGCATACCGGGCGACAATTTCCGGGTCGGCCTTGGAGGAGTTTATCAGCTTTTCGCCGGGGACCTTCGGCAGGACGTCGGACATTACCTCCCACTTGGCTGTATCTATCGCCAGCGGCGCATCCGTGACGGCGCGGATGGTTTCCACCAGCCAAAGCATCGCAGCCTTGTCGTCTCGAACCGCCGGGCCGACGTTTACATCCAGCGCCCATGCGCCGGCCTGAAGCTGCTGCTCAGCCAGGTCCTGAATGATCTTGGCATCCTGATCGATAATCGCCTGCTTGACGTTCTTGAACATCCCGTTGATGCGTTCGCCGATTACATGCACAGTATCTCTCCTGATCTTAGATCCTACACAGACCCAAAATTCAAAGTTCAAATTTTCAAAACATTACATCGTATGTATTTCTGTAACATCATCGGTAAGTAATTACTGTACTCGTGGTTGGTTAACGCCCAGCCATAGCTATGGCTGGGCTTCTTGCACCGAGCGCATTAATTAATTGCCGGCGTAACATGTTTCCTAATCCTATTGTTTTGAGATTTAATTTTGGATCATTTGATATTGTTTAGGATTTCGTATTTGGGATTTAGGATTTGTCTTCGGTCGCCGCCGGCATGAACCTGCCGATGGTACTTTTGACATATTCGATGGCCTTCGGATGCCGCATGACCAGCACCTCAGCGCCGGCCTGAAGCAGGACGGCGCCGGTGGCGGCTTCCCACATTTCGCCCCAGCGCGGGAAGTTTTCGTCGGTCACGCAGTCAAACGGCGGGTCCTTGGCCTCCTTTGCCCGCCAGGCCTCGAAACCCACGTCGCAGATGACCGGCTGGGCCAGCAGCTTATCGCCGCCCAGCCCGGCCAGCCGGCCACGCTCCTGAATGCTGTAAACATACTCGATGCCGTAGCCCAGTGCGCCGGTGGTCGGGAAGACTACAATATCTTCCAGCGGAAAGCCCGCGTCCGAGCAGAGGATATTCACCTGCTTGGCAATGTTGATGTCCAGCGGACTCTCGGCGATGAGTTTATGTTTGTCGGCCAGGCAGACGGCGACCAGAGTTCGGTAGTTTTTCTCGCGGGCCGTGCCGATGAGGCAGTTTTCGCCTTTAGCCGCAGCGGAAACGGCCGGCAGAATCTCGTTGTCTTTCTCGTCCACGCCGCAGCCCCAGATAATCAGCGGCATGCCGACGGCGCCCAGCAGGGCCTTTACCGTCTCGGCGCACTGGTCGGCTGAGTGGTTGCCGGCGTCGGGATGCGCGCCCATCAATCGCAGACAGATCAGATCAGCGCCGAACTCGACCGCCTTTTTGGCCCAGGCGGCGGGGTCGGAAAGCACCTCGCCGTACACGTTACGCAGTTGGTCGGGCCAGGTCTCCGCGCCGGCGTCCCATACCTCCACGGCCACGGCGGGGCTGTTGCCGAGTTCACCTTCAAAGCTCAAAAACGGCATCGCCCCGGCGCCGCCGACTGTAACGGTGGCCGTCCGCGTGCCACCTTCATCGGCGGTGGCGCCGATGGTGACGGTGTTAATTTTGCCGGCGTACTTTTCGGACACATCAGGTATCGTCATTAACGTAACTCCTTTTCCGCGAGTGTCTGCTGGGCATGGGGTAAAGTGCCTATGCACCAGTGTACAAGTTGTTCAACGGTGTTTCTCGACGCCCGCCCGGCCTCGTCATCGATCGGCTGACCGTTGGCGCAACGACCCGCCAGGTCAGCATCGAACGGAACGTGAAATACCGCATCCATATTTGGGACCTGATCGACCGGTTGCGGTATCTTCTCCTGTTGCGTATCGTACCGGCCGAGTTTGTTGATTGCCAGCGCCTGCCGGCGGATGCATACGGGCAGCGACCCGGCGAGTTGCGAGATTCGCCCGGCGGTAGCCAGGCCGACCGGCGTAGGCTCGGCTACAAGCACCATCGCCGAAACGTCGTCGACCACCAGCCTCGATATGTATTCCATGCCCGCTTCGCAGTCCACCAGCACGCAGGCGTAGTTCTTTCTCAGTATGGTAAGGTATCGCCTCAGCAGGCCGTTGACGTAGCAATAGCAGCCAGGCCCCTCCGGCCGGCCCATCGTCAGCATGTCGAAGCCGGACTCTTCGGCCAGCAGCTCCGCCAGGTATTGGTCCATAAGGCGCTGCTTTGAGACGTCGCCGCCTTTTTTGGCGTCGTCGCCCAGGCGGTCGCGCAGGTCGGCTATGGTGCCGGCCGGCTGGGCGCCGAGCATCAGCCCCAGCGTGGCGTTGGGGTCGGCGTCGATCGCCAGAACGGGCTTTACGCCGGTTCGAATCAGTTCGCGCAGCGTCATCGCAGCCAGGGTCGTCTTGCCCGATCCACCCTTGCCGCTGAAGGCGATAATAGCACCGGACGTCTTGTTATTGTTATTCATGATAAAATTGGTAGCTAAGTAATGACGAATGACGATACTGCTGGCCGCGAGCGGAAGCGAGCGGGATACCGTTGGTTATTGGATGTCCGCCCGCTCCCTGCCGGTCGCGGCTAGCAGGAACCAATCCGCTTCCCATACGGTTTCCGGTACTCGTCATTAGTCATTCATCATTGATTCGACATTCGCCTACCTACCCCCGCCTGCATTCCGCAGATAGTGGGAGACAGGCAGGTGCTTCGGAATTCGGATTTAGTAATTCGTAGCCGCATAGGAACAATAGTCCTTATCTACGGTCTACCGGCTACTTACTTTCCATTTCGGTCCTTTTATTGTTAAAACCGGCAATCAGCGGCCCTTTCCGGCGGCCATGGCCGCCATGACGGACGGGAACAGCTCTACGTTGGTGTGGGGGAAGAAACACGCCGAGACAAACTGGTCCATGAACGTCGAAGTGGTACTCAACTCGAAGTACGTTGTCTTGGCGGCGATGCGGAATATCTCGTCGTAGCAGTCCCTGGACAGGGCTGCCAGTTTGGCCCCCGCCAGCGACGTGTTGCCGACGAACCGCATGCGTTCAGGAGGGATGTCAGGCAGCAGCCCGATGAAGACGGCGTTTTCCACGTTGAGGAAATTCCCGAACGCACCGGCGACCATAATCTCCGCAATGTCGTCGAATTTCATGCTCAGTGCGTCCAGCAGAACGGTGGCGGCGGCGTAAATAGCACCCTTGGCGCGGAGGATGTTGCTGATATCGCCCTGGGGGATGGTGATGTCATGGTCGCCGCTTGCCTGCCCGGCCGGTACGACGATGTATTCCAGCTCGCCGTGCTGGCCCGTTCGCAGCCGGTCACGCGAGGCGTCGGCGCTGAGACGCCCCGTTTTGTCGATAAGTCCCACGCGGAGCATCTCCGCGATCAGGTCCACGTAACCGGTGCCGCAGATTCCCGCCGCCGGGGCCGACCCGATCGTCGAGTAGTTCATCACGTGGTCGGCGTCCTGTAGTTGGATGTGGTCGATGGCTCCGCGCGTGGCCCTCATGCCGCTTCGGCACTCGGCGCCCTCGAAGGCCGGGCCGGCCGAGGCGCTGGCGCAGACGAGAAAGTCTTTGTTGCCGACGACAATCTCGCCGTTGGTGCCGATATCGATAAGCATGCGGACTTCGTCGCTCTGGGCCAGTCCCGCGGCGAAAATACCCGACACGGTGTCCGCCCCGACGAAACCGGCCACGCACGGCAGACAGTAGAGAAGCCCTCGCGGGCTGATCTTCAGGCCCGCCTCGGCGGCACGGAAGGGCGGCAGGCGGTAGGCGGCGCCGGTGTAAGGCTCCTTGCGGATGTTTTCAGCCGGTAGGCCGAGCACCAGGTGTAGCATGGTCGTGTTGCCGGCGGCGGCGACCAGCGATATGTCGTTGCCGCCGAGACGATGCTTCGAGACAAGCTCGCCGATGAGTTCGTTCAGGTCGCCGACGATAGCCTCGCGGAGAGCGTTTTCGTTGTCCTGGCTTTGCGTGGCGAAAATAATTCGGCGGATGACGTCGGCGCCGTAGCGGACCTGGGAGTTGTACTTTGCAGCCCGGCCGAGTGTCTGCCCGTCGCGCAGGTCCACCAGATGGCAGACGACGGTCGTAGTGCCTATGTCGGCGGCGATGCAGAAGTTTCGCTTGCTATGAGAAAAGAACTTGAGGAGAAAGAACAAAAGTAAAATAATATGGCAAAAGGGAATAAACATTGGATAAAAAACTACCCTCACTTCTCGATTTTAAAAGATACCC
>JAXIHJ010000122.1:0-9857 GCA_034189755.1 Planctomycetota bacterium
GGTCCCAGAACCGATTCACCAGCCGGATGCGCAGCAGCAGATGCAGCAGCTTCTCGAGCAGGAAATAAAGAATCGGTCCGAGCAGGATATTGATCACTACAGCCAGGGCCGCGACGGGCAGCCAGGGCAGCTTGGCGACCAGGATACCGTAGGGAATGCTCGCCCGCAGTTCCAGGAACGGCGTAAACGTCAGAAGGACAATCAGGAAATACGGGTTGGAAAACAAGTCGCCAAGCCATTCAAGCATAACACAGTCCTCGAAATACGTTGCCCACAGCAGTATTCCCGCATAGGCATGGTTTGTCAATCGGCTGGCTGGCAGGCTCCTGTAGTCTGCAATGTGCCGCTGTCTTCGGATGCGCCGTTTGCTAGAATATAACCATGGCCTCGAATTCCAAAAGTGTGCTTGTGGCGATGAGCGGCGGCGTGGATTCTTCGGTGGCGGCTGCATTGCTTACAAAGTCCGGCTGTGACGTGACGGGCGCGTACCTGAGCTTCGGTGCCTCCGGCCGAGCTGCGGACGCAGCGGCGTCAGCGCGCCGCGTGGCCGAAAAGCTCGGCATCGAGCTGGTCGTGCTGGACTTTGCCGATGCGTTCGCAAGTATTATCGAGGACTTCGCAGCCGAGTATGCCCGCGGCCGAACGCCCAACCCCTGCATCCACTGCAACGCGAGGATCAAGTTCGGCCGTCTTATCGAGCAGGCCGAGGCAATGGGCATCCAATACGTAGCGACCGGCCACCACGCCCGGCTGATCGACTCTGCCGGCCGGCCTGCCGTCGCGCGAGGCCGGGCAAGGCAGAAGGATCAGTCCTACGCCCTGTTCGCCGTCGCGCGCGAGCACCTCTGCCGCATACTGCTGCCGACCGGCGAGGTGGATAACAAGAGCCGGGTAAGGAAAATTGCCCAATCGCTTGGCCTGGACAGCCACGACAGGCCCGACAGCCAGGAGATATGCTTTGTCGCGGATAATGATTATGTCAGCCTGCTTCAGAAGCGCGTGCCTCAGGCATTGCAGCCCGGCGACATTGTAAACGCCGCCGGCGAGGTGCTTGGCAGGCACGACGGCTACGGGCGATTCACTGTCGGCCAGAGGAGGGGTCTCGGCGTGGCCGCCGGCGAGCCGCTGTACGTAACGCGCATCGACGCAGCCACAGCCACCGTAACCATCGGCCCAAAGGCGGAAGTCATGGGCCGCCATCTCAGCGCGTCCGGTGCAAACTGGCATTGCGATGTGCCGGCATCGAAAGTGTTCGAAGCAACAGTGCAGGTTCGCTACAACCACGGCGGCGCGCCCGGCCGGGTGAAGGTTACCGCCCCGGACACGTTCGAGGTGGATTTCGCCGATGATGTCTCCGCTATTACGCCCGGCCAGGCCGCCGTCATCTACGACGGCGATACGCTGCTCGGCGGTGGATGGATCGATTGAAGAGCAGGGAATCGACAATTCTTGCGGTTCATCCCGGCGCGCTGGGCGACGTTATCCTGTTTGGCCGGCTGCTTTCTATGCTGAAAGGCCCCGTCAGACTTGTCGCCGGGCGGGAGAAGGCTGAGCTGCTTGTCGCACTCGGTGTTGTCCGGCCAGCGCTGGGGTTTGAATCGCTGCCTATGGAGGAGCTTTTCACTGATTTACCGTTGGCCGCCTGCCGCCTGCCAGGTCTGCTGGGCCGGTGCGATCGGCTCGTCAGTTGTTTCCCGGCCGGCGACCGGAATGCGGAGCTTCGGCTGGCGGCGATGTGCGCCGCAAAGGACGCTGCTTTTTTGCCCACCAGGCCACCGGAGGGATTCTCCGGGCACCTGCTGGAGCTTTGGTGCGACCTGCTGGGCGTTGAATTCGTTCCGCCTGCCTCGCCATGGCGCCTGCCGGACGCCGCCATTAAAGGTGCTAATCGTGAATTGAAACGTATCGGCGTTGATGCCGGTAGCAGATGCCTTGTCATACACCCTGGTGCAGGTGCGAAAGAGAAATGCTGGCCGCTGGAGCGGTTCCTGGAACTGGCCCGCAACGTGGCACGAGCAGTGGTGTTCATTCTCGGCCCGGCCGAGTCCGACCGATGGTCCGCTGAAACCATCGAATCCGTTCGCCGGGTATTTCCGTTGCTGTTGCAGCCGTCGCTTACTGTGCTGGCCGGCGTTCTGGCCGGGGCCGGGGCGTACGTGGGCAACGATTCCGGCGTCTCGCATCTGGCCGGGGCTGTGGGAACGCCGACGGTGGCGATGTTTGGCCCGAGCCGGCCTGAAAACTTCGCGCCAGTCGGGCCAAATGTAAAAGTCCTCGCCGCACGTTCCGTTACCGGGATCTCCACGAAGCAGGTCTTGCAGGCGTTGGCCGATTTGCAGGGCTTTTCTTTACGTAAGCGGCGACGGTAGAATATCGGCCATGCCGATCCGGACCAAGATTGTAGCGACTGTCGGCCCGGCCAGCGGCGAGTCGAAGACGATTCGTCAGCTTGCCCAGGCCGGCTGCGATGTGTTTCGCGTAAACTTTTCCCACGGTGATGACGAGCAGCGCGCCGGCTTTTTGGCCGGCATCCGCGCCGCCGAGAGCGAGCTGGGCTGGCCGCTGGCTGTTATGGCCGACCTGTGCGGGCCTAAAATTCGCGTCGGTCCTATTGCCGGAGGCTCGGTCCTGCTGGCTGACGGGCAGGAACTCGTCATTCAGCGCGAGCCCATCGAAGGCAAGGCCGACCGTATCTCCACCACGCTCCATGAACTTGCCGACGCCGTGAGCCGGGGTGACGCGATCCTGATGGATGACGGCAGCATCCGCATGGAGGTTGTCGAGGTTCGCGGTTCGGATGAGGTAGTCTGCCGCATTGTTCGCGGGGGCGTGCTGGCCGGGTCCAAGGGCGTTAACCTGCCGCACGTCAGGATGCCGATCGACGCTTTAACGGAAAAGGACCGGCGCGACGTCGCTCACATTGCAGCGGGTGATTTCGATTACGTGGCGCTGTCGTTCGTTCGGTCGGCCAAGGACATAGAAGCCCTGCGGAAGCTGCTGGACGCCGCCGGCTGCGGTGCACACATCGTCGCCAAGATAGAGAAGCCTCAGGCCGTGGACGACATTGATGCAATAATCGCCTCGGCCGACGCGATTATGGTTGCCCGGGGCGACCTTGGCGTGGAGATGCCCCTGCCGGAAGTGCCGATAGTCCAGAAGCAAATCGCACGGTTGTGCCTCGCGGCGTCCAAGCCGTGCATCATCGCCACGGAAATGCTGGTCTCGATGACGCATCGGCCCAGGCCGACACGGGCGGAGGTCTCCGACGTGGCCAACGCCGTGCTGGATCGGGCCGACGCGGTGATGCTGTCCGGCGAGACGGCGATAGGAGAGTTCCCCGTCGCGGCGGTGGCGATGATGAACGAAATTGTCGCGCGCGTCGAGGTGTATGACGATCCGGCACGTGTTGCGGTGCAGCCGGCCAGCTCGTCGGACCGGGTTGCTACGGCGCTGGCCGGAGAGATCCATGAAATTGTTCGGGATGAAGGCATCGCCGCGGTAGCGGTCTTTACAGCCACCGGAGCGACCGCGTTAGTGCTTGCCAAAAACCGCCTGCCTGTGCCGGTGCTGGCCATCTCGCCCGAGATCCACGCGGTGCGGCGAATGTGCCTCTATTATGGTGTTGATTCTATACTGGCCGACGCGCCGAAGCACACGCCGGACGTTCTGAAACTGGCCTCCGGGTTTTGCCTCGAACACAAGATTGCACGACGCGGCGACAAAATCGTTGTCGTCCCGTCCCGGGCCGTCGGCAAACCCGGCGCAACCGACACGCTTATGGTCCACACAATTGGCTGAAAGCCCTGCCTGCCTCCTGCGTCAGCAGGTGAAATGCAGGTCCACTATCTCCCCACTTCAATTAGATCGAGCGTATCGGTATCCGTATCGAGCACGGCGACGGTGGGGCGGTGCGGCCTGCGAGGATGACGAAGCGCGCCTGGGTTGATAACCCGGACCCGGCCCAGCCGCTTGTCGCCGGGCCGGTGTGTATGGCCGAAGCAAACGTAGGGAAACTGCCCGCCGGCGATTAGTTCGTTCAGGAGCTTATCGTCATGGCCGTGTGTGGCGATGAGGTATTCACCGTTCGCCAGCGGCAGTTCGATAGTCTCCCATCCGAAATGCACGCCTCGCTTTTTGGCTGTTGCAGCCAGGCTATCGACATGGCGGTCCATATTGCCCACCACCACGTAGGCCGAAACTGTCGCATCGCCGAGCAGTTCGATACATTCAGCCGACAGGATGTCGCCGCAGTGGACGATGGCTTCGACGCCGCGGGAGGCGAAAAGCTCCACCGCCCGCCGTAGACGGTCCGTCTTGCCGTGAGAATCTGAGACAATCCCTATCTTCATCTTTTGCAGTCGGCTTCTTGGAGTCAGCCGCCGTTTTTAGCCGCGGCTGTTGCTTTTTGCAGAAGGTCGTCCGGCAGATCGAAGTTGGTGTATACATTCTGCACGTCGTCATGGTCTTCGAAGGCTTCGGCGAGATTCAGGGCGGCCTTGGCCTTGTCGGCCTCGACGGCGACGGTGCTTTTCGGCACCATGGCGATTTGTGCCGATACGGTTTCGATGTTCTTTTCAGCCAGTGCCGACTTGACGCCGGAAAAGGCGTTCAACGGGCAGGTAATCTCGAAGGCGTCGCCTTCAGTTTCGATGTCATCGGCACCGGCTTCGAGCGCAACTTCAATCAGCGTCTCCTCGTCGGCGACGTCTGAGGACACGACGAAACTGCCTTTCTGGTCGAACATCCACGCGACGCAGTTGGACGCCCCCAGTTGTCCGCCTGCCCGCTCGAAGATTTTTCGTATGTCTGATGCCGTGCGGTTGCGATTGTCGGTGAGGCACTCGACTATGAAGGCCACGCCGCCCGGGCCGTAACCTTCGTAGACCGTCTGTTCGTAACTTGTAGTGCCCAGTTCACCCGTACCTTTCTTGACGGCCTTTTCGATGGTGTCCTTGGGCATATTGGCGCTCTTGGCGTCGTCGATGGCGTAGCGGAGCGTGAGGTTCTCATCGGGGTTGCCGCCTCCGGCCTTGGCCGCGACGATAATCCGCCGGGCCAGCTTGCTCCAGATGCGCCCTCTCTTGGCGTCGTTGCTGGCCTTGGCACGTTTGATCTTCGACCATTTGGAATGTCCCGACATACATCAAGCTCCCTGACTGCAACTATTTTGGTTCCGACACGCCTTCACCAAGCGGCGCAAGTGGCGGTTCTTGCCCGGCGCGGACGGCATCGACCTTTCCGGGCGTGTTTTTCAACACTTTTCGGGCGTCTATTGTGGGCGGCTTTTCGGCCTTTGCCGTTTCGATAGCCCGTATCCAGAGTTTCATCGCTTTTTGCTTCCAGCCCAGCCGGTAATACACGTCGCCGGCGTGGTCGAAGATGACCGGGTGATCGAACCGGCTTGTCGGGTCGGCTTGGAGTATCTGTTCGAGCAGCCGGCTGGCCTCGCCGAAGCGGCCCTGCTTGTAGAAGACCCATGCAAGCGAGTCTATGAAGTACGGCATACCCGGTCTGGCGGCCAGCGCCTTGCGAATCATCCGCTCAGCCTGGTCGAGGCGGATGCCCTTTTCGGCGTACATGTAGCCAAGATCGTTGTTCAGATGGGGGTTGTCCGGATCCAGCCTGTGGGCCTTTTCCAGCACCGCCATCGCCTCGTCGGTCCTGCCAAGTTCGGCCAGGCAGCTGTTTCGGAGCAGCAGCAGATCTATATCCTCGGCGTCCAGCCGGATATAGCTGTCCGTGCGGGCCAGGGCCAGGGAGTATTTCTGCTGAATCAGCAAGACCCGCACAGCCGTCCGCCGAAGCCAGCGGAGCGTCGGATGGACCTTGGCCGGCTGGGTCGGCGAGGTTGTTGCGGCTGGCAATTGCCTCAGCCAGTTGTCCAGCAGCTTCATCGCCTCGTCGTACTTTTGGGCCTTGGTCAGGCCGGCTATCAGAGTCCCTCGCGGCGTAAGTGCCAGCGGAGAGCTTTTCAGCCAATCCTCGACGTAGGCCTCAGCTTTGTCGAATTCGCCGGCCAGGCCGTACAGGTACACCTTCTGGAAGCGTAACAGTTCGACCGACTCGTCGCACTTCGCCCCGATCCATTCATCCAGCAGCGGCTGGGCCTTTTTATACAACTTGGCCTCAGTCAGCAACGCCAGCAAGATGCGCTTTGGCGCGTCGTTGTCCGGCGATTGCCTGATCCATTTCTGAGCGTACTCGATTGCCTTGTCGTATTGCTTGGCCCGGGCGTAGAGTTGCAGCTTTCTTATTTTCAGTGCAGCCTCGGCGGGGCCGTCGGCTAAAGTCAGCCACTCGTCGATAAGCTTTTGCGCCTTTTCGTAGTCCTCGGCGGCTTCACAGAGCCACAGGAGCTTGAAGCGAAGTTGCCCGCGGGTTTGCTCGTCGATTTCTTCCTTCAGCCAGGCTTCGGTGCGTTTCTGTGCGTCGTCGAAGCGTTTGAGCTTTTCCAGGACCTCCAGCATGGTCCAACGCGCCGGAGGTTCGAGACTTTCTTCGGGGACTTCCTCCAGGACGGCCAGGGCGGCATTATACTTTTCAGCCCGCAGCAGCGCCGCGGCGTATAACCGTCTGATGTCGGCCTGGTAATCGGTTTCTTCGTACAAAGTTTCCCAAACCCGCACCGCCTCTTCGTGTTGTCCTTGCCGGTTCAGCGCGTTGGCAAGCAGGCGTCTGGCCGGGACATTTTGTGAATCGGTGTGAAGAATTTCGACGAGTTCCTTCACGACGACGTCGAACTGTTCTTTCGACAACATTCTGCCGGGCCGCCATCGGGCGCGAACCGCCAGCAGGCGAACATCAACATTGTCGGGCAGTTTGCGCTTAAGCTCGGCCAGAAGCTTTATGCCCTGGGCGTATTTTTCGGGTCTGGCGAGGCAGTACTCTACGAGCATCAACTGTCCCAATATGCCGCCCGGCTGGCGGGCCAGCAGCGCCTTTACCAGATTCTCCGCCTGTTTGAACTGGCGGGCGGACATGTGTAGCAGGAACAGCCGGCGGTGGATATCCGGGTTGACAGGTTCAAGCTTTAATGCGGACTGGAGAG
Organism: Planctomycetota bacterium; assembly: GCA_034189755.1. GTDB lineage: Bacteria > Planctomycetota > Phycisphaerae > SM23-33 > SM23-33 > JAXIHJ01. Next base: position 7,049 of record JAXIHJ010000122.1, read on the forward strand.
TTTGCACGGCCTGGACGAGCCGGTTTGTGCGCGCCTGCGCCTCAGCCAACAGCACAAGCGTCGGCACGTGCCGCTTGTTGCCGTCGAAGGCTAGATTCAGTTCGCCCAGTGCCTCGACCACCCGGCCACGCGCCAAGGCAACCTTGCCGTTGATGTAGTGGCCGAAGTAGGCGTATTTGGATTTTTCATCGGCGATTTTTTTAATCTGCTCCAGCAGCCGGTCCACCTGGTCGTAGCGGCGCCGGGCCAAGTGCAGGTCCATCAGCGACTCATACGCCGGCAGGAAGTCTCCCCTGCTGTCGATGACGCGGTTGTACAATTCGGCCGCCAGTAGCTTTCTGTTTCGTGCGGCAGCCAGTTCTCCGGCGACGTAAAGCAGGGCGCAGCTTGTGGGAGAGCGGTCTTCGCGCGCCTTGTCGGCGAAGCGGAATTCGAAGTCTTCTTCGGGTCTCGCAGGCGATTTCGGCAAACCCGGTCGAGCCGCGATTTTTTGAACGGCCCGGCGGACAGACCGAGCGGCCTGATGGTTTGCAGCCAGCAGGTCGGCTAACAGTTCCAGGGCTTGTGCCGGCTTGCCACGGCGGCGGCTAAGCTCAGCCAGGAACAGACCGGCCGGAATATTGCCGGGCATCTTGGCCCGGGCGGACTGGAGGATGGCGATGGCTTCTTTCTCATTGCCGAGTTTATGGGCGACTTGTGCCAGTGTAACGGCCATTGCCCCATCCGCGAAATCAGCCTGCTGAAATGCCTGCCATATGCGGCTTGGCCTGGTCGTCTCGCCGCTGGCCTTGCAAAGCGCCTCGGCGAGGTTGCCCACCTGCCCGCGCTGGGCTGGCTGAGACGCAAGCTCGACAAGCAGCCGTTCGGCCCGGTCGAATTCCTTCGCCGCCAACAGCGCTTCCATAAGCAGCTTGGCGGCCTTTGTCCCCGCACGGTTGCGGCTGTAAGCGCGTCGCAGCAACTGAATCGCTTCGTTGGGCCGACGCAGCGAGATCAGCAACTTGCCGCGTGCCGCCAGCAGCCACTCGGGCCGAAGAACCAGTTCACGAAGAATACTGCTGGAGGCGAAACTCCTCGGGTGGTTGTCGATGTTCTCGGAGAGTTTTGTGTAACATTCCAGGGCAGCGGTCCAGTGGCCTTCCTTGCGAAGCAGCCTGCCCAGAAACAGCAGCGATTCACCGGTCAGCGGCTGATCGTCTGTAGCCCCGGTGCACTTCAGGGCCGTTCGAAAGGCGAGGATCGCCTGTTGCCTCTGCCTCTGCGCCGCGGCGAGCCGTCCCAGCAGCACCTGCGACTCCAGGTCATCCGGCGCAAGCTCCAGGGCGCGGCGGAGGTTGTCCCTGGCCTTGCCGGAATTTGACAGGTGCGCGTAGGCCAGGCCCAGCGCCCGCCTGATTCGCCGGTTGTTGGGGGCGAAGCCTGCGGCCCGCTCCAGGCGCTCAATAGCGCCGGCGTAGCTTTTTAAGGCAAACAGTTTTTCAGCCTCGACGACGGTGCTGCGGACCTGTTGCGGCAGGGATTCGGCATCGGGTGGGTTGACCGGCTTTTCGATGGGGGGGCTGAGCTGGTCGAGCGTTATCGTCGCCGGCGATGCTGTCCGAGGCGAAGAGGCACAGCCGCAAAGCAGAAAGACGTGCAAAACCACAACGACCATCGCGATTTGAACACGACAGCCCACAGAATGTATTCTGTGGGCTGGCTGGGCTGGAGCTGCCGCCTGTCGCCTACGGCGCGTATTGGCAGGAACATGGTAAGCGTGACGTTTGAAATTCCGGCACATCACGGAATAACCTTGTTCAACGGATAGGTGATGATTCCACAGGCTCCGGCCCGTCTGAGTTGCGGAACCAACTCCCGTTCGATTCGTTCCTCGATAATCACTTCCACCGCTACCCAGTCTGCCTCGGACAGCGCGGATATAGTGGGGCTTTTTTCAGCCGGGAGCAGTTTTATAACAGCTTCAAGCTTGTCGCGAGGCACGTTCATCTTGAGTCCGGCCTTTTCGCGGGCCTCGAGTGCACCTTTCAGCAGCAGCGCGAGGTTCTCGATTTTTTCCCGCTTCCAGGCGATCTTCATCGTGTCGGTGTTGGCGATAAGTCGCGTAGTGGACTCCAGCAGCGTATCGACCACACGGAGCCTGTTGGCCTCCAGACTACTGCCGGTCTCCGTAACGTCAACGATGCCGTCGTAAAGCTGTGGCAGCCTGGCCTTGACCTCCGTGGCGCCGAAGCTGAACTCCACTTTTACGTTCACGCCTTTGGCCCGGAAGTATTTTTTCGTAACGTTGACCAGCTCCGTGGCGATTACGCCGTCGTTCAGGTCTTGAGGCTTTTTGACGGGACTTTCCAGAGGCACGGCCAGCACCCATCGTACCGGAGCCATCTGATGCTTGGCGTAAATCAGCTCGGCTACCTCCACCACGTCGGATTCGTTTTCCTGAATCCAGTCATATCCGGTCAGGCCGACGTCGATGTTGCCGGCCTCGACGAAAAAGCTCATCTCCTGAGCGCGTAGCATAAGAACCGATACCTTCTCGTCGTCGATTGAAGGGTAGTAGCTTCGGGCCGATGTGCTGATGTTGTAGCCGGCCCGCGCCAGCAGGTCCAATGTGCTGGCCTGTAGTGAGCCGGTTGGGATTCCAAGCACCAGTTTGTCTTTTGTAGTTTTCTTTGCCATGGATAAGTTCTCTTTCAGGTCGGCGCACCTGGGCGATTACTTTTTCTTCTTCCGCTTAATTGTTTTTTTCGCCGGCCTCCGCGTTGCCTTCTTTGCCGGGGCCTTTTTTGTCTTTGTCGGGGTCTTCTTCCTG
>JAXIHJ010000123.1:0-19326 GCA_034189755.1 Planctomycetota bacterium
AATGACCGCTCCCTTACAGTCGCGGCTCGTAGGGTGCTCCCCACATCGGGCGCTTTAACTTTGTGCGCCGGGTGTCAGACGGCCTTGTAGTACACCTTTTCAGCGACCCGCGACTGGCTGATGAGTTTTTCGGCGGTCAGTTCTTCGATGTACTTTATCACTTCGTTTCGGTGCATTGTGAGGCCGGCTGCGATGTCATCCAGTGAGCAGGGGCGTCTGCGCAGCATGTTCAGGATTTCTTCCCGGCCTGCGGCGAAACGGGCCTGCTCGCCGTCGCAGCGAAAATCGGCGACGACCTCGGCGGGCGGGTCGAACCTGGCGGCCAACTCGCCCAGCCGCTCGCGCGAAACGCCGAGTGCGAAATCCTCGGCCGTCGGACGCGCAACGGTGTTCAGTTGCACGCGGTCGGGCTTGATCATGTCGACGCAGCCGACCAGCTTGTCGAACTCGGTCTCGACGGCTGTGTAACCGGCCAGGACAAAGATCTCCAGCCAGTACTGCCGGCTGAACTCGCGACGAAAATCTATCAGCCCGCCAAGCATTTTCTCGAAGGATATTTCCTCGTGCGGGCGGTTGACGGCGCCGAACATGGCTTCGTCGCCGGCGTCCAGCGAGGGGATGACCAGGTCTGCCACCGCCAGTTCGCTGCGGACCTCCGGCCGCCAGAGCAGCGAGCCGTTTGTCAGGACCGCGACGGGGATATCGCTAATTGCCTTGATGCGGCTGATAAGCTCGCCTGTCCGCGAGAAGAGCGTCGGCTCGCCCGAGCCGCTGAGCGTGATGTAGTCCGGCCTGGTGGTGGTTAGTTTTGCATCGAGTTCGGCCAGGACGTCGGCCATCGGCACCCACTGCTTTCGCTGGATCGTCTTGCACGTGGTGCGACCGAGCTGGCAATAGATGCAGTCGTAGCTGCACGTCTTGAACGGGACGAGGTCAACTCCGAGCGACCGGCCTAGCCGGCGCGACGGTACCGGGCCGAATACGTAGCTTTTCATCGTTTTGCCGCCATTACATTATTATACTCTCGTTCGGCCGGAACAGTTTAGCCGAAGCCCTGCCGTATCGGGATACTATTTGTGCCATTGGCGGGTATTTTCGTCTTGCCCGCGGCCCGGCGGGGGAAATGGTGAAGGCGATAACAAACTCAGAAACGTCGTTGACAACCCGCCCGGCTGCAAGTATCGTCCCTGAAAACCATCGCCCTGCCGGCGCGACTATCCGGCGGGGCGTGAAAAGCGAACCGATTCGGAGTCGACGTGACACGACGGAAACGAGTATTGGTGGCGGCGATTGCCCTGTTGGGCCTGCTGGGTTCAATTGGCCCGGCCCGGGCGGCGGGTGAGCCGCCTGAGGCCGTCGCCGAACTGCGGGTTGAAGGCAATCAAAGGCTGACCACCGCAGCCGTGCTCGCAAGCGTCAAGACGCGAGTCGGGCAGACCTACGACGAGCGGATTATCCGGGACGACAAACAGCGACTGCTTCAGACAGGGCGGTTCAAGAGTGTCGTCGTTACACGGACTCGAACGCCACAGGGGTTTGTAATTACTTTCGTGGTTGTCGAGAGGCCGCTCGTGGCGGGACTGTCGTTTGAGGGCAACAAGGCCTTCAAAGACAAAAAGCTCGCCGGGGCGCTTTTGTTCGGCGCGTCCGACCCGCTGAGCGCACACACTGTCGAGGCGGGCCGGCAGGCGATTCTCGGCAAGTATCGCAGCGGGGGCTATCACTTCGCGACAGTTACGGTGGACCGCGCCGCTCTCGAAAAGGACCAACGGGTGGTCTATCGAATCGTCGAAGGTCCGCGGGTCCGCATTCGCAGGATCAAGTTCCGAGGCCGGCGGTATTTTACCGCGTGGCGGCTGAAGCGTGAGATCGGCTCTTCGGCTAAATTCTGGCCGTTCGTTTCCGGCAACCTGGACGTTGAGCAGATAGAGCAGGACGTTCAGGTCATCCGCAACCTTTACGTCTCGGAAGGCTTCCTCGACGCCCAGGTCGACCGAAGGCTGGACTTCTCTGGCAACAAGAAATGGGTCACGCTGACGTTCGTCATCGAGACGGGGCAGCGCTACCGTGTGAACCGGGTAATCTTTGAGGGCAACAAGGTCTTCAGCGACGAGGAGCTTGCCCGCCGGCTCAAGCTTGGCCAGGGCGAGTTTTTCACGACCTTGTCTTTGCGTCGCGACATCCAGACGTTGCAGGAGACCTACGGCGAACTGGGCTACATCGATGCCGGTGTTCAGCCTCGCAAGCAGTACGTGGATCCGACGGCCCAGCCGCCGGCCTGGGCACGGGGCGTTGACGGCGGCAAACCGGCGCTGCTGAACATGGTGTTTCAAGTCGTCGAGGCCGACCAATACACCATCGGGCGGGTAATTGTCCGCGGCAACACCGTTACCAAGGAGCGGATTATCCGGCGCGAGATGCGTTTTTACCCTGAGCAGCTTTTCAACACGGTGGCTGTGGCCGAGTCGCGCCACCGGCTGATTGAGACCAGGCTGTTTGAGAAGGTGGACATCACGCCGGCCGGCAGGGCGGCCGGGGTCCGCGACGTGCTGGTGCAGGTTAGTGAAGGCCGAACCGCTGAGTTCCTCGTTGGCGTCGGCATTTCGACCAACAGCGGCCTGCTGGGCAACGTTACCTTCACGCAGCGCAACTTTGACGTTACCGCCTGGCCTACAAGCTGGCGGCAGATCGCCGAAGGCCGGGCGTGGAAGGGCGCCGCCCAGATATTCCGCATCGTAGCCGAGCCGGGCATGGACATGATGCGGTTCCACATCGAGTGGGTCGAGCCGAAACTGTTCGACCACCCTTACCGGCTCGCCGTGCGGGCGTTTCTGTTCGAGCGCGGGCGTGAAAGCTACGATGAGACGCGCTACGGCGGCCTGGTCAGCTTGGGCCATCGGTTCAAGAACCGCTGGTACGGCGAACTGGCGACGCGGATCGAGGGCATCGAGATTGGCAACCTCGAAAACGACTACCGCGTGCCCGACCCCAACAATCCCGGCTCGTTCCTGTGGTTTCCCGGTGCGCCGCCGGAAGTACGCCAGGACGCCGGGACGAACGTGATCCTCGGCATACAGGGCATGCTGGTCCGCGACCGCACCGACAGCCGATGGATGCCCAGCACCGGCGACCGCATCCACTTCAGCTACGAAGAGGTGGTCGGCGACTTTAACTTCGGCCGGGCCGTCGGCGAATACCGCATCTACCGCACGGTGCACCTCGACGCGCTGGACCGCAAGCATATTTTGGCCGGACGCTTCAGCGTCGGTAACATCTTCGGCGACGCGCCGGTCGTCGAGCGATGGTATGGCGGCGGCCTGGGCTCGATTAGGGGCTTCGACTATCGAGGCATCAGCCCGCGAAGCAGAGCCAGAGCGTTCGACGACCCGATCGGCGGCGAATTCATGGTCTACGCCGGCACCGAGTACACGTTCCCGCTGTTCGGCAACCAGCTTAGAGGCGTTGTCTTCCTCGATACCGGCAGCGTGGAGGAATCGTTCCAAATCACCACCTACCGTGTTTCAATGGGCGTCGGACTTCGCTGGATAGTGCCTATGCTCGGGCCGATACCCATGAGCCTCGATTTTGGCGTCCCGATCAGCAAGCATACAGATGATGATACCCAACTGCTGAGCTTCAGCTTCGGCTGGACCTTCTGATAACGCTCTGTTGAAAACCTTTGAGCGGCCGGGCGAAGCCGGCGAGTCCGCTTCGGCGAGCTTATCGAATTGCAAATCCCTGAACATAGAGGAGACAAACCATGAAGCTGTCGACAAAAATGCTGCTGGCCGCCGGCACAGTGCTGTGCGGCGCGATGCTGCTGAGTGAAACATTCGGAAGTCCCGACGAGCAGAAGCCGCTGGCGGCGACAAAGGTGGCCGTCTGCGACGTTGTCCAGGTGTTCAACAACTACCAGCGAGCCAAAGACCTGACTCAAATGATGGCCGAGCGCCGCCAGACCATCAAGACCGAAAGCGAAAAGCGGGCCAAGGCCGTCGAGGCTATCCGGCTGGAGCTGGAAGGTCTTAAGCAGGGCAGCAAGGAATACGAATCGCGATTCAAGGAAGCGCAACGCCTCAGCTACGAGGCCAAGGCCTGGGCGCAGTTCCAGGAAGCGGTGGTCCTTCAGGAGCATCGCCAGTTGACGCGCGAGATGTACGAGGAGATTCTGGTGATGGTCGCCAAGGTGGCCAAAGCCCGTGGGATCCAGATTGTCCTGTATAGTGAAGGGCCGGTCCTCCAGAGCAACGACACGCGCGAACTGCTCCGCCAGATCGAGCGCCGCAAGGTGCTCTACAGCGACGAGTCGGTGGACCTGACGGACGAGGTGCTCGGCCGCATAGACGAGGCATATCGGCTCTCCAAGGGTTGAGGCCGATGCGCCGTTGGCTTGCGGCGGTGTTGCCGCGGCGTTATCATGACGTGCCGGAACCTTTTCATGGCAGAGCAAACACTGACAATACGCCAGGTCGCCGAGCTGATTGGCGGTGATGTGGAGGGGGACGATTCGGCCCGAATCGCTGCGGTGGCGTCGCTGGAGTCGGCCGGGCCTGCGGAGCTGACCTTCGTCGTGGATGGCAAGCACGCCGCCAGGCTCAGCGAAAGCAAGGCCGGCGCAGCCGTGGTCTCTCGGATGGCCCCGTCGGCGCCGATGCCGCTGATACGTGTCGACGACGTTCAGGCGGCGGTGGCCAGGGTTCTTGATGCGTTCTGCGAGCCGGAAGACCTGCCGCCGGTCGGCAGGCATCCATCGGCCGTACTGGCCGACGACGCCGAGGTTGCCGACGACGTCGCCATCGGGCCTAACGTCAGCGTTGGTTCGAGGGCGAAGATTTCCGCCGGCTGCGTGTTGTGCGCGGGCGTCTGCATCGGCGCCGGCGTAACACTCGGACGGGACGTTGTTTTGCGTGAAGGCGTGGTCGTAACGGCCCGCTGCGTGCTGGGCGACCGCGTGAGGGTCTGGCCCAACAGCGTCATCGGGGCCGACGGGTTCGGCTACTATTTTGCCGACGGCGCACACCGGAAAATTCCCCATGCCGGCAACGTGGTCATAGAGCAGGACGTGGAAATCGGCGCGTGCAGTTGCATCGACCGCGCCAAGTTCGGATCGACGCGGATCGGCGCCGGCACGAAGGTCGACAATCTCGTTCAGGTCGCACACAATGTACAGGTCGGGCGAGGCTGCATCCTGGTCGGCCGGTGCGGCATCGCCGGCAGCGCCGTGCTGGGCGACTACGTAACGATAGGCGGCGGAGCCGGCATCCGCGACAACATCAAGCTGGGCAGCGGGGCGAAGTGTTCGGCCTTTGCTGCCGTGGCGTCCGACGTGGCGGACGGCCAGGTGGTCGCCGGCGTGCCCGCGATTCCCGCGGCCAGGGCGCTGCGGGCGGCCAAGGCCGGTGAAAAGCTGCCGGAACTTATCAAACGTGTCAGAAAACTTGAATCGAGGCTGGATGCCCTTGTCTCGTCAAAGAACCATTAACAAACCCGTCTCGGTCGAGGGCCGAGGCCTGTTCTCCGGCGTCGCCAGCCGGCTGGAGTTTCGCCCCGCGCCCACGGACTCTGGGCTGGTCTTCGTTCGCGGCGACTCATCTGCGCCGGTGCGGATTCTGACCGACATTGCCAACCTGGCGAATCGTGACCGCCGCACATCGCTGGCCAATTCGTCGTGGACGGTTGAAACAGTCGAACACGTGCTGGCGGCGGTGTACGGGCTTCAGATCGACAACCTTTTTATCGAGGTTTCCGGTGAGGAGACGCCCGATGCCGACGGCTCGTCGTTGCTGTTCGTTGAGGCGCTTCAATCTGCCGGCATCGCCGAGCAGGACGCCGAGCGTGATACGTTCGTGATTTCCGAGCCGGTCGCCGTCGCCCAGGACGACGCGTCGCTGGCGGCCCTGCCTGGTTCACCCGACTGCCTGGACATTCTGTACGACCTGGACTACTCCGCCGTGCCCAGCATCGGCCGGCAGGTCTTTACGTTCCGCCTGGGCAGGGACGATTTCGCCGCTACGCTCGCGGCGGCAAGGACGTTTCTGCTGGCCGCTGAGGCAGAGGAATTGCAGGCCCGTGGATGGGGCCGGCATCTTTCGACCAGTGATATTCTCGTGATGGCCGCCGACGGCCCCATCGACAACAAATTGAGATTCCCCGATGAGCACGTCCGCCACAAAATCTGCGACCTGATCGGTGACTTGGCGCTTCTGGGCCGGCCACTTTGCGGACGCATCGTCGCGACGAAGAGCGGCCACGACCTCAACCAGATGCTGATTAGAAAGATTTCCGAGCAACTAATCGCCCAAGACCACGCTCAGTCGATGGCGGGTGAGCCGATAATGGATATCCGCTCCATCATGCGCCTGTTGCCTCATCGCTATCCGTTCCTGATGGTGGACCGCATTCTGGAGATCGAAGGCGACCGCAAGGCCGTCGCCGTAAAAAACGTCTCCATCAACGAGCCTTTTTTCCAAGGGCATTATCCGGGCCAGCCGATAATGCCGGGCGTGATGATACTCGAGTCGATGGCGCAGCTTTCGGGCATTTTGCTCAGCCAGCGGCTGGAGCACACGGGTAAGGTGGCCGTCCTGTTGAGCATGGACCGCGTGAAGATGCGCCGGCCGGTCAGGCCGGGCGACCAACTGATCATCCAGGCCGAAATGCTTCACGTGCGAACGCGAACCGGGCATTGCCGCTGCCGGGCATCCGTCGCCGACGAGCTGGCAGCCGAGGCCGAAATTAAGTTCATGCTGGTCGATGCCGAACCGGCATAGGAAAAATTCAAAATCCAAAATTTCCCCCTCGCGCGTGCATGAATAGAAAGCGACGGTACGGAGAGAAACTGTAATGCCTGATATATCGCCACTTGCCGTTGTCAAGCCCGGCGCCGAGCTGGCCGCCGACGTCTGCGTGGGGCCTTTCAGCTACATTGGCCCGGAGGTGCGGATCGGCGCCGGCTGCATCATCGAAAACAACGTTACCATCACCGGCCGAACCACCCTGGGCGATAAGAACCACGTCTTTCCGTTGACCGCTATAGGCGCTTCGGGCGGCAACGGGCTTGGCGACGGCGAGTGCGTCCTCGGCACCGCCAACACGATCCGCGAGCATGTAACCATCTACGCCGGGCTGGAGCGACCCACCAGCATCGGCACGGACAACCTGGTTATGATTCACACCGAGATCGGCGACGGCGCGGTCATCGGCGATCACGGCATCTTCGACAATTGCAGCCACATCGGTTCGTCCGCCGACGTCGGCGACTACGTTCGGACCAGCGGATTCGCAGCGATCTGCCCCGGCGTGACGGTGGGTGCGTATACATTTGTAACCGGCTACGCCAGCGTGGACCGCGACGCGCCGCCTTACGCCATTGTGCAGGGTTTTCCCATCCGCGTGCGCGGGGTCAACAGCCGCAACCTCAAGCGATGCGGCTTCGGCGAGGATGACATTAGCCGGTTGAAGCAGGCATTCCGCGAATTGTTCAACGATGCCGAGAACTACGTGGACCAGGCCGCACTTAAACGCCTGCTTGCCGAGCCGAATGTCAACCAGTGCGTCCGCCGACTTCTGGAGTCGCTGCATCCGCAGGCGCAGCCGGCGGGAGATTCTCATGGCTGAGGTGAGCGTCCTCCGCGAGGTTGATCCGTCCGCCCGCATCGCGCCTGACGCCGTGATAGGTTTGTATTGCGTCGTCGGGCCGAACGTTACCATCGGTCCGAGTTCGGTGCTCGTGCGGCGCGTATTTGTTACCGGCAACACTACTATCGGCTCGGGCAACGTCTTCGGCGAGGGCTGCGTGCTGGGCGCACCGCCTCAGGACCTCAAGTACGCCGGCGGCGCCACGCTGCTGATTATCGGCCATCGGAATCAGTTCGGGCGCGAGGTTACCGTTCACGTCGGCACCGAGCTTGGCGGCTGCCTGACCCGCATAGGCGACGACAACGTGCTGATGGACGGTTGCCACGTGGCTCACGACTGCTATGTGGACGACCGGACGCATCTTGGCCGAAACGTCCTGCTGGCGGGTCATATCCACGTCCAGACCGGCGCAGTCATCGGCGACTTGGCCGGCGTGCAGCACTTTGCGACCATCGGCAGGTACGCCCGTGTCGGGCCTAGAACGCCCGTCAGGCGCGACGTGCCGCCCTACAGCAACTTCTACAGCGTCGGATATGACTGGTCGACACCGCCGGCGGTCCGAGGCGTTCACGAAGCGGGCATCGAGGCCGCCAAACTGCGCCCGGACGAGCAAAGAGAACTCCGCCAGGCGCTGCGGGAGCTGTTCGACGACGAGTCGGCACTGCAAACAAAGATCGAGCAGCTTGTCAATCTGGGTGTGGAAGGCGAGGTCGCCGCGCTGTGTGAATTTTGCCAGCGGAGCTTGCAGGGTCTATATGGCCGGCACCGGGAAACGTTCCGCGGGAAGGTGCCGCCGGAGACTGAACAGTTCCTCTCACCGGACCAGTTGGCGGACATTCGGAGGCCCACGGCATGAGTTTTCGAGTCGCAGTGGTGGGCGTCGGGCGAATGGGCAAGCTTCACGCCCGCATCTTCAGCGAGATGGACTCCGCCGAGTTGGTCTGCGTGGTTGACACCAACCAGGCCGTTGCCAAGGCGGTGGCCAAGCAGCGAGACTGCCAGGTCGCCACCCGCGAAGTTGCGGCCGACCTGGCCGACGCCGCCGTCATCGCCGTGCCGACGCCAGAGCATATCGCTGCGGCCAGACCGTTCGTTGAGGCCGGAAAACCCGTGCTCATCGAAAAGCCCATCAGCGACGATCCGGCAGCAGCCGAGGAGCTTCTGGCACTCGCCGCACGAACAGGCGCGAGCGTGCAGGTCGGGCATACCGAGCGGTTCAATCCGGCCGTCGTAGCCATGCAGAAGTACGCCATCCGACCCAAGTTCATCGAGGCCCACCGTATCAGCCCGTTTACGTTCCGCTCAGCCGATGTAGGCGTCGTGCTGGACATGATGATCCACGACCTGGACCTTATCCTGAGCCTTGTCGGCGAAGACGTCCGGACGATACACGCCGTGGGCATCAACGTTATCGCTGAGCATGAGGACATCTGCAACGCCAGGCTGGTTTTCGAGACCGGCTGCGTTGCCGAGCTAACCGCCAGCCGGCTGGCCATAAAGACCGAGCGCAAGATGCGAATCTTCTCAGAGGAGGCGTACCTCTCGGTGGACTACGGCAAGAAGATCGGCCTGGTCGTCAAGAAGAGCGAGAACCTCGACCTGATCCAGATGGCCCTCAAGCTGGACGTGGACGACCTGGCCGATTTGGCCGAGTCCGTGGACTATAAGAAACTGCTGAAAGTCGAGCAGCTTGTGGTGGACGACTCGACCGAGCCGCTGCGCCGCCAGGCCGGGGCCTTCCGACAGACCGTCGTTAACGGCGTCCCGCCGGTTGTCGATGGCGCCGATGCTCTGGCCGCCGTTCGCGTTGCCAATCGGATCGTCGATGCCGTCAAGCATCACCGCTGGGACGGCGAGGTTACCAACCGCCGGGGGCTGAACATTATTCAAAAGGACGATTGATCTTTGAACCGTGCCGATGGTGTTTCAGCCCAGCGCCACGTCCAGCGTCATCATTATGGCGAATCCGGCAATGCAGCCCAGGGCGGCTAGGTCTGTGTTGCCCTTGCGCTGCGATTCGGGAATAAGCTCTTCGGCAACGATGAAGATCATCGCCCCCGCCGCGAACGCCAGCGCATAAGGCAGTATCGGCCTGACCATAAGCACCATGGCCGCTCCCAATACGCCTGCGAACGGCTCGACGACGCCGGATAGTTGGCCATACCACAGCGAGTTGGCTCTACTTAGCCCTTCTCGGCGCAGCGGCAGCGCAACGGCGCTACCTTCCGGGAAGTTCTGAATCGCTATGCCGATGGCAAGGGCCATCGCAGTGCCGAATTGGGCGGCCTGATCCGAAACCAGGCCTATGGCCCCGAACGCTACGCCGACAGCTAGGCCTTCGGGAATGTTGTGTAGCGTAATCGCCAGCACCAGCAAGGTGCTTCGCTGCCAGGCGGTCTTGGGGCCTTCGGCCACGGTCAGGTTGGGATGCAGATGAGGCAGGGACTTGTCTACGGCCAATAAGAACGCGGCACCCATCAGGAAGCCGACCAGTGCCGGTATCCATTTGAAAGCCCCATAGCCCAGCGCATCGGCCAGTTCTATCGATGGCGCAAGCAGGCTCCAAAAGCTCGCGGCGATCATCACGCCTGCAGCCATGCCCAGCGAAGCGTCGAGGAATTTTTGCCTGGGTCTTTTTACGAAGATCACCAGCCCTGCACCAGCTGCCGTCACGGCCCAGGTAAAGAGCGTGGCAATCAGCGAGGCCAGGATGGGATGCTGAATACAAAACGTCTGCATATGTGCCGCTCCCTGCCGTCAGGAGACTAGCGTCTGAGATATCGCTTCACCGCCAAGTCCACGGCCAGGGCGATGAATTTTTCAGACTCGATGATCGTCGCATCCTCCAGCAGGCGGTCGAAGTACTCGTTGGTGAGCTTGGCGTACTGCTGCTGGCGGAGAATTTCGTCGATTTTCACCTGGGCCTGTTCGAAGCTGACTACCTGGCCCGGCTGGATTGCCTTGGCCTTGGCTATGTAGTAGCCGGTGTCGGTTTCAATCACGTCGCTGACCTGGCCCTGCGCCAGTTCGAACGCCGCTTGTTCGACCTTTGTCTCTCGGAAGCTGCCGGCGGCCATCATGGGCCAGACGCCGCCCCGGTCGGCCTTGATACCGCGGGAAAGCCGTTTGGCGACTTCGCCGAACTCCTCGCCGGCGGCGATGGCATTGGCGGCCTGCTTTATCTGCTCGCCCGCCCGCTCCGCCGCCGCGCGACGCTCCAGTTCGGTAACAGCGGCGCCTGCGGGCAGGAAAGTAGCAAAAGGCACCGCGATAATCTGCATCTGCACATGTTTCGGCGAAGAAAACTCCGAGCGGTGCCGCCGATAGTAGTTCCAGAGCATCCGGCGGTTGACGGTAACCGCCGATATGAATTTAGTGCGGAGGTAAGTCTTTATCTTTAACTGTTGCCGGTGTTCTTGGAGCAGCTTGTCCAGGTTCGTGCCTTCTCGGCCAAGCATCTCGTCCAGGCGCGATCGGCTGCCACCGGCCTCGGCGAGCAGTTCCCGTCGCGTTTGAGCGACTTCGTTGTCGATCCACTTGTTTTGCGGCTCGGTGAGTCGCTTCGAGGCCTCGGCAAGAACGAGCAGCTCGCCTATTTCGTCACGAACTTTTCTGCCTATCACCTCTTGTGCCCTGTGGCGGAACACATTTTCGGGGCTTTTGGCGCCCAGCTTGCTCAAATCACCACGCAGTTTGTGCAGGATTTCCTCCACGGTGATAAACCGGTCGTTGACCTGTAACACCGAAGCCGCAATTACCTCCGTTGTGCCCATCGGCATAACAGGCCGGCTCGCGGGCGCCGGTGCGGGCATGGGCGGAGCGGGGAAGGGCAGCTCCGTGGCTTCGGCCGGCGGTTCGGGCGGCTTCTCAGCCGGCGGCACCGGTGCGGGCAGTTCCTCGATTTTGGGCTGGGCCGGTTCGGCGGGGGCCTTTACCTCCTCGACCGGCGATTCGGGCGGCTTTTCGGGCAGCGGCTCCGGGACGGGCGGCTCGCCGGCCCATGGCGGGCCGGGCAGTATGATTTCTTCAATTCGCCGCAGCGGTTCGGTCGGCTTCTCAGCCGGCGGCGCCGGTGCGGGCAGTTCCTCGATTTTGGGCTGGGCCGGTTCGGCGGGGGCCTTTACCTCCTCGACCGGCGGCGCAGGCGGCTTTTCGGCCAGCGGCTCCGAGACGGGCGGCTCGTCGGCCTGAGGCGGTGCGGGCAGAGTGATTTCTTCAATGTGGACCTGTGGCGCGGACCTTGATGCAGGTTCAGGTGTGGGCTGTTGCGTTGGTGCGGGTTCGGGTTCCGTCGCCGGCTGCGATGCCGGCTGGGAGGTAGATTCCATGGCGGAGGGGTCGCCGGATGAGCTTGGCGGCGTAACCGGAATATCTTTCCCCCCCCAAGGCCAGCGGGACTTGACCCAATTACAGCCGGCCAGCATCCCGGCGAGCAGAATTACTATTGTTGCCAGTTTCCATCGCATAATAAGGCGTCCATAAATGTAGTAAGCATTATATCCGAGCGTGAGCCTGTCTCAATCGGCTTAGTAAAACATTCACAAGCGTAGGCATCTGCCGGTGGTCGGGCGGCAGGCGCCAATGGGCGGTTTTTTCGTCCGGCCAGCGCACCGTACCGGCGGCGCCGTCGAACAGGCCCTTCGCGTCAGCAGGGGCGCAGAACGCAAAAACAATGTCCGGGTCCATTCGAATGATGCTCTCAATGCCGACTGCGGCGGCGCGGATGCGAACCTCTGTGAGTCTCAGCAGCGTTTCGGCGCCGGGCGGGACGAGGCCGTAGGCGTCGGCCAGGTCCGCTTCGAGCCGGGCCAGGGTCTCGCCGTCGGCACAAAGCGCCATCCTGCGGTAAATTTCCATCCGCTGCCGCTGTGCCGGGATGTAGCTGCGAGGAATATACGCCTCAATGCCCAGTTCGACGTGCACGTCGCGGCGGACGGGCCTGGGCTGGCCTCGAAGTTCACACACCGCATCCGCCAGCATCTGGCAGTACAGTTCGTAGCCCACCGCCGCGATGTGTCCGCTTTGCTCCGGGCCGAGAATGTTGCCCGCGCCGCGAATCTCCAGGTCGCGCATGGCGATCTGGAAGCCCGCGCCCAGGTCGGAGAATTCTTCGACGGCCTTGAGCCGCTTGGCTGCGGCGAGCGTTACCGGCCGGCTGGCCGGCAGCAGCAGGTAGCAATATGCGCGGTGTTTGTATCTGCCCACCCGCCCGCGAAGCTGGTGCAACTGGGCCAGGCCGAACCGGTCGGCGTCGTGGATGATCATCGTGTTGGCCGTCGGAATATCCAGGCCGGACTCGATAATCGTCGTACACACCAGCACGTCGGTTTCCTGGCGGACGAAGCGAAGCATTGTTTCTTCCAGCCTGCCTTCGGGCATCTGGCCGTGGGCGACGTCCACGCGCGCGTCGCCGGCGAGGGATTGTACGTGCTCGGCGACCGACTGGATGTTCAGCACACGATTGTGCACGAAGAACACCTGCCCGCCACGGTTCAGCTCGCGCGCGATCGCCAGGCGGATGAGGTCGTCATCGGCGCGGGCGACTTCCGTGTGAATCGCGCGGCGGTCGAGCGGCGGCGTGGCGAGCGAGCAGATATCCCGCAGGCCCAGCAGCGCCATGTGCAGCGTTCGCGGTATCGGCGTAGCCGTCATCGTCAGCACGTCCACCGTCGTGCGCATGGCCTTGAGGCGTTCCTTGTGCGCCACGCCGAATCGCTGCTCCTCGTCGATGACGACCAGTCCCAGGTCGGCAAATCGTACGTCGCCGCTCAGAAGGCGGTGCGTGCCGATGAGTATGTCGATTTGCCCCAGCGCGAGGCGTTTGAGAATATCGGCCTGCTGAGAAGCTGTGCGGAACCGGCTGATCGAATCGATGGCGAACGGGTAATCCGCCATCCGCTCGGTGAACGTGCGGTAGTGCTGGTCGGCCAGCACCGTAGTAGGCACGAGCACGGCCACCTGCTTGCCCGCCTCGGCCACCCGAAACGCCGCGCGCATGGCCAGTTCCGTCTTGCCGTAGCCGACGTCGCCGCAGAGCAGGCGGTCCATCGGGCGCCGCCGGGCCATGTCGGCGTCGATCTGCTGCATGGCGGAGAACTGGTCTTCGGTCTCCGTATAGACGAACTCGCCGGCGAACTGCCGCTGCCAGTCGGTCTGTAGCGGGTAGCTCTCGCCGCCCATCGCCCGGCGGGCGGCCTGGATGCGGAGCATCTCGGCCGCCAGGTCGCGCACCGCGCCGACTACACGCTGCTTTTTCCGCCCCCAGCTTATGCCGCCCAGCTTGCTCAGGCTCGGCCGCTGCCGGCGGGCGCCGATGTATTTCTGAACCAGGTTGATCCGGCTGGCCGGCACGTGCAGCAGGGCATTGTCGGCGAAACGCAGGCTGAGGTATTCCTCGCTCACGCCGTCGCGCTCGAGCTTGCGAAGGCCCTCGAACCTGGCGACGCCGTGGGCTACGTGCACCACGTAGTCGCCGGCGGACAGGTCCAGCAGGCTCTCGATAGGTCTGCCGGCGCGGACGCGGCGAATACGCCGCAGCTTCGAGTAGCGATGGAAGATTTCATGGTGCCCGACGAGAACAAGCTTTTCGTCGGGCCAGTGAAACCCGCTCCGCACGTGCCCGATGGCTGTCCGGACGCACTTTGCCAGCTTCGGGTGCGACCCGGCCAGCAGCTCGCCGAAGCGCCTCCGCTCGGCCGGTGTCTCGCAATAGACCCACACCTCGCACGCCGCCGACAGCTCGGCAAGCTCCGTCAGCGCCTCATGCGTGTTGGCCGAAATACGCTGAAGCGACCGCACGCCGAGGTCGATTCTCCGCTCGGCCCCGCCCGGAGAGAATCTGAACATCTCCACGCGGGCGAACTCGGCCATGGCCGTGAACATCTCCTGCGGTTCGCGCAGCGGTGGCGATCCTGCCTGGTCCGCCAGGTCGCTGCTGCGGCGGTGAAGCTCGTCGGCCAGCTCGCGCAGCTCGTCAGGCTCGGCCGTGCAGATGATCGTCTCACGCGGCAGATATTCCAGCAGGTGCGTCGCGCGGTCGGCGCTTACCCGCCTGCCGGCCGAAAGCGATGTCAGGTCGTAGGCGTCGATATCGCCCGTGCTGCGCTGGCTGTCCAGGTCGAAGAGCCGCAGCGACTCCAGCCGATCGCCCGCGAACTCCAGCCTCACCGCCTGGTCCGCGCCGGCCGGCAGTACGTCCACTATCCCGCCGCGGCGGGCGAACTGGCCGACCTGGTCCACCTGTTCGACACGCTCGAAATCCTCATCGATGAGCCACCGCACCAGTTGCTCCGGCTCGAGCGCCTCGCCCCTGTGCAGCGAAAGGCCGGCTTCGGCGAGGGCCTGCCTGGAAGGGACCGGTTGAAGCATCGCCATAATCGGCGCGACGATGACTTCCGGCGCCGCTTGTGGCTTTGCAAGCAGACTGCACAAGCGCATCCTTTCGGCTGTTACCTCGGCACACTCACCGGCCGGGTACGCCTCCCATGCGGGAAAGATCAATGCCTCCTTGCCCGTCAGGACCGTAATGTCGTCGGCGATATCGTCCGCCTCGTCCGGCCCGCCGGCGACGAACAGCACCGGCCTGTCTGCAATCGCTCCCAGCGCCGCAGCCGCCAGCGGACCGGCCGAACCCCACAGGCCCGATAACTGAACCGCCTTGCCCGGTGCAATCCGCTCCGCCGCCCGGTGAAGAAGCCGACTTTTCAGCACCTTTTCGAACACGTTTTTTCCTGCGCGCAGCAGTACACACGGGCGATTTTTCAAAACCGCCCGTGCAGGTTTACCATTTCTGTTTTTTTGACGGCGAAAACGGCATTAGACATTATATGTACCCGCAGCGGACTGGCAAAGTGTTCGTGTGCGGCGTATAATCGCCGGCGGCATTTCGCGGGAGAAACCCATGAACGTACTTTTGACCGGCGGCGCGGGGTACATAGGTTCGCACGTGGCGCGTGCGGTTGCGGCGGCGGGGCACAAGCCCGTTATTTACGACAGTCTCGTCAAGGGCCACGCCGCAGCGGTAGCCGATTGCGAGCTGGTCGTGGCGGATACGTCCGACGGCGAAGCGATTCGCCGGGCACTGCGCGACTACAAGATCGACCTGGTCATCCACTTTGCGGCGTTCATCGAGGCCGGCGAATCGGTCCGGCAGCCGGAAAAGTATTTCCAGAACAATACCGTCGGCGGCAAGGTGCTGCTGGACGCCATGCGCGACGCGGGTGTCAAGCGGATGGTCTTCAGCTCCACGGCGGCGGTCTACGGAATGCCGCTGGAGATGCCGATCGTCGAAGATGTTCCGCTTCGGCCTATCAACCCCTACGGCGCCAGCAAGCTGTGCGTGGAGTTCATGCTCCAGTCGTATGCGGCGGCCTACGGGATGGGCTTCGTCTCGCTTAGGTACTTCAACGTCGCCGGTGCCGACCCGGCGGGCGACATCGGCGAAGACCACGACCCCGAAACGCACCTCATACCGCTGACACTCCGCGTGGCGCTTGGCAGGCAGAAGTGCATACGCATCTTCGGCACCGATTACGAGACGCCGGACGGAACGTGTATTCGCGACTACATTCACGTCTGCGACCTGGCCGAGGCGCACCTGCTGGCGGTTGAGGCAATCGAGCCGGGGCGGGCCAAGGCCTACAACCTCGGCAACGGCGAAGGCTTCAGCGTAGCGGAGGTCATCCAGACCTGTCGGGAAGTTACCGGTTGTGAGATCGCCGCGCAGTCCGCGCCGCGACGGGCAGGCGACCCGCCGAGACTCATCGCCTCCTCTGCCAAGGCGGAGGCCGAATTCGGCTGGAAACCGAAGTACCCATACCTCAAAGAGATCGTCGCCCACGGATGGGCCTGGCACAAGAAGCATCCAGACGGCTTCAAGAAGCCGTAAATTCCAAGCGCCAAAACCCAGGCTCTAAACAAATTCCAATCCGGATTTACTGTGTCGGCGGCGCAGTATCGCTGTCGCACAGTCGGCCGACCAGACACTCGCCGTGCAGCGTCGGCAGCGTCGAGAGGTGAATAGTAACCTCGCGATCCGCTACGGACTGTCTGAACGTACCGCTCTGAGGGCGGCGGCATTCGGCGGCGTCCAGGCCCGCCAGGGACTTTAATCGCGCGGTCAGCCGCAGCGCAAGTTGTCTCGGCAGGCGGTGGAAGTTGGGCTTCTGGTGCATTGCGCCGTCGATCTTCAGGCCAAGGGCAAAGCCGTCCGGCTGAGATTCCAGGTGGATGTCCGTCGCCCGTCGAGCGACTGCATCGCCGACGATCGCCTCGACCAGTTGCGAAGCTGTGTCCTTAGCCGGCGTATCGGCGGGCGGGCTGACGGCCGCGGGGGCAGCTTCAGTAGGCGCCGTCTGGTCCAGGATTTCAGCGCTGCGGTTTTTCAGGAAATCCATCAGGTCCTTTTCGGAGATTCGCCTCGGCCCGTGCGGCAGGCAGTGGAAGGGCAACTGCCCGCTGCGCATCCACTGAGCTATGGTGCCGGGCGTTGCGCCCAGCAGATTTGCAGCCTGGTAGGCGGTTAAAAACCTCTCCGACATAACGGTTCCTCGCTGCATTTTAAGGATTATGCCCATTCTGTTGCGTGGCAGCCGATTCGTCAACGGAATTTCGCGTGTATGAGGATGTGTTTGGCACGCTGGAAAACACCGATTTTTCTCCGGGCAGGATTTTCGTGTTTTTTTTCTGCGTTTTCTCAAGTACCCCCTTATCCCGTCCGATAGACAGTAGCGTAACGGGGTTTGGTCGGGCCCAAGCTGGCTGAAATACGGGAATCATGATTTGCTGAGGATTCCCCCTATTTTGGCCGCTTGATAACCGACAAGGGGAATCCCGTTGTTGTGCAGTCGCAAGAGTCACGTCCGCGAGTTCCCTCATGGCTTTGAAAAATGCCCGGCCTGCTGCGCGCTTTGCGTAGCCGGCCTTTTTTTCACCCATCGTGTTCTAACGTGTTTCGAAGAGGGACTATTGTCAACAAAATGAAGAGGAAGGAGACGCCGCTATGAAGATGCATGTTTCAAGACAAGCACGTATCAGATTTCTGTCGGTATTTGGTTTATTTGTCCTGGTTGCCGGAACGATTTACGTTTCAGCCGCCTCTCGGCAGGGTTCGCCGGCTGAGGTGCAGGCTATGGACGTGGCAGACCCGGCCCAGGCGCGTGAGGCGTTGCTGTTCAATCCGTATGAGACGGACCAGGCGGCACAGGCAGCCGCCGGAGTCGATGCGCCGATTAAAGACATTGCTCCGTCCGGGGCCGACCGGCCCGTTGTGGACGAGAATGTAGGCATCGCTTCCGACAGCGGCAACGTTCAGCTTGCCTTGGCCGAACCGTCCGGTACTGCCGGGACAGCGACCCCCACGATTCCGAACGATGCAATCGGGCTTGAAGGCAACAAGCTGCCCCATGCTTCACTGCTGGTCAGTAAGTCAAACGGCACGGGCAGCACGGGCAGGGGCGCAGCGAATGGCGGCAAGAAGGGCCTCCTGTCCAGCAAGCTGTTCTGGCTGGGCGTTGCCGGTGCCGGCATCGCTGCGGGGATTTCAATTCCCCTCGCCTTGAACGATTCCGGTGGCAGCAGCCATTCCGCGGCGCCTCGCAGTCCGGCGGTGCCCTGAGTGGGTCGGTAGTAGAGCAGTTTTGTAGCGATATGTGCGCAAAGAGCCATTGCTTCTCCAAGAGGCAAGGATGGCGTTTGGGCAACTCCGGGACAGGTACAGGCCGGACAGTAAAGGATTGCGGCAAAGCAATGGACAATTACAAGTGACTTAGCCGGATTACCAAAGGGCTTCCCGTAAAGATACACGCTGCATCCGGCATTCAAGTGTTTTTGTCCGAGTTTAGCTACTTTTTGGAGATTGCAAGGTGAAATTTGTGCGAACTACAGCGTTGATGTGGGGCCGTGTTGCGAGTTTATCGGTGCTTGGCCTGCTGGTTATGGCCGGATGCATCGTCGGCCCCTCGTCCGAAGAAGAACTGGCGACTTTCAAAGAGGCCGGTCCGGTCCAGTTGCAGGTGGACCTTGCCAAGCTTCTCAGGAAGCGGATGTCCAGTGGGCCGTATCGCCTGATCCCCGGAGACGTCCTGGAACTGCAAATGCCCGCGGTTACCAGTCGCATGCCCGGCAAGGCCGTAGCGGATGAGACGGAGTCGTACTTTTGCCGGGTCGATGCAAACGGCAACGTTATATTGCCAATTGTCGGCGAAGTCGCGGTCGCAGGGCGGACGATATCTGAGATCGAAGCGATTATTACGGACTTGTACCACCCCAAGTATTTCTTCCAGAAGCCCAGCATCGTCGCATCGGTGGACGAATACCGTGTCATTGCGGTTTCGGTCGTCGGTGCTCTGGAGGAGCCGGGTGTATACGAGCTTCGCAGCAACGAGAAGACGCTGATATCGGCGCTCATGAAGGCCGGCGGAATCGCGGAGGATGGCGCTACCGCGATTTACATACACCATGCCGACCAGGACAAATCCAAGGCCGTTGTCATTCCGGTGGTGGGTCTGAACATTCCGGCCAGGGACGTGGAACTGGCCGACGGCGACACCATTGTGGTCGAGTCCAGTGAGCCGCAGGTAATTACCGTCATCGGGCTGGTCAACAAGCCAGGCCTGTTTCCATGGTCGACGAAGAACAGGTACAACGTCATGGACGCGCTGGCCTTTGCCGGGGGAATCAATGACGTTG
>JAXIHJ010000124.1:0-12011 GCA_034189755.1 Planctomycetota bacterium
GGACAAATAAAAGGCCTCAAGACAACCCAAATCGCCGGCGTCCTCGGCGATAAGCCGTACGACGAAGTCATACATCGCAACAACATGGCGCTGGGGTAATATTGCAGCGCGTATTTGAGGAAACCGCGATTATGCCACAGGCCTGAACAAGGTCTCACTTCAAGGTAAAGGCCTTGTTCCAGACGACCCGTGATTGGCTGCTATCGAGGTCCGCGGCGACGTGGAAGGCCAGTGGCTCGCCGACAATCCAATCGTGCGTTGGAAGTTTGAGTTTGGAATGCACGCGGCATTCGATGTTGATGGGGCATTCGGCGATAAGCGGGGCCTGGACCTTTGCCGCCGGTGAGGCCGTCAACTTCGCAAGGGCGAACTTGTCCGCATCGGGCCGGTCGTTCAGCGACACACCGCCGCAGACACCCCAGGCCTTTTCAAGCCCGGCGTGAGGGATATTGATGACAAACTCACCGGTCTGTTCGATGCATGTAGTTGTATATCGTTTCCAGAAGTAGCCCCCAGCCCGCCGGGCGCACATGGCGATTCCATACATCTGTGGTGCGCCGTTGACCAACGCCCATGCCCCAACGGTGCATATGTCTGCCTTACCGGCGGCGTCTACGGCCGTTACCATCACCACCGAACCCGGGTAAAATGCCTCACGACCTTTCTGGCCAGGGAGAAACGTTTGCTTTTCCATGCGCGTGTTCCGTTTACCGATCGGTGCTGTCGGCTAGTCGGTGTATATCGAGTCCGGCTGTGGGGCGGGAGGCGCCATTACGGGTCATGTCTTTGAGCGTTGCGATGATGCCGGCGGCGTCAAGGCCGACCTCGGCAAGCTGCTCAGTGCGCGAAGCGTGGGCGATGAACCGGTCCGGCAAGCCGAGCAGGCGAACGTGTGCAACGCTCAACCCGCGTGCGGCAGCCAACTCCAGCACGGCTGAACCGAACCCGCCGGCGACGGCGTGGTCCTCGCAGATCAGCAGCGGCTTGCCGGCTGAGATAAGACGGGTTATCAGCACCGTATCCAGCGGCTTGGCGAAGCGGGCATTAACGACTCCGACGTCTATTGTCCGCTCGCGCCGCAGAGTTTCGGCCGCAGCCAGCGCCGGCTCGACCATGCTGCCGTAGCACAGCAACGTGGCGTCGCAGCCTTCTCGAATGATACGGGCCTTGCCCAGTTCGAACGGCAGGCAGCGGCCGGGCAGTTCTTCGGGCACCTCGTCACGCGGGTAGCGGATGGCGGCAGGCGAACCCTGCGACAGGGCGAATTCCATAGCCGCCCGCAGCTCAGCGGCATCGGCTGGGGCCATCAGCAGCATGCCCGGCAGAGGCCTGAGGTACGCGATGTCCATAAAACCGTGATGTACCGCCCCATCCGAGCCGACCAGGCCGGCCCGGTCCAGGCACAGCAGCACCGGCAGCTTCTGCAAGGCGAGTTCCTCGAAGGCCTGATCAAAGGCCCTCTGCATGAAGGTGGAATAGACCGCTACAACAGGTCGATGTCCGGCCTTGGCCAGGCCGGCAGCCATCGCCACGGCGTGCGATTCGTTGATGCCCACGTCGATGACGCGGTCCGGATACGCTTGGCGGAGCTTCACCAGCCCGGTGCCATCGGGCATAGCGGCGGTGATTGCCACGATTTTCTCATTTCGGCTGGCTAGGTCCACCAGTACATCGGCGAAAACTTCCGTCCAGGTCGGTCGGGCCTTTTTGGCAAAGACTGCCCGGCCGGCCTGGACGGTATGGGCTGAAGGGCTGTGGAAGCGGCAGGGGTCTTCAACGGCGTACTGGCAGCCGCGGCCTTTTTCGGTGTGCAAGTGCAGCAGCACCGGCTGGTTCACGTGACTGAGCCGCTGTAGCAGTCGTATGAGCTGGCCGATGTTGTGGCCGTCTACCGGGCCGAAATATGTAAAGCCCAAGGCCTCAAAAATCTGACCGCCATGGATGGCACTTCGCAGGCCGGTCTTCAGGTTGCGTAGCGCCTCGGTAATTTCCTCGCCCAGCGGCAGATGCTGCAAGAGATGCTCGGCTGAGTGCTTGATGTCGGCATAGGTGTGCGTCATGCGGATGCGGTCCAGCACGCCGGCCAACGCGCCCCGTGTGCGGTCGATGGCCATCGAGTTGTCGTTGAGGATGACCAGGAACTGCCGTTTCAGCAGTGCGGCGTTGTTGATACCCTCCAGCGACAGGCCATTGGCGATGCTTGCGTCGCCGACGACGGCGACGATTTTGGAGTCGTTTCCGTCGGCATGGTCGGCCCATGCCAGTCCCGCCGCCGTCGAGATGGCCGCCCCGGCATGCCCGGTGGCGAACAGGTCATACGCACTTTCCTCCGGAGCGGGGAAGCCGCTGATGCCGCCGGCCTGACGAAGCATATCGAACCGCCGGCCACGGCCGGTGAGGATCTTGTGTGCATAGCACTGATGACCCACGTCCCAAAGCAGCCGGTCGTGTGAGAAGTCGAATACGTAGTGCAGGGCAATGGTAAGCTCCGTAATGCCGAGGTTGCTGGCAAGGTGCCCGCCACGCTTCGAGACTACTTTGATGATCCTCTGGCGAAGCTCTTCGGCGAGCTGTTTCAGCTCATCCTCACTGAGCCGGCGCAACTGGTGCGGCGTGTTAATTCGATCGGTGAGTTTGTCCTTGTCCATATCGCTTGTGCATCCTTAATAGGCTCGCTCGGCCAGAAGTCGGGCCAGCGAGCGGAGGTGCTGCGCGTTTTGGCCCAGCGGCTGTAGTGCCTCCATGGCCTGGCCGGTCAATTCGTCGGCAAGTATCTTTGCCTGCTCAAGGCCTAGTTCGGCTGCATGAGTGCGTTTTTCGCTGTGGGCGTCCTTGCCGGGAGTTTTGCCGATAGTCTCGGCCTGACCGGTAACATCCAAGACGTCGTCGATTATCTGGAAGGCCAGTCCGAGCGCTTCGGCGTAGTTGCTGACGGCCCGAAGTGTCGGCTCGTCGACCTGGGCGCAGATTGCACCCATCCGCGCCGCGGCGCGGATCATCGAGGCCGTCTTGTGCAGGTGAATGTATCTCAGCCCGTCAAGCCCTTCGGGCACATCACAGAGCTGCATATCGGCAACCTGGCCCGCAATCATGCCGGCTGCACCGGCGCCCGAGGCCAGCTCGACGGCCAACGCCCCGCACCGCGCACCGTCGGCTTCTCCCAGCACGCCGAACGCACGGCTCAGCAGAGCGTCGCCGGCGAGGATGGCCATAGCCTCGCCGAATCGTACATGTGCGGTAGGGTGGCTGCGGCGGAGCGTGTCGTCGTCCATGGCTGGCAGATCGTCGTGCACGAGGCTGTAGCAGTGTACCAGTTCAACCGCCACCGCCGCCCGACGGGTCGACTCATCGTCGGCATCACCCCCGGCCGCTTCAGCCGTCATCTGCACTAGTGCCGGCCTCAGCCGCTTGCCCCCGCTGGTGCAGTATCGCATCACCTCAGCGAGCGCAGCCGGGGTATTTGGCGGGATTAACCAATGCGCCAAGTCATCCTCACTCCGCCGGGCATAAGGTCCCAGGAGGTCAGATATGGTCTCTGTACATTGTTTTTGCATCATTGCCTTGCCGGAAAAAGAAAAAAGAGGAATCCTATCAGCTATGGGTCGATTTCCAAGCGGCGTTGCCTGGCTATTATAACATTGGAAGGGCCATTGCGAAGCAGGGTGATACTACAAAGTTGTGTCGCCCTTAACAAAAACTTCTCCATGACGCTGGGGCAACTGGTAAAATACGCCGCGTTGCGTCCGGCGGCGAGGCCGGGAAGCGGGAGTTTAAAGATGCCGAAAATACATCCGACGGCCATTGTTGACTCCAATGCGAAGCTGGCTGACGACGTCGAGGTCGGCCCGTACTGCATCGTTGAAGCCGACGTGAAAATCGGCGCCGGGACAGTCCTGCGGTCGCACGCGGTTATCCGGCGATATACCACGCTCGGCCGGCGCAACCTGGTCGATCCGTTCTGCGTCTTAGGCGGCGAGCCGCAGGATTACAAGTTCGACCCGAAGACGGTCAGCTACCTCCGCATCGGCGACGAGAACATCTTCCGTGAGGGCGTAACAATCTCGCGGGCCACAGGCCAGGGCAACGAAACCCACGTCGGCAGCCGAACCTACTGGATGAACAACTCTCACGCCGGGCACAATGCTGCGGTGTCAGACGAGGCGGTCCTTGCTGGCGGCGCCCTGGTCGCCGGGCACGCGACCGTCGGGCGGGGCGCGATCCTGTCAGGCTGCGTGCTGATTCACCAGTTCACCTGGGTCGGCGAGCGGGTGATGAGCCGGGGCGGCGCGGCCGTAGGCATGCACGTGCCGCCGTACTGCCTCTTTACCGGAGCGAACAATATCTCATCCCTGAACTCCGTCGGCATTCGGCGAAACCCGGACCTGACACCCGCCGACCACAAGCAGATTAAGGAAGCGTTCCACATCACGTACCGCTCCGGCCTGAAGCCGACCGAGGCCCTGGAAAAGATGGACCAGTACACGGACTGGGGCGCCGCAGCCTCGAAGTTCCGCGAGTTCCTCCGCCGCGTTGTAACGGCAGAGCCGCCTTACAACCGCGGCCTGTGCCCGCTCGTCAGGTACCGCAAACAAATCTAAAAGCTGACGCCGAAAGATTTGAACCGCCCGCTATGCGGGGCCGTTTGTCGGCACTGGCTGCGTATGTAACTGTCCATTTGGTCGGAAAGCTCTCGGAGAAATGCCTCTATCTGTGCCGCCTCACCCTCCGCGATGCACTCGACCCGCCCATCGGGCAGGTTGCGGACGGTGCCGGTTACGTTGTAGCCCTGAGCGACCCGGCAGGCGGTATAGCGAAAGCCCACGCCCTGGACGTTTCCCGAAAAATGAACGATGCACTGCTTATCGGCCATGCCGACATTGTACGCACGGCGCGGCAGTCTCATCAAGCAGGGCCAACCCGGGCGGGATTTCGCTCGGACCTTGCGGTGGAGTTTAGGTAGAATACCCGCATGGTTTCCAAGGCGATTATTCCCGTTGCAGGCCTTGGCACGCGGCTGGGGCCGATCACCCGCGCGGTGCCTAAGGCGATGCTGCCGCTTCTGGACAGCCGCGACCGGCTGAGGCCGGTGGTGCATTTTATCTGTGCCGAGGCCGCCGCCGCGGGAATCGATCAGGTGGCGTTGGTTGTCTCGCTGCTGCACCAGCAGGTGCTGCGGAGTTACTTTGACGCGGCCCGCGAGGCGGGCGATGCCAACCTGCCGGGGCAAATCGAATTCATCGTCCAGGCCAAGCCCAACGGCTTAGGCGATGCGGTGGCATGCGGGGCGCAATTTGTCGGACGCCGCGAGGAGGGCTTCTGTATGCTATTGGGTGATCATATTTACACAGCCCAGCCGGACCGGCCCACCTGTGCTGGCCAGGTCGTAGCGGCCTTCGACGACCGCCGGCCCGCAGCAATGATCGGCATGCAAACGGTCGGGCCTGAGGAGCTTGCCCGCGTCGGCACAGCCGGCGGCAAGCCGGTCGGCGATAATATCTACCGTTGCACCAGCCTTGTCGAAAAACCTAGCATTGCAACCGCTCGGGCCAAACTTCGCACGCCGGGTCTGGGCGAGGATAAATTCCTGGCACACTGCGGGATTTACATCTTCACGCCGGAGATATTTGATTGCCTGGCGGAACTTTCGGCCCGAGTCAGCCCGGCCGGCCAGGAGCTGCCGATGACCGAAGCACAACAAATACTCCTGCGGCGGCATCCGGAGGATTATTACCTGCTGCGGATCGCCGGTGCTGCTTACGACACAGGCAACACCGCCGGCTACGCCGCCGCACAGGCCGCCATCCGGCCGAATCAACCCGCTTAACCTCTGAGACGACGACATTCGATTGCCGACAAGCGGAATATGACATATGATGAAATTTTCCGGGACGAACGGGAACCCGCCATGAAGGTTTGGATAAACGGTAAATTTCTGGATGAGGCCGAGGCAAAGATCAGCGTCTTCGACCACGGTACACTTTACGGTGATGGCGTGTTTGAGGGCATCCGCGTTTACGACGGCAGGCCGTTCCAGGCCCAGGCCCACGTCGACCGCCTGTACGAATCGGCCAGGCGTCTCCGACTGGCCATTCCGTACACCAAGCAGGAGCTTATCGACGCAATGGTCGAAACCTGCCGCGCCAACGACATGATTGACGGCTATCTACGCCCGGTGGTAACGCGCGGCAGGGGCACGCTGGGCATCAGCCCTTTTAAATGCTCCAATCCCAACGTCGTTATCATCGCAGGCCAGGTCGCGCTCTACCCGGACGAGATGTACGCAGAGGGTATGGCGGTTATTATCGCCAAGACTGTTCGCACAAGCTCGGAGATGCTGCCACCGTCGGTAAAGAGCCTGAACTATCTCAATAACATATTGGCCAAGATCGAGGCCGTCGATGCAGGTGTGGCCGAAGCCATCATGCTTAACGCCAATGGCAACGTCGCCGAGTGCACGGGCGACAATATCTTTATCGTCGCCGGCGGTACGGTTATCACGCCGCCCGATGCCGCGGGCATACTGCTCGGCATAACCCGGGCGGTGGTCGGCCGTCTGGTTGAGCGGCTTGGCATTTCGCTCATCCTGAAGGACATCACGCCGCAAGATGTCTATACAGCCGATGAATGTTTCCTGACGGGTACAGCCGCCGAGGTCATCGCCGTGACCAAGGTGGACGCTCGTCCTATCGGCGATGGAAATGTCGGCCCAATCACACGGAAGCTTATGGACGCCTTCCGTCAGTTCGTCCGCTCCGACGAGGCATACAAGTAAAATAAATCCTAACTCGGATTTCTCACCGGCTTTTCCGCGTCGGCGGGTGCGTTCTTTTTACTGACGCGTAGATCGCAACATTTACGGCCAGTCGGCGAGCGTCGTCGGTACTCAGCCCTAAAGAGCCATAGGTCGGATTACCCTCCAGCGGGCACGTTACGCCGTACGGGCTGAGGACCACGGCGATGCGTCCATCAAGCTCAACTCCCAATAGGACGGGCGTGTTCAGGTTTGGATGTTCCCGCCGGACCGCTGCGGTGTAGGAAATTCTGCTTAGTCTGCAACCGACCCCGCCAGCGAAGTTGCCGCTCAGCAGGGTGTTTTGTGCCGTCAGCGGCTTGACATTTGCTTCGCCGAACATCTCGCGAACCATCTGCCGCGTCGCCTGGACGAAGGCTTTATTTCCCACGGCGGCGTCGATGAAAAGCGTCCCTCCGGCGAGCACGTACTTTTTCAGGTGACTACGCTGGTCGGCCGAAAGCCTCGGAGGTAGTGAGCCGGTCAGCCACAGTAGCGGGATGTCTGCGGGGACGTCTGTTGTTAGGTCTACCGCCTCAGCTTCGTGCAGACCGATACCCAGGGCGTTTCTCGTCGCCTCGCCCAGTCGCATCATAGCCAGCGGGCAAGTGTTCCAGTCGCCATTGTGTTTGACGCGGGCCAGTGTAATCGATTGGCTCGGTTTAGCCGCCTCCGACCGGCTTCGACCGCGCCACCTGCCAACGGGATAGGCCATATCTGTTGTGTACAGCAAAAGATTTGCGAAAAACTCAAAGGCATGGCGACCTTCCTCGCGGCGGTTCTGGTGCCACGCGCCGCTGAGATCGGACCGGAGGATGAAAATTCGCATCCGGCAGTAATCGCCGATGGCAACGCCGGCGGGACACCTGGAAGCGGGAATTTGAAAACTCACGTGAAAAACGGGATGGTCTGCACGGAGCGGCTCACTGTGATAGTCGGGAAATAATCGCTGAAAGTATCGCTCAGCCTCGCCGGCGAAGGACGCCTGACCGGTGAAGCCCTGCACCAATACGGTGCCGCCGCCGCGGACGAAGCTGCTAATAGCGGCGTCGAGTTTCTTCGGCACGACAAAACCATCCGAGCCGCTGATATAGAGGATTGGCGCTTCCAAGAGCACCTGCTCGTCTGCCGTCTCGGAGACCCGTTGCCAGGTAACCGGTCGTTTGAACGTCTGGCTGAACCATCCAGCCAGGTTGGCGGCGTCGCAGCTGTCGTAGCTCCACGGCCCTTCCAGCGAGAGCTTATTAACAAGGGCTGGCTTTCTGGCCTTGATGAGGCACAGCAGCGCGAAGCACGTGCGGACGGGTGCGTCCTTCCAGTCGTCCTCATCTGCATCTGCGCCCGGGTCTTCAGGATCGGCCCATGAGCCGTTATCGCGCTGGCGGGCGAGCAGGAAGGCGGCTATCTGCGTCTGAAGGTCGTTGCCATCGACGGTCCGCAGCCCGCCGGCGTCGGTGACGCGCAGCAGGCAATAGAGATAATAGTACAACCAGTCGGAGCCTTGCCCCCAAATCCACTTCGGGATGTGATCGACGGCGTGGTTGCCTCTTAACCATTTCAGCCCTCTCTGCATCGCATCGAGGTCCGGCGGGGGGTTGGACCGGCGCTTCTGGACGATATTATAGGCGGGTTCTTCCTGTGCGGCGTGGCGGCCGGTGAGGATAAAAAGTGTTGCCACGCTGGCGGCGGTCATTGATCCGTAACTATTGCCGCGGCGCAGTGCAGCCGAGCCGCCAAATGGTTCATAGCCCCATCCGCCGTCTTTGTTGTGTGCACGATGCCAATAGTTGCGACACGTTCTCCAGATAGCGGTCGGCACGTGCGCGCCGGCGCAGGCTGCCTCGCTCAGTGCCAGCACGGCGAGTTGGCTGTTGGACATGTCGGTCCAGTTTGCCCGGAGCCGGGTCGTCGGATGCTCCGGGCCGTAACCCCATCCGCCCGATCGGTTCTGGTGCTTCAGCAGCCACGCCACGTCCGCCGCAAGCCTGCGGGCGTTTTTCGTTCCGCTCAGTCGGGCGTACACCATCATACGTAGTGACCGGGCATACACCGTTGGCGGCTCGATGCGGTTCAGGTATATGAGGGCGGCCTCGATGGCAGGGCAGCTTGGCCTTTCGCCCGCCGACAAGGCGGTCAGAACCACCAGTGCCTCAACGCCGCCGACATACTGCTGGCTGTACTTGGTCTGCCAAGTGCCATCAGGCTTGCCGCAACGGTAGAGGTACTCCAGCCCGCGACGGATCGCCATGCCAACTTGTGCGTCATTGAGGAAGGCAACATCCGCCTTCTGGGCGCGCGACTCGACTGTAATCGTCCCGCAGAGCGCCATTGCTGTTACAACAGCCCATAGACCCGACCGCCGCTTTCTCATTGTTCCGGAGGTGTTCATGCTATCAGTGAGCATTGTAACCCGAGACGGCTATCGAATCACCGCGGATTGTCCGTGAAAAGAATTAATAACAGCGGCGGTAGGCAAACGGGACGTTTGAGCAAAATGCTGGGAATCGGCTTGCCTTTCAGCATTTTTTCAAGATTTCACAAAAGATTGACAACTTCCGCGACGAAGGAGTAAAATGGTTTGCAATGAGAACCGGTAGGCGAAAACTTGAAATGAAGTCTCTTGCGCTACCGGCGTTGCGCGCGGTCGTTGTACGTTAGGTCGTTGCGCGCCGACGCGCGTGGCGGCCGACATTTCGATTCGTCCGCTCCGGCGGGCATCTCCCAAGTGTTGCACTTTTCAGGCGTTCCGTGTGTAATTTCTCTGTCCCGCCGGTTGACAGGTTACATAGGAACTATCAGTAGAGACACGAAAGAACATCATGGAGAAAAAGAGAAAGAAAAAAGTCGCCAAGTCGCCTAAAGCCGCGAAACCCTCTGCCAGGCCAGTCGGCCGACCGAGAGCCAGGCGTACTTACAGCGGCGCCACCGGCGCTGAAATTTTTCACGACATGCTGCTTGTTGAAGGCGTCGAGACGATATTCGGCTTCCCGGGCGGGGCAGTGCTGCCGATCTTCGACGTGCTGTATAAATCGCCCATTCGGTTTGTGCTTTCACGTCACGAGCAGGGCGCAGCTCACATGGCCGACGGCTATGCCCGCAGTACGGGTAAAGTCGGCGTAGTTATCGCAACTTCCGGGCCGGGCGCGACAAACCTGGTGACCGGCCTGGCGACGGCTAACATGGACTCGGTGCCGGTTGTCGCATTCACCGGTCAGGTCAAGAGCTTCCTGATCGGCAACGACGCGTTCCAGGAGGCCGACACCACCGGCGTCACCCGTCCGATTACGAAGCATAACTTCATGGTCAAGCGTGTCGAAGACATCGGCCGGATGGTCCGCGAGGCGTTCCATATCGCCCGCACGGCCCGGCCTGGCCCGGTGCTGGTGGACATCGCAGTGGACGCGACCGTCAACAAGCCCGCTTCCGAGCCGCCGCTGGAGCCGAACCTGCCCGGCTACAAGCCGAGGGTCACCGGGCACATCCGCCAGATCAAGATGGCGGCCGAGGCGATAAACGCAGCCGAACGCCCCGTGCTGTACGTCGGCGGCGGTGTGATTATCGCCGATGCGGCCGAAGCCATGAGGAAGCTGGCCGCCAAGGCCAACATACCCGTCACCACCACGCTGTTGGGGCTGGGTACGTTCGATGAGACCGATCCGCTCTCGCTCCAGATGCTCGGCATGCACGGCTCGGCGGCGGCCAACTATGCCGTTCAGGACTGTGACTGCCTTATTGCCGTCGGCGCGCGGTTCGACGACCGCGTTACCGGCAACGTGGAGACCTTCGCCCCGCAGGCTAAGATTATCCACATTGACATCGACCCGACCTCTATTTCCAAGAACGTCGATGTCGACGTGCCAGTCGTCGGCGACGCCGGGGATGTCCTCAAAAAGCTGTTGCCGCTGATTCGGCGCAAGGCCCGTACGGCGTGGCTCAAGCAGATCAAGCAGTGGAAAAAGCGATATCCGTTCCAGTATGACCACGACGGCAAAATCAAGCCGCAAGAGGTGGTGGAGCTTCTGGGCAAGCTGACCGACCATGATGCGATCATCGCCACGGGCGTCGGCCAGCACCAGATGTGGGCGGCACAGTTTTACGGCTGGCGTCGGCCGAGGCAGATTGTTACCTCCGGCGGGCTGGGCACCATGGGCTACGGCTGCCCGGCGGCGATCGGAGCGCAGTTCGGCAATCCCGGAGCTACCATTATCGACATCGACGGAGACGGCAGCTTCTCAATGACAATGGTTGAGGTGATTACGGCCGTTCAGTATGACCAGCCGGTCAAGTTCGTCGTGCTGAACAACGGGTATCTGGGCATGGTGCGGCAATGGCAGGAGATGTTCTACGGCAAGCGGTACTCCTGCGTCAGCCATCCCTGCCCCGGCTTTGCCGCCATCGCCGAAGGCTTCGGCGCCCACGGCATGACAGTCTCAGACCGCGGCGAACTGGCCGACGCCGTCGCCGAGATGCTCAAGCACCCCGGCCCGGTCGTGCTCGATGTGAAGGTCGAGCCGGAAGAAAACGTCTATCCGATGGTCGCTGCGGGAAAAAGCCTGCACGAAATGGACCTCGGCAAACTCGCCTGACGGAGGGTTTGCCGGCCGGGAGATTTTTTAACCCGGCCTGGCCAATACGGAACAATGACAGGAAATTAGGAAACAGGAGAATCAGGCATGAAACACGTGATTTCGGCACTGGTCCAGAATCAGCCTGGCGTTCTGGCGAACGTTGCAGGCATGTTCGCCGCACGTGGGTTCAACATCGACTCGCTCGTGGTCGGCCGTACCGACAACCCGGAGCTGTCTCGCATGACCATCGTGGTCATTGGCGACGACAAGGTATTGGAGCAGGTTCGTAAACAGCTAGGCAAAATTGTGCCGGTGGTGAAAATCCGCGACTTCCAGAACGTGGACTACGTTGAGCGCGACCTGATGCTCATCCGCGTGCACGTTCCGCCGGCCAAGCGCCCCGAAGTGCTTGCATTGACGGACCTTTTCCGCGGACGCGCGGTGGATATCTCGCGAAACAGCGTTATGATCGAGCTTGCCGGGCCGGAAGAGCGGCTCGAAGCGTTCATAGGTCTGGTCCAGCCTTACGGCATCCAGGAGATGGCCCGTACGGGCGTCATTGCAATGCTGCGAGGCAACCAGGCCGAGCGAAAAACCACATCCGGCGGCGAGTAAGCCTAGACCTTGGCCACAAAAGCCGACCCTGGGATTCG
>JAXIHJ010000125.1:0-11148 GCA_034189755.1 Planctomycetota bacterium
CGAGAAGCAAGTCCGAAATCCGAATTTCGAAATCCCTGCCTGCCTCCGGCACCCGCCCACCTGCGGAAGGCAGGAGGGGATTTAGGGTTTCGGTATTCGGATTTGAGTTGCGGTTTTTGCCGCAACGTAGACCATGTGGCCATTTAAGAAAAAAGTTCGTCAGCGTCGCCTGGAGGTTCGCAAGAACATCCCGGCGGCCGAGTTGTCGCACTGGCAGCGGCTGCGGCAGGCCGGCGGGGTCGGTCCTGCCTTGCTGGCGGCGGCGTTATACGTCGTCCTGGTGCTGCTGGACGTCTGGCCGGTCGATCCTTTTCCATACCGCCGCGGGCAGTACGTTCCGAGGGAGATACACTCCCGGTTGACGTTCAAGGTTCCCTCGGACTTGCGCAAGGCCGAGGCGATACAAAGAGCCGAAGGCTCCACGCCGGCGACGTTCCAGGTGAACGGGCCGCTTCTGGATGAAATCACGGGTACGCTGAAGGCCCTTCCCGGTCGCCTCAAGGCCACCACTCAGCCGGCGGACCTGGCTGATACGCTGAAGAAGCAGTTCGCCCTCACCGGCACCGACTCGCTGGCGGCCTGGCGCCGACTGGCGTCGCCGGGCTACATCCAGGCTTATGAAAAGCTCATCCGCCGACTGAGAGCGCAGCTTGGCCAGACCCCGATCGTCAAGCAGGAGGCCTACTTCGCCCAACAGCAGAGAACCGCCACGGAGATCATACTGGCCGACGGGCAGGGGAAGGCGGGCAGAAACATCGGAGAATTGATACCTCTTAGCCATGCCGAACGTGTCCAAGCCGAAGTCCGCCGGCTGGCGGGCTTGTTCGCCCCGCCGATTAGAGGCGGCGTCCAGACGTACCTCGCCGGCATGCTTCAAAGTCGGCCCACGTATCTGTACGACCAGAAGACTACGCAGCAGGACATTTACGGGGCCAAGCGCGCCATTGAGGCGAACCCGCCCGATGAGGTGTACGACGTCTACGCCGCCGGCGCGGTGCTTGCCCGCGGCAGCCGGCGAACGGAACATGAAGGCAGGAAGGTTGTCGGTCTCGGCCGCGACGAACTGAACCTGCTCAGGGCCGAACACCAGGCCTACCGTATCGCCCAGCAGGCCAACAGGCCCTGGCTGCTGAGCGGGCGGTTTCTCGGGCGGGCAGGCATCCTGCTGCTGGCGGTGCTGGTGTTGTGCTTCTACATCGTGCACTACCAGCCGCGAATCGTGAAGAAACCCTGGCGGGCATTCGCCATCGTAGCCGTCATGAGCCTGATGCTCACACTGAGCAAAGCAATGAGCCATGCGGGACTGAATCCTTACATGGCTATCTGGCCGGTTATAACGGTTGCGATTATCATCACCATTGCCTATGACCAGCGATTCGCGCTGGCGATGGGTATGATGTTCGCACTGCTGGTGGCGTTTCAGATGCGTACCGATCCTGTCGTGCTGGCGGTTCTGCTGGCCGGCGTAGTAGCGAGCGTTTTTCAGCTCCACGAAATTCGCACGCGGAGCAAGCTGATCGAGGTCGGCGGTGTTACTGCCGTCATCGTCGCGGTGGTGGTCTGGGTGGGGGCACTGGCTACGGCTGTGCCCTGGCGATTCGCCCTTACCGACAGCCTGTGGGCCGCGGGCTTTGCGATGCTGGTGGGCCTTGGGGTCCAGGGGTTCCTGCCGCTGGTCGAGCGGGTGTTCCGCATCGCCACGAGCATGACGCTGCTGGAATGGTGCGACGCGTCCAGACCTCTGCTGAGACGCCTGGCGATGGAGGCGCCCGGCACCTATAACCATTCGCTTCAGCTTGGCACGATGTGCGAGACCGCCGCCGAAGCCATCGGCGCCAGGGGGCTGCTGGCGCGGGTCGGGGCCTACTATCACGACATCGGAAAAATCAACAAGCCGGACTACTTCATCGAGAACCAGGCCGGTTCGCCCTCCAGGCATTCCAAACTTTCGCCGGCTATGAGCCTGCTGATTATCATCGGGCACGTCAAGGACGGGCTGGAGCTGGCCCGCGAGTACGGCCTGCCGCGAGTACTCCACGAGTTCATAACAGCACATCATGGCACTACACTGGTGCAGTATTTCTACCAGGCAGCCGCCAAGCAGCGCAAGGCCGATTCCGGCAAGGCGCCGGACGACGTGGAGTTCCGCTATCCGGGGCCTAAGCCTCAATCAAGGGAGGCCGCGATTCTCATGCTCGCCGACGCCGCCGAATCGTCGGTCCGGTCCATGTCCGACCCCACGCCGCCGCGCATCGAGAACCAGGTCCACACCATGGTCAGCCACAGGCTGATGGACGGCCAGCTTGACGAGTGCGACTTGACGCTCAGCCAAGTCCACCAGATCGAGACCTCGCTGGTCAAGAGCCTGTGCGGCATCTACCATGCCCGCATCTCCTACCCGACCCCGCCACAGGAAAAACCATCCGCCGCTGAAAAATAGGGTTTTTCGGTCTTTCGCAGAGCCACGGCCAACATCACCGCCGCAATCAGCATCAGCGCGAAGTGGTAGAACACCGGCCCATAAGCCTCGACAATGTCGCCGGAGGCATGTACGCCCGCGGCGTCCAGGCCAGCCAAGCGGGCAATCAGCTCCACGACCCCGCTGCCACTAAGCCAGACGGCCAGGCCGGCCGGAATCATCACGGCCACAGCCGCGACTCGCAGCCGGCGCGAAACCCGGCCATAGGTAATCGCATACCACAGGCCCAGGCTCGCCGGCAGCAGAACGGCTGAGTGATGGTCCCAGGTCCGTTGGTTCAGCAGCATCATGCCCAGCAGAACCAGTCCGTAGTGCAGCATTCGCCTGCCATCGTCGCGCCCCGGCCTGCGCCAGCCGACGGCCCAGGCTATCGCCGCTACAATCGCCAACTGCAAGATGCGAACGATTATCTTGAGCACCCCCGGCGAGACCGCCACGAAAGTAATCCATTGGAATTTTTTCTGGGCCTCATAGGGGTTCTCATCCGGCCCCCAGAAGATATTGCCCGGCGGCCCGGCCAGGAAATAACGAGCCATCACGCCCGAAAGCGACTGATTTATGTGCTCCGGGTACCAGTCGCCCCGGATGAGTCCAGGCAGGATGAGGTTGTTCAGCCAGGTGTCGGTCAGTTCGACATAGCGTCCAGGCCCGACGGCCGCCAGCGGCACCGCCACGGCAAAGAACACCATCGCCACAGCCGCCCCGCCCAGCAGCTTCCAGTTCCGCTGGTACAGCCAGTACAGCACGAACAGCGCCGGCGTCATCTTCAGGCATATAGCCGCCGCAAGGGCCGCCCCGGCCGAAGTGTCCCGCCCGCTGCGGTACAGCCAAAGGTGCAGAACCACGGCGCCCAGCACGAACGTGTTGGTGTTGCCGTGCTGAATGTCGCCGATGATGCACTTCATCGACCAGACCAGCGACAGTGCCAACACCCAGCCTGCCATTCGATGCCCGCGATGGTTCGCCAGACGGACCGCCATCCAAAGCGTGCCTGCAAGCACCGCCAGCTTCAGAAGGTTGAACGACAGCGCCATCGCCCAGACGGGCATGTATGCAAACGGCGTCAGCAGGACAACCACCAGCGGCATGTTCGGATGCATGCGGACCGGTACCTGCTCCGGCGGCAGGTGCGCGTAAGGTCTGTCGCCGGCGGGTATGGCCTCGTAGATGTTACGGCCCTGCCAGAGCTGGCGGACGGCCTGCCGCCAGCGGCCTACGGCGCCCTTGTGGCTCTTGGGCCGGACGGGGCCGCAGGCCAGGGCATCCGCCCGCGTCCAGTCCGGGTGGGACCGGTCGAACGCCTCGGCCTTGCGGAGGCTTTTCATCGTGCCCAGTTGAAACTGCATCACCGGCGCTATGAGCGCCGCAGCCAGCGCAATGCCGACAGCCACACGTACCGCGGCAATCCGGCGGCGGCCGGCGACCGGCGGCGAAAAAACCACCGGCAGCGACCAGCCAGGCTTGTCTTTGCCTTCTGCCATGATGGAACAATGTACACGCCACAACATACTTTTTACAACGACGAGCCGGGCTGATACGCTTGAGACATGACGACGGCAGGAAAAAAAGCCCCGAAACTTCTGATCTCCAATACCAGCCGGGCCATGCGCATCCCGCGCAAGAGGCTGAACCGTCTGGTGGCGTTCGTAGCCGAGCGGGAAGCGGCAGCGATCTCGGAAGTTGACCTGGCCATAGTAACCCGTCGCGAGATAGCCAAACTTAACCGCATTTACCTCGGCCGGCCGGGCGCAACCGATGTGTTGAGCTTCGATTTGTCCGATCCGGAGGCAGCCGGCATCTCCGGACAGATCGTTGTCTGCGCCGACGTGGCGGCCCAGCGGGCACGCTCCCGGCGCGCCGGGACAGGCCCGCAGCGAGAGCTGATGCTCTACGTCGTCCACGGCCTGCTGCACCTGATGGGCTACGACGACACCTCCGCCCGCGCCGCAGCCTGCATGCACGCACGCGAAGATGAAATCCTTAACGAGTTCACCCGCACTCAAGCAAAATGCTGCCCGTAGGCCGTGGGCGGTTCGCTCTTGGCTACCACGGCCAGGCACACACGCGCCGCGCCGGCCTTCAGCAGCGTTCCGGCGGCTTCGTTGGCCGTCGCGCCGGTAGTGGTTACGTCGTCTATCAGCAGCACGTTCGCGCCGGCGATGCTATCGGCCCGCCTTACGGCGAACGCGCCGCGGACATTTTGAATTCGCCGGGAGCGAGGCAGGTATGCCTGAGGCGGCGTGTGGCGGATGCGGATCAGTTCATCGCCGGCGGGCAGCTTCAGTTGGCCGGCTACGGCTTTGGCGAGGGTCGCTGCATGGTCGGTGCCTCTTACCAGCCGGCGCCGCCAGTGCATCGGCACGGCCAGTGCAAGGTCGAACGATTCATCGCGGCATTGCCCGGCGACGGCCTGGCCCAGCAGCCGGCCCAGCCGGCGGCGCATCATGTCCCGGCGGTGATATTTCAAATCGCGGATGACGCCGCGAAGCGGGTCGTGGTACGGCCCCAGCCTGACCGTGCGGGCGAAGCGAGGCAGCGTCGTCGGGCAGCCCGCGCAGCCATCGTCGCGGACGGGGATGTTAGGCCCGACGGTCGCACCGCACCGCCGGCAGTACGGCAGCGACACCAGCGAAAGCAGCATCCGGTTACACCGCCGGCACAGGCCGTCCGCCGCTTCGGGGGCCGAGCCGCAGGCCGGGCACACCACGGGCAGCAGCAGGTCCGCCAGGCCAGCGGCGCAGTCGGTGAGTGTTTGAAAAATTGTCGCCATCTTCGTCACTTCCGCCGGCGCAGGCCAGGCTGAACCTCAGCGCGGCGGATTGCATAGAAATCACGCAGTATGCGCACCTGCCAGAGGCGCAGCGCCCGGTCCGCCGCTACGTCCACCGGCGGCAGGTCCGCAGCCAGCTCGGCCAGCACGTCCGCGAGGCCCTTTTCCACCAGCAGGAACTCGGAGTCTTCCAGGCTCAACTGCGGGTTCCACAGCAGCCAGTCCAGCGCCTTGCGGTCGCCGGCGGCGAGGATAGCTGTAACGACCCGCCGCTGCGGAAACTCGCCCGTGCCCAGAAGTTCGTGGACCGGCTGGCGATAGTTTTCCCGGCCCAGGATCAACAGCGCGCATCGATACGCACCGGCGACGTAGAAGTCGTCCTCGCCACCGAGCCGGCCGCCGACAAGGCGGCTGTGAATCCGCTCGGCGGCCCAATCGGCCTGCTCGTCGTCCGAGGCCGAAAGCGCCAGCAGCATCGCACCCGCAGAGCGCACGTTGTCGTTGTACTGCCGCACAGCCGCCTCGCTGTTTGGCGCCGGCAGCATCAGTTTTGC
This sequence comes from Planctomycetota bacterium, assembly GCA_034189755.1. Taxonomy (GTDB): domain Bacteria; phylum Planctomycetota; class Phycisphaerae; order SM23-33; family SM23-33; genus JAXIHJ01. The sequence continues at coordinate 5,804 of JAXIHJ010000125.1, forward strand.
AAGCTCGAACGCCTCGGCCGGCCTGTCGCCGGCAAGCCGCCAGGCAAGGTAGTCTCCCGGCAGCGTGGAACGGCAGCCTGCGACGTCCATGATGAACTCACCGGCCAGCGGTGTCTCAAGCCGCCACAGGGCCGCTGCCGCCTGCGCCGAGGCCACCGGCGCAGCCGGGTGCACCGCCCCCTGCCTGAGTGTCTTAATGCACTCGGCGCGGCTGGGCGGGTTGAACTCCGGCGGCTGAGGCATATCCGCCTGCTCGCCGAGCAGTTCGGCCGCCGCGACGAGCATGTGCTGCCAGTACGGCCCCCATAGCCGCCGGCAGATGCCGTTGGCCTCGCGGCGCACGGGCAGTTTAAGCTCAGAGGCGAACCGGATCGCCGCAAGCACCTGAGATTCATCCGGCGATTTTTCGCCTTCGGCTGCGGCCTTCAGCACCGACCTGGCGGCGGGGCCGGCTTCGGCGATGCCGAGCCTGGCTGCCGCGAGTATGGCCGGCGCCGGCGGATGCACACCCGCCTGCTGCGACCGGCGAATGACATCCATCACCGCACCAGACGCCCCGTCGCCCGCTAGCATCGCAGCCACGTGAAGCAGCCTGTCCCGAAGCAGGCTGTCTTTTGCGGAGGCGATTCGCCCGGGCAGTATAGTTGCAGCCCGTTCCGCATCCAGGGCCGCCAGTGCGTAGGCGGCGGCGGAAACCAGCTCGGTGTCATCGTCGCCAGTCAGAATTTCAAGGGCTTTTTCTCCGGCGGCATCCCGACCGGCTATGCCGCCCGCCAGCAGCGCAGCCGACGCCACGGCCGAATCCTCGTCGCCGAGCAGTTCGGCCAGGGCCGCGTCATCGCCGAGCCTGGCCGCCAGCGTCGCCGCCAGTGCGCGGACCGCAGGCAACTTATCGGTCTCCGCCAGCGCCAGCGACCGCCGGATGTAACGGTTGTCCCGCCCTGACAGCAGCACCTGTGAAAGGGCCGTCCTGCGGACAAAAGCGTCGTCGCCGGCGGGCCGCGGCGCGGCGATCTCTATCGCACGCATGCGGTCGACCTGCAGCGGGTCGCGCCGCGGAGTGTCGAACCGGCCCAGGTTTCGCAGCACCGCGACGATACTGCTGAAGCGCAGGTCACTGTCGGTTTTCATCGCGTTTTCGAGCCGGCTGACCGTTTGCGGCGACCGCTTCGCCGCGGCCGTCGCACGCAAAATGGCAACGGTCCGCCTGGTCAGGTTCTCGCTGCCCAATGCGCGGATCAACAGGTAATCGTTGATACACGGATACAGCAGCACAGCCGTAATGACCCCGACCAGAACCGCCATCGACAGCGTAAGGACCCTCCGCTGCCAGGGATGTTTGCGAAAGTGGTAAGTAATCGGATTCATACGACCGGCAGTGTATGGCGGCGACCCAGACCGCGCCAAGGGCGCTAATGGCGATCGGCGGCCCCCAGACGGTTGGAAATTTCGTCTCCAGAGGCTACAATCACTGGTCTAAACAAGGACCGCTATCATGTCCGAAACACGAACAGAGAAAGATTCGATGGGCGAAGTGGAACTTCCCGCCGAGGTCGTCTACGGCGCCCATACGGCGCGGGCCGCTGCGAATTTTCGGATTTCCGGCTGGCGGATGCCGAGGGGGTTCATCGCGGCGCTGGGGCTTATCAAGCGGGCGGCGGCCGGGGCGCACAAAGAGGCCGGCCGGCTCGACGCGAAAAAAGCCGACGCCGTTATCGCAGCCGCACAGGAGGTTATCGACGGCCGCCTCGACGGGCAATTTGTCGTTGACGTCTTCCAGACCGGCAGCGGCACGAGCACCAACATGAACGCCAACGAGGTCATAGCCAATCGGGCCTCGCAGATTCTCGGCGGCCGGGCCGGTGATAAAACGCTCGTCCACCCGAACGATGACGTCAACATGGGCCAGTCGTCCAACGACGTTATCCCCACGACGATTCACGTTGCCGCCGCGAGACAGGTCCATGACAAGCTGCTGCCGGCGCTTCAGCAACTTCAGGATGCGCTGCGGCAAAAAGCGGATGAGTTCGACGGCGTTGTCAAGGTCGGCCGGACGCACATGATGGACGCCGTGCCGATCCGACTGGGCCAGGAGTTCGCCGGCTACGCCGCACAGATTGAAGGGGCTGTCCGGCGCCTGGAGCAAGGCTGCCGGGAGCTGCTGGCTCTGGCCGTCGGCGGGACAGCCATCGGGACGGGCCTCAACGCGCCGGAAGGATTCGCCGACGACGTGTGCCGAATACTCTCGGCCGAAACCGGCCTGGCGTTTCACCGAACGCAGAATCACTTCGCCGAACAAGGCGCAAAGGACGCCGTGCTGTTCGCCTCCGGCGCGATGCGGAACGCGGCGATTGCAATGGGCAAGATAGCCTCGGACCTGCGCCTCTTAGGCTCCGGGCCGCGGTGCGGACTTGGCGAACTTGTTCTCCCGGCCGTTCAGCCCGGAAGCTCGATCATGCCCGGCAAGGTCAATCCTGTCATATGCGAGTCGGTCATCCAGGTCGCCTGCCAGGTCGTCGGCTGCGACGCAGCCATAGCGGCCGGCGCTGCCGGCGGCGTGGGCAGCATCCTGCAGCTAAACGTCGCCATGCCGATGATCGCCTGGAACCTGCTGACGTCCATTCGGCTGCTCGCCAATGCCGCCGACGTGTTCGAGCTGAAGTGCATCCGAGGCCTGACGCCCAACGAGGACCGCTGCCGGGAACTGCTGGAGCGATCGCTGGCGACGGTAACGGCCCTTGCGCCGAGGCTCGGCTACGATACGGCAGCCGAAATCGCCAAGACCGCCTACGCCACCGGCAGGACCATCCGCGAAATCTGCCTGGAGAAAAACCTCCTGCCCGAGAAGGAACTGGACGACCTGCTCGATGTGCGAAGGCAAACGGGGCGATAAGGCAGGCGGTGGGCAGGTCTTTTTTTTAAAAGCAGGCAGCCCCACATTTTATTTTTTCTGTTCGGCCCCGCTTTTGCTGAGGTCCCAGTTGCGGCCAAGGGAAATCTTGTATCCGCGTCGGCCCGGTGAGCGGACCGGTATCGCCGGCTGGGAAGTGGGCCAGAAATTCGGGGAGTTTTTATGCAATTGGCTGTATTGCTCCCGGAGCGCGGCGGGGTCGGCTGCGACGTCGTAGGCCTCCGCCAGTGAGATGTTGCCGTCGCCGTCGGTGTCGGAGGCGGCGTTCGTCAGCGCCGCGATTAACAACCGCTGAAAGATGCCGCCGCATTTGTTCAAGGCGTCGCATGCCGAATAAACCACATCAGCCGACGGCAGGTGCTCCATGGCCAAACCGCCGTGGCATGTCTCCAGCAGCACGGCATTGGTGGCCCCGATGCGCGCGAGCTGCTGCTCCACCTGGCGCCACGGCCATTGATTGTTGAACACGTACCCCCTGCCGGCATGATGGCAGACCGCAAACAGGAACAAGTCGTCACGGCTGAGCTTCGGAACCCGCCCAAACGCATCGGTAAGCTTCTTCGGCGTGGGGTTGTCGACCTCGATGATGTGGTCGGCTGGCCAATCGTAGTGGTCGGCCAAAACGGACCGGTAGCCGCGTGCATGGTGAATAAGAACCGCCCACCGCTGCGGGCCAGGCTTTACAGCTTCAGCCGGCGCCGTGGTCGGCGATTTCGATTTCGACTTGCAGCCGACGCAGAACGAAGCCAATACCGCGCCGCACAACAAAACGACAAAACCACATCGGGACAACCCAACGTTCATATCATGTCTCCTTTGCCTGCCCTTCTCGGAAATCGCTACTTGTACTTCGCCTTCAGTGCCTTGCCTTGCTTTGCGCTTTTGTCCGCCAGGTCGAGGACGTGTATGGGCCGGCGCGACCACTCCGGCGTAATGACCAGTTTTGCGCCTTTGGTCAGGTGGTCGGCGAGGTTCTGATAGAACCGCCAGCCCTCACTGGTCGGGTGTGGCCCCTTGGTGATGGCTGTCTTGCGGCCCTTGTGCGTGATGCATTCCCAGTTGAAGTAGTCGAAGGTAAACGTGCCCTTCGTGCCGGTGATTTCGAGCTGGCTGGGCTTCGGATTGGAGTCAAGGCTGGTTATGCACAGCGTCATCCAGGGGCCTCCGGCAAAGCGGACCACCAGCAAGCCCTCATCCTCGACCGTGTCGTTTTTCCAGCGAGTCTTAGGCGCCCAGAAGCCTTTTTTCGCAAAGCCGGCCACCTCCACGATATCCGCGTCGATGATCTGGAAGGAATACTCCAGCAGGTGCACGCCCCAGTCGTAGAGGATGCCGCCGGAGATGCTCTTGCTCGAGCGCCACCAGTTGTCGGGCTTGCCGTAAGCGCCCATATGGGCCTCGATGCGATAGACATCACCAATAACGCCGGAACGGATATATTTCAGTGCGTTCATAATGCAGCCGTCCCAGTGGCGGTTGTGATAGGTGGAGATGACGAGGCGGTTTTTCTTCGCCTCGCCGATCATGGCGTCGCACTCGGCTGTGGTGATAGCCAGCGGCTTCTCGCAGACAACGTGCCTGCCGGAACGCAATGCCTTGAGGGCCAGCCTGGCGTGCGTATTGTGCGGCGTGATGAGAGTAATCAGGTTCACACCTGATTTCTTCAGCATCGCCGCCATGGACGGATACGTCTCGATGTCCGGGAAGTCACCGGCGGCAACTTTCAACCGCGCCGGGTCCGTATCCGCCACAGCCACCGGCGTCATGCCGGCTTTTTTCATCTCGGCCAGGTGCAGTTTGCCCATGTCGAACGCCCCGCCGTAACCGACCACTCCGACCTTGATGTTACCGGCCCTCTTGAAACACTTCATAATACAACTCCTTTGTAACGCTGTTTTGCCGGCCTTGCCGCGGCACGGCTATTCGGACAGGCCCTCAACGAGCTGCCTGACGTGCAGGACGCTCTTGTCGAACTCGGCCCGCTCCTGGTTGGTGAGTTGGACCTCGATTATTCTCTCGCATCCGGCGGCCCCGATTACCACCGGGACGCCGACGAAGTATCCACCCACGCCGTACTCGCCGTCGCAGTAAGCTGCGCACGGCAGTATGCGCTTCTGGTCTCGCAGGACGGCCTCGGCCATCTGAACGCTGGCGGCGGCCGGGGCGTAAAACGCGCTGCCGGTGGTCAGCAGCGAGACTATCTCTCCGCCGCCGGTGCGCGTCCGCCGGACGATTTGCTCAATCGTTTCGGCCGGCAGCAGTTGGTCGATGGGTACGCCGCCGGCCGAAGCGTATCGAGGCAGCGGGACCATGTCGTCGCCGTGACCGCCGAGAAGCAGCGCCGAGACATCCTTGACCGAGCAGCCGATCGCCTCGGCCAGAAACGCCCGGAACCGCGCCGTATCCAGCACACCGGCCTGACCCAGCACGCGGC
>JAXIHJ010000126.1:0-7745 GCA_034189755.1 Planctomycetota bacterium
TCCACGCCCGCCTACCTCTTGCGGAGCAAGGCCGGCAGGAATTACACGAATTTCACAAATTCAAAAAAAAGAAGAAAATCGTCCACGCTTGCCCGCCGTAGTCCCGGCGCGCCGGGGTCGAGGGGCTGTTTGCTTCTCGCCGTTCGGTGCATGTGGTAGGATTGTACTTATATTGGCGAAAGGGGAAATACATGAGCAAAGCGGAAGATTGGATGTTCCCATTCAAGCCCGGCGACAGGTGCAACATCGAGCAATACAAGATGCTCCAGCGATGCTCGAAAAACAAGGATATCACAGAGTGGAACGAGTGGCACGATGCCAATCTCAAAGAAGCAATTTGGCTGGCAGGCGCGAGGCTTCAAAGGTTTAACCTGCAAGGCGCGGACCTTTGGAAAGCCAACCTGCAAGACGCGGAGCTTCAGGAGGCCAATCTGCAAGACGCGAAGCTTATAGGTGCTAACCTGCAAGGCGCGGATCTTCAGGAGGCCAATCTGCAAGGCGCGAAGCTTTCGAATGCCAATCTGCAAGGCGCGAAACTTTACAGGGCCAACCTGCGAGACGCGAATCTTCCGAGGGCCAACCTGCAAGGCACGGATCTTTACGAGGCCAACCTGCGAGACGCGAAGCTTCAGGATGCCAACCTGCAAGGCACGGATCTTTACGAGGCCAACCTGCGAGACGCGAAGCTTCGGAGGGCCAACCTGCAAGGCGCGAAGCTTTCGTATGCCGAGCTGCAAGGCACAGATTTCGGAAAGGCCATACTCGGTGGCGAGACATTAATCTCGGATTGCCTAGTGGACAAGGAAACGGACTTCACCAGCGTCGGTCTGGACATCGCTCGCGTAGAGCCGGGTTTGAAGCAACTGTTGAAATACAACATCCGGCGCAGACGCTGGCGAAAGTGGTACAGAGACGGCGCGTGGTGGAAACAGATTCTGAAAAGAGTATTTATCCAGCCGTTCTGGGAGATGTCGGATTACGGCCTCCGCACTGGCCGGATTCTGTTGTGCTTCTGGGATCTCGCGGCCCTATTTGCCGTTGTCTATTGCTGCTGGCCGGGTTGTCTTATGGTCAAAGATAAGGTCGGCGACATACAAAGTCCGTTGCACGCGTTTTATTTCTCCTTTGTTACGATGACGACGCTGGGCTTCGGCGACATTCACGCGAATCCGGCCAGTTGGCAGGGACAGGTACTCTTGATGGTTCAGGTTCTGCTCGGCTACGTGCTGCTTGCTGCGTTGGTAACGCGTTTCGCCGTGCTCTTTACAGCCGGCGGCCCGGCGGGGAAGTTCGCGGATGAAAAGGGGCAAGCCGCCGGGGACATTGCAATAGCGATGCGGGCGGTCTAGAATCCTGCGATGCCGGATTCGTCACAAACCGTCGAGCAGCAGGATAAAAAGCGGCCTCGCTCGCTTGGCCGAAGAATTCTGCGGATAGCCCTGATGCTGCTGTACATCCTGATCCTGCTGGAGCTGGGCAGCCGGAGCTACTGGACAATCAAGCACGGCATGCCGTTTTTCAGCCGGCTGGACGACTGGTACGGCATGTTCTACACGGAGCTGAACGACTCCGGCGTCCGGCAGGCCGACCTTCGCGCCGGCGACGAGCGGTTCGACGTGCTATTTCTGGGCGCCAGCGCATTGGACCGCATCCACCGCGGCGCAGCCGACGAGATTTCGGCCGGCCTTTCAGCCGCGACCGGCCGGGACGTGCGGATATTCAATCTGGCCCGCCCGGCGCTTTCCACGCGCGACAGCCTTATCAAATACTCCCGCCTGCTGGCCGACAAACGATTCGACCTGGTCGTGGTCTATCACGGCATAAACGATACGCGGCTGAACAACTGCCCGGCGGACCGGTTTCGCGACGACTACACGCACGCCGGCTGGTATGCCAAGCTAAAGCGGCTGGAGGCCAACAAGCACCTGCTGGCCTTCTGGACGCTGCCCTATACCGTGGAGTACATGGCCATCAACGCCGCGAGCGGGCGAGGGTTCCGGCAATACGTGCCTCGCCACCGGCCTAACAAGGCCTGGCTGGCACACGGCGGCGATATCAAGACCGCGCAGCCGTTTGGGCAAAACCTGCAAGAGATTATCCAAATCGCCCAAGGCCGCGGCGAGCCGGTGCTGCTGATGAGCTTCGCGTGGTATGTTCCCGCCGACTATTCACTGGAGAAGTTCAAGGCCAGGCAGCTCGACTACGTCCTGCACGCCTCGCCGCTGGAGGTGTGGGGCATCGCAGCCAACGTAACCGAGGGCCTGCGGGTACATAACGGCGTCATCCGGGAGGCAGCCGGCCGGTTCGACAACGTTATATTCGTGGACCTCGAACGCGCTGTTCCCAAGCGGGGCGAGTTCTTTGACGACGTCTGCCACCTGTCGGATAAGGGCAAGAAGCTGGCGACAGCAAAATTCCTGTCGGAGGTTGCGGATTTTTTGCGCAGCCGCACCGCGTCGAAGTGATTAAAACAGGGCGTAGATGAACGGCCCCGCGCCGGTGCTGGAGAGCACCACCGCCAGGCCTACCAGCAGCATGATCAGCAGTATCGGCGCCAGCCACCACTTCTTATTGTGCCTGAGGAAGTCCCAGAACTCGCGCACCAGCCCTGTCCGCTGCCCGCTCGCGGCTGCCTGAAACTCGCCGGCCTCATTATCTTCCTGTCTGGCGTGCTCGTTCACAGTTTTTCTCCGGCGGCATGATAGCAACTTGGGCGGGCCTTTCAAGATGAATCAAAACTGGCGGAAGTACCGCCCGGCCGGCGGGTGCGGGTCGCGCGGGGACCAGTAGCTGTCGGCGTCCGGCTCGAACCGGCGGTGCAGAACGTCCCGGCCTATCAGGCGAAAGACAAGCGCAACCGGCGTGAATACGAGATAGAAAATCGCAAACAGGATTACGTGCGACAGGACAAAGCCGATCGGAAAGGCGACGGCGTTCAGCCCGACGTACAGAGGCCAAAGCGCCTTGGGCAGCAGCAGCGACGCCAGCAGGCACGCTCCGCCGGTAATCCAGCCGACGACGGCCGTCTGCTGTGCCGCCGTTGGAGAAAGCGGCACGCCGAACAGCGAGCGGCGAAACATCGCCCACGCCGCCAGGACCGACAGCACCGCCGCCGCGACTACGCCGAAGGTGCGAAGCTGCCTTGCCGAAGGTTTCCAGTCAATTGCCAGTAAGGCCATTTTTAATCCAAATCGAACTGCTCCAGGTATTCGTCGATTTCGTGCTGCTTCGCCTGCGGCTGGCGGTCCTTGCGGAGTACGAAATTTTCCATCACCAGCACGTCCATGTTCGTGGCCATAAAGCAGCGATACGCGTTTTCCGGCGTGCAGACAATCGGCTCGCCGCGAATGTTGAAACTGGTGTTGATGATCATCGGGCAGCCGGTCTTGGCGTAAAAGCGTTTCAGCAGCCGGTAATATCGCCCGTGGCGTTCGGGGTCCACGGTCTGCACGCGCGCCGAGCAGTCGACGTGCGTAACAGCCGGCACCTTCGACCGCACGACCTTCAGAAGCCGATCGACGCCCTTCAAGCCCTCGGCTTCGCCGGTGTTGTCGAGTAGTTTGGCCTGGCTTACCGGCGCGACCAGCAGCATGTAGGGGCTGTCCTCGTTTTCTCGCATACCGAACCACTCATGCGCTCGTTCGCGGAGCACGCTGGGCGCGAACGGCCGAAACGACTCGCGGAACTTTATCTTCAGGTTCATCACGCTCTGCATCTTCGGCGAACGGGCATCGCCCAGGATCGACCGGTTGCCCAGCGCCCTTGGCCCGAACTCCATCCGCCCGTGCATGTGGCCGACGACCTTTTCAGAGGCAATGTCATCCGCGATTACATCCAGCAGCTTTTCTTCGTCTTCGTGGTACTCGTACGCCGCGGCGACGCCGTCGAGGAAGCGGCGAATCTGCTCGTTTGAGAACGTTGGACCCAGCAGCGAGCCGCTCTGGAGGTCGTGCACGCCGTCGGCCTGCCGCTCGTTATCGAGCAGTTGATACCACACCAGAAGCGCCGCCCCCAATGCGCCGCCGGCGTCGCCGGCAGCCGGCTGGATCCAGATGTTCTCGAACGCCCCGTCCCGCAGCGCCTTGCCGTTGGCTACGCAGTTCAGGGCCACACCGCCGGCCAGGACGAGATTTTTCATCTTCGTTTCGGACGCCACGTGCCGCACCGCCCGCAGGACGATTTCTTCGGTAACGGCCTGTATGGAGGCGGCTATGTCCATTTCCCGCTGCGTCAGCAGCGTTTCGGGCCGGCGCGGCGGTCCGTCGAGGAGCCTGTCCATCTTCCGGCTTGTCATCGTCAGGCCCTGACAGTAATTGAAATAGCTCATGTCCATGCGGAACGAGCCGTCGGGTTTCAGGTCGAGAATCTCCCGCATGATTGCGTCGGCGTACTTCGGCTCGCCGTAGGGCGCCAGGCCCATCAGCTTGTACTCGCCGCTGTTGACCTTGAAGCCGGTGAAATACGTAAAGGCCGAATACAGCAGTCCGAGCGAATGTGGGAATCGCAGCTCGTGCGAAAGCTCGATGCGGTTGGCCCTGCCGACGCCGTAGCTGGCTGTATCCCACTCGCCCGCGCCGTCCATCGTGAGGATAGCTGCCTCGGCGAACGGCGATGGAAAAAACGCGCCGGCTGCGTGTGATTCGTGATGGTTGGTAAAGACGTATCGGCCCTTGTACTTGTGGTGCAGCCCCTTGTCCATTTCTCGCGGCAGGTGCAGCTTCTGGCGCAGCCACAGCGGCATCGCCTTGAGAAAACTGCCGAAGCCCGCCGGCGCGTAGGCCAGGTAGGTCTCCAGCAGGCGCTCGAATTTCGCCAGCGGCTTGTCGTAGAAGGCGACGTGGTCAAGTTGGTCCGGGCCGATGCCCGCCTCGGCGAGGCAGTACTCGATTGCATGCTGCGGGAAACGGTAATCGTGTTTTTTGCGGCTGAAACGTTCTTCTTGCGCAGCGGCGACGGCCTCACCGTCGCACACAAGCGCCGCCGCCGAATCATGATAAAAAGCCGAGATGCCGAGGATATATGTCATTCCGAAACGCCGTGGTACTACGGCGGCATTCTAACATCAGCCGGCGGTCTTGGCAAAGTCCTCGAACCTGCGTGCTCCCTGTTGTGCAAATGGGGTTGTCGATCGGCGACTAAGGCCTTATAACAAGCTGCGCAACTGCGGAGTGTTTGCGGTGGTAGGGGGCCTGGCTGCAAGAGGTGCCGTGACCAGCCGAGAATACTTCGGCGATTGGCGAAACGATAAGGCTAAGAACATGAAACAGGTGTATCTTTTGGTATCGCAACATTTCGACCTGGTCTGGCGCAGGCCTATATCCCGGTATCGCCGGATACGTCGAGACGTAATCAACACCCTGTTGGATTTGTTGAAGGAGTATCCTGAGCTGAAATTCTTTTTGGTTCAGGGCCTGGAGGTTCGAGATTATCTGGAAGACTGCCCACAGAGGCTGAAGGAACTGAAGAAGTTCATCTCGCAGGGCCGGATTGAAATTGCCACGGGCGGCCAGACCATTATCGACCTGAATTTGCCGAGCGGCGAGTCGATTGTTCGTAACTTATACTACGCCCGCAAATATTTTCAGGAAACGTTCGGATACACTCCTGTATCGGCTTGTCTGGCGGACACGTTCGGCGCGTGCGGGCAGGTTCCTCAGATTCTTAAGCTCAGCGGGCTTCGTTCGCTTACCGGTATCCGGTTCGTGCATATCGATGGGCGGCTGCAATATGGAAATTACGGGGCCTTCTACTGGCAGGGGCAGGACAAAAGCAGAATCCTGGCGTTTAACAACGCTATGGGTGATCTGCCCTTTGAATGTCTCGGGCCTCTCTACGGCTGGGGCGTTCTTGAAGGCTACGGCCCTGAGTATCGCAGGTTTATCGAGGGCAAGGCGCCGGATAGGACCCGCCGGGACGTTCGGGCCGCTTGCGAGGCAATAAAAGAACTCACCGGCGGGGTTATCCCGATAAACGTATCCGGAGAGGAACACCTCCCACGCGGCGAAGTCATCGAGGCCCTTATCGAGGAAGGCAAAAAGGCCGGCCTCGCCGTTCACTTCGCCACGCCGGCTGAGTATGTTGACGCCGTCGCCTCCGACAAGAAACTGCCCGTACTGACGGAGGAGCAGAATCCGGTATTCACGGGCTGTTATGCCACACGAACCCGGCTTAAACAGCTTCACCGCCGCCTGGAGAGCCGGCTTCAGTCGGCTGAAACGCTGCAATCCATCCGCAACATTTCACAGGGGCTTGAATCGGCAGACCTGTTCCGTGAAGACTGGATGCAGTTGGCCTTGTTGCAATTCCACGATTCCCTGGGCGGCTGCCACACCGATGAGAGCTATCGTTTCCTGAGAAAGCTCGCCAATGACTTGGCCAGGAGCATCAGCGCAAAGGCGCCGCAGCTTGGCAGTGGTAACTGCAAAACGCTGTTCAACCCCCTGCCGTGGGAGAGAACGGAGCTTGTTCCACTACCGAAGGGTTCGAAAGTTGCCGGTCAAATGTGCAACCGGCGGCGGCTGGGCCTTGTCAGGCTGCCGGCGCTGGGCTGTGGCAAGGTGGGCACGGATAAAACCGCTGCCGGCACGGTGGGGCAATACCGTCTGACCGCTACCGATTCATCCTGGCAGGTTAGGCACTTGCCGACGAAGCGAAATTTGTTCAGCCGTTCGTCTTGTGCTCCGGTGGTGCTTCTGCGGCAAGACACCGGCACGCTCTGGGCTGAGCAATACTCCGGCAAGGAGATGCGGCAGCCCGTTTCCCGCTTGGCTGCGCAAGAGACGGGGCCGCTGTTTGACCGTCTCCTGTTTGAAGGCAGGATCGACTCAGCCGGCTGGCCTGATTTTCAGTCTCTTTCGTATCAGAAGGAGATTCTGGTCCTCGCCGATCGCATTCTGTTTCGAATCACGGTTGATTTTCAAGGCAAGGGTACGGAAGTTGTCCTGTTTTTTCCGTTCCGGTCGGCCGGGCCGTGGCGGGGGCTGTACAGCACGCCGTTTGCAGAGACGCAGCGGCAGGATTACCTCGAAAAGCTGAGCCGGGATGAGACGTACTCGCGGGAAAAGACGGTCTTCGGTGCGGTCGGAAGCAGCTACGGCTCCCACGCCCACGGCAATTGGCCGGCGCTGTACTACGCGACACTGACCGACGGCAAGGTCGGTTATACGCTCGCCAACCGTGGCACCGCCGGAACACGAATCGGCCGGGACGGGATGTACGTAACCGTCCTCCGCTCGCCGACCCGCTGGGAGGTGCCGTGTTTTCCCGTCAAGCCGTCCGCGTCGAGCTGGGATAACGGACCCTGCACGTTCGAGTTCTGTCTTTTTACGCATCCCTCGAAAAAAATACCCCGGCGCGAAGCGGTGGCCTTCAGTTTCCCGCCGCTGCCGGTTCCGGAAGCGTTATCCGGGAACCTGCCCAGTCCGCTGCTGGAAATCGCGCCGCGGAACATCCTGTTTTCCTGTCTGAAGCCATGTCCAAGCGCCCGGCAGGTTATTTTGAGGCTGTATGAATCGTCAGGTGTCGCCGCGACCGCCCGGGTACGGTTGAGTTTTCCGGCGAAGCGCATCAGACGGGTTGACCTGAATGAAGAGAATCCCGAACGCGTGAATCTCGAAAAAGTGAAATTCAGGCCGTTTGAGATTGTGAGCCTTCAGATAGAGTATTGATTGGCCGCCTCTGGACCTACCGCCGGTCAGCGACAGGGTTTGCCCTGGCTGGCGCCGCTGCGGCCTCCACCCTGCATG
>JAXIHJ010000127.1:0-7803 GCA_034189755.1 Planctomycetota bacterium
TATGAATTGATGGAATACTTCCTGACTGTAAGATGAGGGGACATTGCTTGTAAATGCCGCCAACGATGACTTAGGATACCGACGGCTGGACTTTAACTGGTACCTTGGTCATCATGGAAACAATCGACGTGAATGGTGATTGAGCCATCAAGAAGATGCCTAGGTATCTTCTTCGCAGGAACAACGTTAAAGTGAGGCGTGTCGGCCGTCTTCAGGTTCCCGGTAAAGGTCAAGTGGGAATTTCTGCCTGTTACGTCACCGGGAATATCGCATACTTGAGTTCCCTTATAGTCGAACGCTGTCCCCCTTTTGTGAATAGACGTTATCCGTCGCACAACAGCCCGGCCATTTATGGCTAAGACCCGTGTTGTCTCTCCATTCGGGAAGACTACATTCGTTCCATCCTGGAACGGGGCAGAGAAGGTGAACTGATATTCTTCATCTTTGGATTCTGGACACTCTCCAATTTGCTTAGGCTTTGGTTCGAAGTACTCTTTGATCGCTTCCCTCAGTGATGTCCGTGCGTCCTGAAAGCTCATTGTTTTACCTCTCGGGAATCGGACAGTAGATTGCTCAACATTCACCGGGGCGGAAACTCGAAACGGAGTCACCAGATGCGTCTCAAGAAGCGGCACACCTGTCAACTCCACCATCATGAATGGGTATACGGCACTAAGCCAATCCGTAGGTTTCCCACTACCCAACGTAATTACTTCTATTTCGTGTGAAGACGCTTCCCTCAGTGCGGGATCACTGAAGCCAGTTGCATGAACAGCAACAATCTTGTCCAGTCCGCAATCATCGCGCTTAGTTCTCAGGTCTCGAATCCAACCGGGACCGGCCCTTCTCCTGCGGTCTCTACACTCTATAACCGTCCTGTATTCACGAGCACCAATGTTGAAAGTTATGAGTATGTCTACTTCGTTCTTCGTTTGGCTGGAATGGTTGTAGATCATGGCCGATTCTTCCACCTTTGCCTGCCGGCCATGAAGAGCAGATTCGATCCTTTTGACCAAACCTTGAAAGCTATTCGTCCGCTTAGGCATCGCGTTTTCCCGATTCCCCTTGGCCGTCTCTGTTGGCACAATGGATAGTGTGCAGCTTTGCCGCACACGGGCACACGGTAACCGCGAGAGAAGTTGATGCTTAACCGCCCTCGCACTGTCTTAGCAGAATATCATCGGCGGTGATCGGTTTAGTCGTCTGCATTGTACAACAACATATCACACACCGCTCAAAGCAACAACCAAACGTCCTGACTCATCCCGGTTTTCAGTTAGCCGCTTGCGGCGAAACATGTCAGCCCACGACGGAAGAGGCTCCAAACGCGATATTTCGCGTTTGGAGACCTCAAGTCGTGGGATAGGATGATGCCCGAAACGGTTACAGCCCCTTCAGGGGCGGCACATGAATCATATGGAGGTCCTGTGCCGCCCCTGACGGGGCTGATTATTATGGGGCGATTCTTTTCCCAGCCCCGACGGGCTGGGCTGGCATGTTTCGCCCTTGCGGGCTGAGCTTTTGAAATGCAGCCTTTCTCCGGCGCCTGCGAAAACTGAGATGAGTCAACCAAACATCTGGTCAACGGACGGCAGAGATATTATGCTGTTGCTTTCGCCGCCGGGCTGGGCCGGGCGGAAGAAAAGAGGATGCGATTGTGGGCATTGTAGTGATGAAATTTGGCGGGACGTCGCTGGCGGATGCGGAAAAGATACGCGCCGCGGCCCGGCGGGCTATTCGGACGCAGAAAAACGGCTACGGCGTCGTCATGGTCGTCTCGGCTATGGGCAAGAGCACCGACGAGCTGGAAGTCCTGGCCAGGCAGATTACCGACGACCCGCCCAAGCGCGAAATGGACCAACTGCTGGCCACCGGTGAGCAGGTAACAATCTCGCTGATGGCGATGGCGCTGGAGCGGCTGGGTGCGAGGGCGATCAGCTTCACCGCCGGGCAGATCGGCATGGTTACTGATGACGTCCACACCAAGGCCCGCATAAAGCGCATCGACGTGCAGCGTATCCGCGAGCAGCTTGGTCGCGGCAGGATCGTCATCATCGCCGGCTTTCAGGGCATCACCGAGGCCGGCCACGTTACCACGCTGGGCAGGGGCGGCAGCAACGTCACGCTCGTGGCGCTCGCCGCGGCGCTCGGCGCGGAGGTATGCGAAAACTATACCGACGTGGACGGCATCTTCACCGCCGACCCGCGAATAGTGCCAAACGCCCGGAAAATCGGCCGCATCAGTTACGACGAGATGCTCGAACTGGCCAGCCTGGGCGCGGCAGTTCTGCACAACCGGGCCGTGGAGTTCGCCAAGAAGTACGACGTGCCGATTCACGTCCGCAACAGTCAACACAACAAAAAAGGAACGATGATCGTGGCTGAGACCGAATCCATGGAACAAATCGTCGTCAGCGGCGCGGCCTTGAAGGACCGCCTGGCCCGCGTAACGCTGCGAAACGTACCCAACCGGCCGGGCGCGGCGGCCAGAATCTTCCACACAATCGCCACGCACAAAATTGTCGTGGACGACATCATCCAGACAGTCGTCGGCGACAAGACAGCCAGCGTCTGCTTCACGGTCGAGCTGGCCGACCTGCCCGAGACTAAGAAGGTCGTAGCCGGCTTGTGCAAGTCGCTAAAGTGCAAGGCGATCTTCGAGGATCACCTTGCGAAGGTGTCCGCCGTCGGGGGCGGAATGCGGATGCACACCGGTGTAGCCGAGCGGATGTTCGCCGCACTGGCCGCAGCCGGCATCAACATCCAGAACATCACTACCAGTGAGATCAAAATCTCCTGCCTGATCGACCGGGCAGAGGGCAAAAAGGCGCTTCGCCTTATCCACGACGCCTTTGAACTCGGCGCCAAGCGGCGGAAGAAGCCACCGAAGAAAAGGGCAAAAGCCAAATCAAAGTGCGCCGGCAAAAAATGACCGACCGGCGGCGCCGCGCGCTGTATGCCGTCAGAAAGTGCATCCCGGCGGCGATACTTCTCGCCGCTGTTGCGGCGCTGGTGCTGGCCGACCGCTGGGGCCTGTTCGGCCGGGCGCCTCGGCCGGACCTGGAGAAGTACGATTTTAAGACCTTCGCCGTCTTAAAGGTTATCGACGGCGACACGCTGGACGTGAAAATACCCGACGGCCCGCACCGGCGGACGCGCATCCGGCTATGGGGCGTCGATACGCCCGAACTGAACCTGCCGCCCACACCGCCGCAGCACTTCGCCAAAGAGGCGGCCGAATTCGCACGCAGCCTTGCGATGGGAAAGGACGTCAGGCTTGAGCTTGTGCCGCACAGGACGCGCGATAAATACAATCGCCTACTGGCGTACGTAACTTTGCCCGACGGCCGAATGCTCAACAAACTGCTGATTGCCGAGGGGGCCGGCTACGCCGATCCGCGATTCGACCACCCGCTCAAGAGCCGGTTCGCCAGTTTTCAGCGCGCCGCCAAGGTCGGTCGCCGCGGACTCTGGAAAGACCTCAAGCCACGGGACCTGCCGTACTACTACCGTAACAAAATTAAACTGAATCACCCCGACTAGGCACATCCAAAGGTGCGCCGGCGTTATGCGATTCGCTTCAGCCGCCGCGACCAGAGCGTCAGCCACAACGCCGCCAGGACCATGGCAAAGAGCATCAGCTTCCATAAGCCGAAGAAGCAAACCACGACCGTTTGCATTGCATCCCAGTCCATTTGGCTGCCCCAGCAGCAGCGATACCATTCGGGCTGGTTCCGCATCACGCCCATCCAGATAAGCCAGCCGGCGGTCATCCAGACCATGCCGATTACCACCACCTGCCACAGCGCTACCGCCGCGGCACGCGCCCGCTGCGAAAGTTGACCGTTCATGTCCGATGCCCCTTTCCATTTGTGCCGAGTTTAAGCCGCCGCCTCAGCGTACGGCCGACCCGGCGTAAGAGTTTTTAGCTTACCTTACTCAACCTTGCAGCCCGGAGACAGTCAAGAAGTTTCTGCACATCCGGGTAGGCAGGAGTGGACAGATTTTTCTTCTTTTTCTTCTACATTCGTGCAATTCGTGTAATTCGTGGACAGCCTCTTCTAAATTCGTGGACTGTTTTGCGCGCGCAGATTTGCAAGTTCACGCCGAAAGCATCTCTGGAAAATCAAAAAAAACTTCTCCAGGCCGGCCGGGGACTTACGACGTCAACAGGATTTTTGCGACGTGTTTTGCGCGCGCAAATGATGTCATCGCGGAGAAGGTGGAGCGCTTTGCGCGCCTTCGGTGTGAAAATTTTGACAATTTGACAACCGGAATACCGCGAGACTCTGCTCTGCGTAGTGAAGCGTAACGCTTCTCTACGCTTCGCAGAGCAGAGCCGGGCTGCCGGGTACTGATTAACGTTTCAGTGAAAGGGTGCAGACGATGCCGAGCTACAAGGAATTGTTGGAATTGATCCGTGACGGCAGGAGTACGCGTGAGATTTTCGCGTCTTTTTCTCCCATGTGGCCGAGCCGGATGAGGCGACTGCTCGCCAGTAAGCGGCTGCGCAAGGCGCTCGAGCTGGAAGAGTCGTTGGCGGCGACTGTCGTCGGTCACCGCACGGCCACAGGCGTGGCAGGCGTGGCTGAGCGGCTTTTCGAACTGGCCGAGAGCGAAAAAGACGAAACCGCACGAAAGGCCTGTATCGACCTGTTGAAAGAAGGCCTACAGCACAACGACGACGCGGCTGCAAACCCCGACCTCTACGAGCTGGTCCGTAAAGGCAAGCTGCCGCCATGGGTGCTGCTTAGAACCACAGACCGGGCCGGCCAGAATGATAACAAAAAAGACTCGGCCAATGAAAAAAACGCCGCCAGGGAGAGGCCAAAATAGCTAAGTGCTTTATCGAAAGTGAGTTGCGCCAAAATAAACTGGGCGCAATTGGGCGCAATCGGGCGCAATTGGGCGCAACTGGGCGCAATTGGGCGCAATCGGGCGCAATTAGGCGCAATCGGGCGCAATTGGGTGGAATTGGGCGCGAAAGATTCGTTCCGGGCCGTCCCATATTGCTGCGGCGGAACAGCCGGCCGACGTGCAATTTCAAAACCGTTTGCACGCCGCGGTCGGATAGATATGATGGCCTGTTCTTCAAGCCGGTTTCAGAGGATTAAGGCGGGCCTGACAGGAAGCCCGATACAACAAAAAGGAAACACGCACAATGTCAACGAAGATCAAGGCAGTCAAAGGCCGTCAGATACTCGATTCTCGCGGCAACCCCACGGTAGAGGTGGACGTAATCTTGGCCGGCGGCGTAATAGGCCGGGCGGCCGTGCCTTCCGGTGCGAGCACCGGCGAGAACGAGGCCGTCGAGTTGCGCGACGGCGAGAAGAACGTCTATCTCGGCAAGGGTGTCTCGAAGGCCGTCGAAAACGTCAACGGCGAATTGGCCAAGGTTGTCTGCGGCCTGGATGCAACCGAACAGGCCTGCATCGACAAGGTAATGATCGAGGCCGACGGCACGCCCAACAAGGGCCGCATCGGCGCAAACGCCATACTCGGCATCTCGCTCGCCGCTGCGAGGGCGGCGAGTATGGCCGCCGGTATACCACTGTTCGAATACCTCGGCGGCCCGAAGGCCGTTACGCTGCCCGTGCCGATGATGAATATACTCAACGGCGGCAAGCACGCCGACGGAACGGTCGATTTCCAGGAGTTCATGGTCCAGCCGTGGGGTGCCGACAGCTTCAGCCAGGCACTCCGCATGGGCACGGAGGTCTTCCACGCCCTGAAAAAAGTCCTGAAGGACAAGGGTTACAACACGTCAGTAGGCGACGAGGGCGGCTACGCGCCCAGCTTAAAGAGCAACGACGAAGCACCGGAGCTGATCCTGCGGGCAATCGAGGCCGCCGGCTATAAACCCGGCGAGGACGTCTGGCTCGCGCTCGACCCCGCCGCAAGCGAACTGGCCAACGCCGCCAGGGAAAAAGGCAAGGAAGGCTACTGCTTCTTCAAGTCCGATCCGGACCGCATCGCTACCAGCGACGAGATGATCGACATCTGGGCAAACTGGGTGGCGAAATATCCCATTCGCAGCATCGAGGACGGCCTGGCGGAAGACGACTGGGCCGGCTGGCGAAAACTAAACGAGCGGCTGGGCGAGAAAGTCCAGATTGTCGGCGACGATTTGTTCGTCACCAACATCCAGTTCCTGCGCCGGGGCCTGGACGAGCAGTGCGCCAACAGCATACTGATTAAGCTGAACCAGATAGGCACGCTGAGCGAGACCATTTCCGCCATCGACCTGGCCATGTCGAGCGGCTGGACGGCCGTCGTCTCGCACCGCTCCGGCGAGACGGAAGACACGACCATCGCCGACCTGACCGTGGCGAAAAACACCGGCCAGATAAAGACCGGCTCCGCCTGTCGCACCGACCGCGTATGCAAATACAACCAACTGCTTCGCATCGAAGAGGCATTGGGCACAAAGGCCGTTTATGGCGCTTCAACATGGAAAAAAGGCTGATCAGCCCGCCATACGGTGGGCGGGCTTCACGCTGCTGACGGGCCTCGGCCTGGCGACGCTGGCGGCGGTGGCGCTGCTGCCGCCGTACGCACGGCTGGCCGGGTCCGAATACGAACTGGCCAAACTCCGTGCCGCGCTAGCCGACGCCGAGGCGCTCGCAGCCGCCAACCAAAGGCTCATCGACGCGCTGCCGGAAGACGAGGTGCTGACCAAGCGGCTGATGATGCGACAGGGCGACAAGCTGCCTAAAGACGAGGTGGTCGTATTCGACCCGGCCGCCCCGTCGCCGCCGTCGCCCGGCGCTGTGCCGCCGGCACGCCGAAGCCGGCCCGACCCACCGTCGGCCTGGCTGCTCGCGGTAGCCGACAGGCTCGAAAACACCGCCACAAGACGCGGCCTGTTCATGCTCGCCGTGGGCGCAATAGCCGCAGCGATGATCCTGTTCGCCGCGCCGGCTTCGTCGAAGCCTTCTGCGGGTAAATCCAATGAAGTATGAACGCTTCGAACAGCTTCCCGTCTGGCAGACGGCGATGACCCTGGGCGAGCGGGCATATGCACTCACCGCTCACCGCACCTTCAAGCCGCTACGCGAAATCCGCGACCAGTTGCGACGCGCAGCCTTGTCCGTCTCCAACAACATCGCAGAGGGCTTCGAGCGGGGAACCACCGCCGAACTGTTGAGCTTTCTCTATATCGCACGCGGGTCCGCCGGAGAGGTCCGGTCGATCCTGCTGTTCTGCGACCGCCTGCCGGCCTGCGACGATCTGAAATCTCAAATCTCAGATTTGAAATCGCTGGCCGAATCCTGCTCACGACAGATTCGCGCCTGGGCCGACCACCTGCAGAGCACCGACATCCCCGGCCAGCGACGCCTCAACGACGCCTCGCGGCAAACGTGGAACGCCGACCGGCGCACCGGCGACTTTCTTCGGAAGCTTCAGGATATCCGCGACGCCGTTGCGTCATCCGAAAAACCGGAGGCAGAATAATGGCCGCCCGGATCACGCAGCAAAGAGCCTTGCAGCCTCGCCAAGCGACGACGAAAATGCAATACAATAGGAAACGGCCATGCCAACGTTAAATTGGATAGGTAAGGACGCCGTGGTCAATCATCACCGGCAGGTGCCGTACCACCTGCTGCGGTGCGACAGCAAACTCTCGGCGGGCGAACCCGGCAGCGGGAACCTGCTCGTCCAGGGCGACAACCTCCTGGCCCTCAAGGCCCTGCTGCCATACTACGCCGGACAGGTCAAGTGCATCTACATCGACCCGCCGTACAACACCGGAAACGAAAACTGGGTATATAACGACAACGTCAACAGCCCGGAAATGCAAAA
>JAXIHJ010000128.1:0-2675 GCA_034189755.1 Planctomycetota bacterium
AAGCTCTTCCTGACGCTTCCAGGATATCCAGGAGTTGACCAAGTCCTCGGTGAATACGCCGCCGGCGGTCAGGAACTCATGGTCGGCCTCGAGCGCGCTGACGGACTCGCCCAGCGAGGCTGGCACCTTCGGTATGGTGGCCAGGT
This sequence comes from Planctomycetota bacterium, assembly GCA_034189755.1. Classification (GTDB taxonomy): domain Bacteria; phylum Planctomycetota; class Phycisphaerae; order SM23-33; family SM23-33; genus JAXIHJ01. The sequence continues at coordinate 147 of JAXIHJ010000128.1, forward strand.
CGGCGGCGTCGAGTTCATAGATGTTCATGTCGAGCGGTTTGCCCGGATCGGTCCGTTTTTGGATGCCGTCAATCATGGCCATCAGCATCGCCGACCATGCGAGGTATCCGTTAGCGGTCGGATCGGGACAGCGAAACTCGATGCGCTTTGCCTTGGGGCTGGAGGAATACATTGGTATTCGGATGGCCGCAGAACGGTTGCGGGCCGACATCACCAGGTTCACCGGCGCCTCGAAACCCGGCACCAGGCGGCGATAGCTGTTGGTCGTCGGCGCCGCAAAGGCCAGCAGCGCCGGTGCGTGGGCCAGGATGCCGCCGGCGGCGTGAACGGCCGCTTCCGACAGTTCCGCATAGCCGTCGCCGGCGAACAGGGGCACGTCGTCTTTCCACAGCGACAGGTGCGTGTGCATGCCGGAGCCGTTGTCTTCGAAAACCGGCTTGGGCATGAAAGTCGCGGTCTTGCCGGCTCGCTTGGCTACGTTCTTTATGACGTATTTGTACCACATGAACTGATCGCACATTTTGGTCAGTTCGCAGAACTGCATGTCGATTTCAGCTTGGCCGGCCGTGGCGACCTCGTGATGGTGGGCCTCAATTTTGATGCCCAGCTTCATCATCTCGTAAACCATCTCGCCGCGAAGGTCGTGATAGGTATCGGTCGGGCTGACTGGAAAGTAGCCGCCCTTGAAAGAGGGCTTGTAACCCAGATTCGGCTCTTCAAAACGGGCAGTGTTCCAGGCGCCCTCGACCGAATCGATTTCGTACATACCGGTGTGCTGATTTTGTTGATAGCGCACTTGGTCGAATATGAAGAACTCCGGCTCCGGCCCGACGTAGCACGCATCGGCTATGCCGGTTTCCCTGAGGTGCTCCGCTGCACGCCTCGCAACGTGCCGCGGACACTTGCCGTAGTCCTCGCGGCTTTCAGGATCGACGATATGGGCCAGTACGCTGACCGTGGGCCTGTCGAAAAAAGGATCAAGCAGGGCCGTATCCGGATCGCAGACAGCCATCATGTCAGACTGGTGAATTTCCTGCCAGCCGCGAATGCTCGAACCGTCAAACCCCAGACCTTCTGAGAAAATCCCCTCGTCCAGCGTCTCGATGGGATACGAGCAGTGTTGCCACGTGCCAAGCATGTCGATGAACTTCAGGTCCATCATCCTGGCGCCGTGTTTGTCGGCGAACGCGAAAAATTCCTTGGGTGTCATCTCTGGCAGTTCCTTTTCCGTTGTTTCTGCCCGGCGAACTACGACTTTTTCTCCGCCCCGTGGCCCCGGGCTACACCACGCGCGGCAAGACAAATCACTACACATCTGCTCTTAAAGCATAAGGCGTGCCAAAAGGCGATATTTGATATAATCTCTTATTTTGCAGTCGCTTAAAAAATTAACGCCCGGGTTACAGGAGGTACAATTTACTACAATTATGTCGTTTTGTGGCCCCAGAAGCTGCATTTTTGTCTTATTATTGTGTATAAGACCGTCGCCTCAGGCTATGGAGGTGGCAAGAGGGCTTACCATTCGTAGGCAATCGTAAAGCCGCCGAACAATTCGTCGTTCATGTAGTTGCTCTGCCGCAGCGAATCCGCCGGTACCTGGCTATAGTTGATAAAGCCGGTCAGCGCCAGCGAGCCTAACTGCTCCGGAATGTTCAGCGCGCCGGACAGGTCATAGCTACGCGCCAGGCCATACACCAGCGTTGCCAGACGATTGCTTTTTCCGGATCCCGACGTCGACGGGGGCGTCATGAAATTGTGATCGATGCCGATGACGAACGACGGCGTGAGTGTCAGGTCCTTCAGCACGGGTGTGTTCTGCATGCCCATTTCCGCGAAGGCGAAATCGTGGCTGATGCCCAGTTCGATCCAACTGCCCTGTACGTCGTCGCAGTCGAGGTAGTACGAAACGTACGGATTGAGCACGCCGTTTTCGGTGCCGAACAACACGCTGTCGTCGAGGCTCAGCGTAACGTACCATTCATTGGTTTCGTACGCATCGCCGGACGATTGAGGGAAGGCATAGTTAATCCAGCCGGTCTCGAACGTTACCGGTGCCCACTCGACGAGGTTAGACAGGTCGTAACTCCAGAATATCGTGTAGTCAATTTCCTGGAGGCGGCCGTCGGAAGACGGATCCATCGCTTCCTGCCCGCTGAACCACTCGAACCACGCCGAAAAGCCGAACTCGCCGAAGCTGCCGGTATCATAGCTGACGCCGGCGCTCATCTGGTGATTGCACCTTTCCCTGCCTTCGCCGGCATACTCGCTGAAGTTCAGACCCCGCCAGATGTAATCGCTGACAAGCGTGTAATCCAGCGAGAAGCTCAGCGGGATTGGTTTTTCCCAGTTTTCCGCCGCCGCCGGCGAATCGTCGGCCCGGACCGTCAAGGCCAGGCACGCCAGCAGGAATGCGCCTATGATGATTGGTGTCCACATGTTCTTTCTGAAATTCATGTTGGCAGGTTCCTTTCCTGATGCCCCGGCTACGGCTAGCCGATGGCGTCGTTTCCTTCCTCGCCGGTGCGTATC
>JAXIHJ010000128.1:2775-11004 GCA_034189755.1 Planctomycetota bacterium
ACCTATCATCAAGGCCCCGAACGGCGTAATGCTTGCACAGCCTGCGGTGATTCCAACCAGGCCGGCCAGGGCGCCGTTGAGGGCCATCGAGGCGTCGGGTTTCTTGAAGATGATCCATGCGGTGAACATCGCGAAGATGGCGCCGGCGGCGGCGGCGATGTTTGTGGTTACGGCGATTCGGCCGATGGAACCGTCGCCGACGGTCGTGCTGCCGGCGTTGAAGCCGAACCATCCGAACCACAGGATGAACACGCCAAGGGCGGCTAGCGGGATGTTGTGGCCCATGATGGCCCGCGGCTTGCCGTCCGGAGCGAATTTGCCGATGCGAGGCTTCAGGATGATAGCGCCGGCCAGGGCCATCCAGCCGCCGATCGAGTGGACGACGGTCGAGCCGGCAAAATCGCAAAAGCCGGGGCCGATTTTTTCAAGCCAGCCGGCAGCCTCATCGCCGAGCAGCAGGCTGCCCCATGCCCAGCCGCCGAAAACCGGATACACCAGCAGCGTGATAAAAAAACTGTACACGAGATAGCCGACGAACTTCGTGCGCTCAGCCATCGCGCCGGAGACAATCGTGGCCGCCGTTGCGGCAAAGACCGTCTGGAAAATCAGGAAGGTGTAGTTCCAACTGTCGCCTGTCGTTTCGTCCAGGCAGAACATCGACGTGCCCAGGATTCCGCATTCGCCCTTGACGCCGAACATCAACCCGAAGCCGATTACGAAGAACACGACGGTTCCGATGGAAAAATCCATCAGGTTCTTCATAAGGATGTTGACGGCATTCTTGGCCCGTGTGAAGCCCGCCTCGACCATGGCAAAGCCCGGCTGCATAAAGAACACCAGAAACGCCGCAACGCACGTCCATACGACGTTTATGTTGTCCTGAAGCCCCTGCCGGGCCAAACTCGATAAAGACGTCTCGTCCGCCTGGGCTACACCGACGGCCAGGCCAATCAACAAGGCAACGAGAACCACTCTTTTTAAGACCATTTTCAATTCTCCTCGGGTGACAGATTTTTCACTCAATCGCCGCGTGCGCGGTGTTTGCTTCGCGGCTGCCGGTGTAATCCCGGCCTGCACGAGCCTGTATAAGCACAAGATGTGCCAAAAAAAGATTTGTTATTTAAGCTATTGTTATGACAGGTGTTAAGACAGAGGGGCCAAAAGGGGGTGGCCAGAAAATAATTACACACTTGTTGTATTATCTGGCCGATATTACAATAATGTAACTTATTATCTTCGTGAGAGGCTCGGGAACAAGGACATACAACAATGGTTGACCGTACATCGGCTGCCGATACCGCTCGCCGCAGCACGATGCGTCAAGACCGCGAGTTGAGCGCGCTGTACAGAATCAGCCGGATTATTGCTGCGCAATCTCGGCAGGGGCAGATGCTCAAGGAAGTGCTTGACGTGCTTCACAACGAATTGGGCATGAGGCGCGGAACGATTGCGTTGGTTTCGCCGGATGCCAAGGAGTTGTTGATTGAGGTAGCGCACAACATACCCAGGCGCCAGCGGCAGGCCGTGCGTTACCGTATGGGTGAGGGTATCGTCGGACGTGTCGTGCAAACCGGCAAGCCTGCCGTGGTACCCAAGATATCCCAGGAGCCTCTGTTTCTGGATCGGATACACCGGCGGCGGACGATTTCCAAGGATGAAATCAGTTTTATCTGTGTACCGATCGCCGTCGGCAACGACGTGGCGGGCGCCCTGTCGGCCGATCGTATTTTTGACGAGTCCGCTTCGTTGGACGAGGACGTCCGCGTGCTGAGCATTGTCGCGAGCATGATTGCCAACGACGTTCAGGTCCGCCGCGAGGTAACCGCCGAGCGCAGTGCGCTGGAAGCCGAAAACATCCGCCTGCGGAGCGAACTGGAAGACCGCTTTCGGCCGGAGAACATCATTGGTAATTCCGGGTCGATGCGCGAGGTATATCGCGCGATTCACCAGGTTGCGGTCTCCGACACGACTGTTCTGATCCGCGGCGAATCCGGCACGGGCAAGGAGCTGGTCGCCCACGCCATTCACTATTCCAGCCCGCGCGGCAAGGGGCCTTTCGTCAAGGTTAACTGTGCCGCGCTCAGCGAGAGCCTGCTGGAGAGCGAGCTTTTCGGCCACGAGCGGGGCGCGTTTACCGGCGCCATACAGATGCGCAAGGGTCGGCTCGAAGAGACCGAGGGCGGCACGCTGTTTTTGGACGAAGTCGGCGATTTTTCGACGGCGACGCAGGTCAAGCTTCTGCGCGTGCTCCAGGAGCGCGAGTTCGAACGCGTCGGCAGCAACCAAACCCGCAAGGCCAACGTAAGAATACTCTGCGCGACCAACCGCAAACTGGAGCAATTGGTCGAGAGCGACGAGTTCCGCCAGGACCTGTACTATCGCATCAACGTGTTTCCCATCTTCCTGCCGCCGTTGCGGGACCGCAAGGACGACATCCTGCTGCTGGCCGACCACTTTATTGAGCGATACTCCGGGCGGATGAGCAAGGACGTTCGGCGGATAAGCACGCCTGCGATTAACATGATGGTTGTCTATCACTGGCCGGGCAACGTCAGGGAGCTGGAAAACTGCATCGAACGGGCTGTGCTGCTGAGCACCGACGGGGTGATTCACGGCCATCATCTGCCTCCCACGTTACAGACCTCCGACTATTCGGATACCGTAGGCACCGGAACATTGACCGAGCGAGTGGATCTGTTCGAGCGAGACATAATCGTCGATGCGCTGAAGCGATCCAACGGTAACACGGCCGCGGCGGCCCGCGACCTCGGCACGACGGCCAGGATACTCCGCTATAAAATCCAGCAACTGGACATTGACGTCGATCGATTTCGCAGGGCCGGCGGATAAACGACAGGAGCTATACGTGAGCGATGAACTTCACCACGAATGCGGCATAGTGGCGCTTTATTGGCTGGGCAGGTCAGCCGGAAAGTCCGGCCTGGCCAGCCGGGCCGTCCATGACGAAAACGTGGCGGCACTGATGCCGCGGATGCTGCTGGACGTTCAGAACCGCGGGCAGCTTGCCGCCGGAATGAGCAGCTACGATCCGTCCCGGCCGCAAATCATCGATACCTACAAGGACATCGGCACGGTAACCGAAGCCTTCCGCATGTCGCACCCGGCCAAGTACCAAGCCATTCTCACAAAGTACGCCGGACGAGGCGCAATCGGGCATACACGATACGCCACCAGCGGCGCCGACGACGCACGCTGCGCCCAGCCCTTCGAGCGCCATCATGGCCGGCTGTGGAAGTGGTTCAGCTTTGCGTGGAACGGCAACTTGGCTAATTTCGGCCGCCTCCGCGACCGCCTGCTGGCAAGGAGACATTACCATTTCACGCTGAACACCGATACCGAGATGCTCATGCACGCCTTGGCGTATCGTCTTCGGGGCGATAAGCCGGTGGAGCTTGGCAAGGTGATGACATCGCTAAGCCGCATCTTCGACGGGGCGTACAATATCGTCTTTCTGGATGCAATGGGGCGTATGCTGGTCGCGCGCGACCCGCTCGGTTTCAGGCCGCTGAGTTGGGCGGTGCAGGGCAGGCTCTTCGCCGCAGCCAGCGAGTCAACGGCCCTGGCGAACATGGGCTTCACCGACATCCACGACGTTACCCCCGGCGAGATGATTCTCATCGAGAAAGGCCGGCTGAGGCATGAGCGGTTCGCCAAGCCTCGAAGGCACGCCCACTGCTTTTTCGAGTGGGTTTATTTCTCGAACGTCGGCAGCACAATCGCCGATTCGAGCGTGTACATGACCCGCGCCATGGCAGGCAAACGCCTGGCCGGGCTTGAACGGGAAAAGGTGAATTCATCGTGCATCGTGGTGCCAGTTCCCGACACCGCCAAGGCTGCCGCCGACGCATTCGCCTACGAAATGGGCATCCCGTCGGTAGAGGGGCTTATCCGCAACCGATACGTGGGGCGGAGTTTCATCGAACCGACTTCCACGCGCCGCCGCACGGCCAAGGGTAAATACACACCGCTGCCGGCAGTCCTGGCCGGAAAGAAGGTTTTCCTTATAGAAGACTCGATCGTCCGATCGACGACGCTTGCGGCGCTTGCCGACCAGATACGCAAACAAGGCCGGGCGAAAGAGATTCACGTGCGTGTCGCCTGCCCTCCGATTATCACTCCGTGCTTTTACGGAATCGACATGTCCACGTTCGGTGAACTGTTCGCCAGAAAGTTCGTCCCTCGTGGTTATGACGGGACGCCATCCGAAGCGATGACGGCGAAAATGGCCGAGGCACTCGGACTGGACAGCCTGCGGTACTTATCGGTGGCAGACCTTGCACCTTGCCTCCGGATCGACGGGCGAAGCTTGTGCACCGGCTGTGTAACCGGCAAATATCCTACCGAGGCGGGCAACAGGCTCTTAAGCATCGCAAGACGGAATCTCAGAAACGGTAAACGCGGCAGAACGTACGAGTAGCCGGAGTAAAGGCCAAAGTCATTAACCGGGGCAATCAGATTTTTTCGTAAATTTTGTCGCCTCTTTCTGATGAGCGCAGCGAATCGGCCGGAATCAGTGGGAACTTTGAGCATGCCTCGTTCCGCCAAAGTGATGGAGAGCCAAAGATATTCCCACAATCGATGGGACAGTAACGAGTGCCGAACAGAATTGCCTTGCAGCATAAAATCGGTTAGTTTGAGTTATTAGCTGCATGAATTCGGGATACCTTGGTAACGTTTTGGGGTTAGATACAAAATAAGGCCTGAATAATGAGTGTAAGGTGGCGGCTGCTTTTTGCATGGTTGGTTTTGTGGTCTTTTTTGTTTTGTCCGGCTGCATCGGGTGGCCAGGGCAAGCCCGGCATCCTTTTTGTCTGTTCAAGCAGCCACGAGTTGACCAGTCGCCGGATGTCGTATCTGGTCGATCCCAAGCATCAAAAGGAGCTGGAGGAAGCGGGATGGGCCGTAGGCTACTGTCCCTTGGAGCAACTGACTCCGGAGAACCTGCAGAAATTTCATGTCGTTGTTATGGCGCACCATCCCGCCAGGACAAACATATGGCCTCCTGCGAGCAAGGCGATATACGAATACGTCAAGGCAGGCGGCGGGCTGCTGATGTTTGCCGACTGCTACCGATTCAGGGGCAGACTGTCGCTGAACAAGTTCCTGAAGCCTCTGGACATCGAGGTGCTGGCAGAACGCATCAAGGAAAGCGACGAAAAGAAGATCAAACAGAAGATCAAGGGGCGCGATGACATCAAGGCATATCTCACCGAAGAGATTGCCCCGTCTCCGCTAACCGAGGGTGTTCGTCGGATATGGTACCCTGATACGTACGATAATCCCTGTGCGATTAGATGCGGCCCGCAATGGCGCATCGTGCTGCGCGGCAGCAAGACGGCGAAATCCTCTCCGTGGCAGAAGCAAGAGAAGCAGACATATCAGCAGCGCCCGCCCATGGCGGCCTATCGGGAATACGGGCAAGGCAGAGTGGTTTTCTTCTCAACTGACTCAGGGCTGTGGACGCTGGACCCTTATCATTTCTTCTGGGACGGTTTCTTTCTGGATAACGGCGACGGCAGGCGGTTCCTGTTGAATACCTACCGCTGGCTGTCCGAGTCCGCCCGCCGAAACCGACAACTGGGCGGGTTCAGAAAAGAGATGCAAAAGCAGGTGTTCGACATCAGCCCTCGGCTCCTCGTCAGGCCGCGGATAGGAGCGGCCGTAATTAGTCGCCGCATCAGCGGCACCCGTCGAGAGGGAATCATCGGGGTAAAATCGGCGTATAGTGGCGGGGCGAACACCATCAAGGAGTTCTGCGATCGTGCCAAGGAGATAGGTTACGATTATCTGGTGTTCACGGAAAAAGCGGAACGGATAACCAACGAAAACTGGGACAGCTACCGCAAGGATTGCCAGGACAACACGGATGAGAACTTCCTGGCGATTCCGGGCATAGCCATAAAGAGCCGGACCACCGGCAATGACGCAGTGGTATTCAACCTGCGATGCCCCTGGCCCGAACTGCAGTGGCGAAAGGAACCCAGCACACTCGTGCAAGTAGGGGTCAGTAACTGCTGGTACAGCAACCTGGCACAGGTTCATCCGGACTCAAACCCCTATCCTTATTATAATGAGGGGGCGTTAAACAGTTATGCTGTATTCAGTTATGGTCTGAAAAACCGCCTCGAAAATGACGCTCTCCAGAGCTACAGGCAATCGGTTGCCGACGGATTTCAGCTTACGCCGATTGTGGTTCACGACATCACGGCACTGGACGGATTGGATAAAGCAGAGAGGGGTTACCGAACGATATTCTATTCCACCAGATGGGCCAAAGACTTTGTGATGGGGCACACCTGGCTGCACACGGCGGTGGTAACCAGCGGTCCGGTGCTGGAGGAGTTTCGTGTGCACACTGACCCACCGGCTGAAACCCAACTAGCTGCCGAAGGTAAGCTGACGGTCAAAATCAAGGTTTCAGCCTCGGCCTCGATTAAGGTGGTACGGCTCTATTTTCGTGGCCGGGTCGTTCGTGCGTTTTATCCCCAAAAGAAATCTTTTGAAACGGAGGTTGAGTATTATACGAATCAATCTGGGGCCTTTCACGTCGAGGCCGAGGACAACGCTGCCGGCAGGTTCTACTCAAAGGGGGTGCAGGTTACCTGGTCGCTGTACAAGCATTTCATCGGCGGCGACCGCATGAACGGCTACTGTTACGCCCAGCCGCCTTACTGGAAAGGCCAAACGCGAAAGGAACGGACCGCCCTCAAGGGTGGCAGCCTGTACCCCAAGCTGGGCTGGGGCGATACGTTCGGCTACGACATCGGCTGGATCGAGCGGCCGAACTGTTTTGAAATAGGGGGCGTTGCCGGCAGTGTCAGGCTCTTGAAGGCATCGCCGGCGTTTATTTTTGAGCAGGCGACAGCCTTCCATTGGGCCGCCCCGCATCGGCGTTTTGTCCTGAACAGCACTGATTGCGTCATCATAGAGGACGACATCAGCCACGACCAGAGGGGTCTGGAAGACTATCGGCGGTTGCGGGAGAGGTCGAAGTATCTCAAAGCCAATGTAAGGATTACCGCTTTTCGTCCTCGTCGCTACACGATGCTGCTGGTGGAAAGCCAAAATGAGATATTAGCCGACGCAAAGCTGCGCAGCGGTAAAGGATGCAATCCCATCTTACTTAACGTCTACGCAGGGGCAGAGCCTTCTTCCTATAAAGAGGTCATCTATATCAATCAGGACGGGCGAGAGATTCGGACTTCGGGGCTTGTTCACGACGGGGTCAGAACTGTCGGCTCGGGCGGCTACGTGGCGATATCGCCCAACAGATACGGCATACCGGCCGTCTATTGCTTCCAGCCTGCATGCTTTGACACGGTAAGTGGGAAAAAGCTCATCCTCAGGGTCGGCCAGAAGATGACCGGGAATTTACCGGCGGGCACGCGTCTGGACAGGCGATACCTTCTCGTAATCACACGCGGAGGCGAAGACGAAAGGCCCCTGCTGGAGATGATACGTGACCGCTACGGGTTTGACGGCACGCCAGCTTACCGGGTTCGCCTGACGCACGGTGAGGTGCTGGAGAATGTCTACAGCCCGTTGCTGGCGGCGAAGGACTACTGCGTCAGGGGGGATATTTCTCAAGCGGACCTTCCGGAAGAATTACCGCTCAGGGTGAAGGGGCTGAACGAAAACTGGGACGCTGGCCTGTTTGACCTGGATAAACAGCAACTCATCAAGCGGGTGGCGGTATATCAAGGGATGGGCTATACGCTCCTGGACGTGAGCCGAAAGCGGCGCGTTGTTATAGGAAACCTGCTCGTTGCCGACGATCCCAACGTATTGATTACGCTGCTGGAGTGCAGCTCCGGGGAATTACATTTTGTGATTCATAATCCCGCCGCTCAGCCTGTGGATACAAAAGTGCGAACAGCCGACGCCCTGACGGAATTTGTGCCATTTCAAGCAAGGTATGTCCTTGGCGCCGGCGGTCTGAAGCAGGTCAGTGTAAAACTCTCAGCCCGTCGATGACGGCCTTGACGCTTCCGGCGCCTTTCGCCGGGATTACGGCAGGCTGCACCAGCCAACCCGCTGGCCTGGCCCTTGGGGGAGTTTTGGCGTTGCATTTCGGTGCCGGCTTCGTAAAGTAATGACGTTCGTTTCCGCAGATGTTCACCATTCGGGCTATTGGGCGGTGATTCGGATAGGCTCGCAGCCAGCGGAGGCATTTGTAAATGGGAGTTTCAATCGGCAGGCCAAAGCAAG
>JAXIHJ010000129.1:0-16997 GCA_034189755.1 Planctomycetota bacterium
GATATTTTACAATGTAAAACCGCTTGGCTGGCTCATGTGTCGCTGGCTGCGGGCCTTCTGGCGGGGGTGCCTGTGGTCGAGGCTGAATGGCCTGGCTCTGCGCAAGGTCCCGCCGCCGGAACTGCCCGGCGATGACTGGGTCCGCGTGCGCACGCTTCTGGGCGGCATCTGCGGGACGGACCTGGCCCTGCTTGAACAGAAACCGCCGCCCGATTCGATTCTCCAGGCCTTCGGCTCTACGCCGATGATGCTCGGCCACGAAAACGTCTGTATCGTCGATGAAGTTGGCCCGGCTGTGGATTCGTCGTGGGTCGGCCGGCGCGTGTGTGTCGAACCGACGCTGTGCTGCGAGGTTCGCGGCATCGCCCCGCCGTGTCCGCGGTGCGCCGCCGGCCAGTTCGGCACGTGCGAGAATTTCGGCGCTGACAGCCAGGGCGCAGCGGCACTGCCGCCCGGCACGAGCATCGGCTACAACAACCGGACCGGCGGCTCGCTCGGCGAGAGCTTCGTAGCGCACGGCAGCCAGCTCATCGCCGTGCCGGACGAAATCAGCGACGAGTTGGCCGTCCTGACCGACCCGGTCGCGTGCAGCCTGCACGCGGTTTTGCGGACTGACCTGGCCGGCGCAACTCGCGTGCTGGTTTACGGCGCAGGCGTGCTCGGGCTGGGGCTGATTGCCTGCCTTCGCTCGGTCGGCTATACCGGCCAGCTCGACGTACTCGACCGCGAGGCCTATCTCGAAGAGCCGGCCCGGACGATGGGCGCAGACAGCTTTTTCCGCCTGCCGTTGCGCAGCGGCGAGCGGTTCGAGCAGATTGCCGAGCGGACGGAAGCGGCCGTCCATCGCGTGCGGTTCGGCAACTACATGCTCTCCGGCGGCTACGACGTTGTCTGGGACTGCGTCGGTTCGAGGCAGTCGATTGCCGAGAGCCTCAAGTGGACCCGCGCCCGCGGGCAGGTGGTCCTGGTGGGCACCGGCCACGGCGGCCGGATCGACCTGACGCCCGTCTGGTTCAGCGAGTTGAACATGGTGGGGGCCTATGGCCGGCAGGTGGAAAACTTCGACGGGCGAAAAATCGGTACCTACCAACTGACCCATGAGATGATGTTGCAGGGCAAACTGGACGTGCGGTCGATGCTGACGCATGTGTTTAGAATTCACGATTACCACGGTGCGTTCGAGGTGGCGATGAACAAGGCCAGGCACCAAGCGATCAAAGTGGCGTTCGATTTTAGGAATCAGTAGCCGATAATCGGCAAACCGAAGATAAAGGTCAGGAAAATGAGCGATGACAAACCTCTTGTTGGTGTGGTGATGGGGTCCGACAGTGACTTCGAGACGATGAAGCGATGTTTGGATTTGCTTGGGTCGCTGGGTGTTCCTGCTGAGGTCCGCGTAATCTCTGCGCATCGCAGCCCCGACGCGGCGCACGAATATGCAGCGGAGGCTGAAGGTCGCGGCCTGAAGGTCATCATCGCCGCCGCCGGCATGAGCGCGGCGCTTTCGGGCGTGCTGGCGGCCAAGACGACACTACCGGTAATCGGCGTGCCGATGACATCGGGACCGTTGCTGGGCGTGGACGCAGCGCTGAGCACGCTGCAAATGCCGCCTGGCGTTCCGGTTGGGTGTATGGCTATCGGCTCAGCCGGCGCTACAAACGCGGCCGTCTATGCAACTGAGATACTGGCGACGTCCGACCGGAAACTCGCCGAGAGATTGAGGCAGTTCAAGGCCGACCAGGCCCGCAAGGTTGCTGAAAAAGACGCCGCTATCCAAAACAGAAAATCGTGAAGTTGACGGGATGGTCAGATGCGAATGAAAAAGCTTTTGCCTTCGACCTGAAGCTCGACGGAGTACTGGTCGATGCTGATGACCTTCGCACCGTTGATGTCGTCGCCGGCGCGAACGGGGTAGCCGTTGATGATGGCTGTCTTGCCGTCAGGCCCGTGCATGATGCCGCTCAGCTTGAAATTGGCCGGTTCGCCCCTTGCGCCTTTAGCGAATACAGGCCGGTCCGAACGTTCGACGGGCTGAGTCGTTTGCACCAGCCTTGTTGCCTCGGCCTGCCGCCTGGGCGCCTGCTTTTGCCTTGTACCGGCCGGCGGACTGGTGTGGGCCGGTACAGCCGATGCCTTCGCCACTTCTGCCGCGGCCTGGGTCTTGTCCGGGGGTTTTGTGGTCTTTGGTTCTGCGGTTGGGCGGCTTGCTCGCTTGGCACAGACTTCGCCGGGTACGAACTCGGCCTGGCCGATTAGCTTTTCCTCCAACTGCCAAAGCCCGAAGGCCAGCACTATGCCGACCAGGCCCAGTATCGCCCGTTTTCGCCGGCGGCCTCGCTTGGATAGCTCTGCCGGCACACCGTCGCCTGAACCGCGAGTCTCATCGTCTGCGTGCGCAAGGTGGGCGGGCGCTTCGGACATATTGCGAAGCTTATCTTCTTCGGCCCTCTTGAGCGCCTCATTGATAAGGCTCATCAGCCGGCCTCCCTGAGTTCTTCGACGGCCAGGCGGACCAGCCGCTTGTCGATCTGCCCGGCGCGATAGACGTAGCCGGCCAGCAATGCCTTGTCGCCGACGGCGTTGACCAGCCGGGGCGTGCCCTTGGAAAAACGGTAAATCTCCCTGACGGCGGATGGATCAAAACGAATAATCTGCTGCCCGCCTGTCGGTATCGAGCCGGCGACCGCCATGCGGTATCTAAGGTAGCCGGCGGTTTCTTCGGGCGACATCTTGCCGAGGTGAAACCGCACGGTGATACGCTGGGCGAGTTGTCGCAGGGCCGGTGAGCGGAGTTTGGTTCGCAGCTCCGGCTGGCCCACCAGGACAATCTGAAGCAGTTTCTGGCGGTGCGTTTCGAGGTTGCTCAGCAGACGAGTCATCTCGAGCGTGCGCCTGGCCATGTCCTGGGCCTCGTCGATAATCAGCACCGCGTCGCGCCCGGCGGAGTTGATTCGCAGCAGGTAGTCGTTCAGCAGCCTGAGATAGCCCAGCCGGTCCAGGCGCTTGCTTTGCACGCCGAACTCAGCCAGCGTCGCCCGCAGCAGTTGCGTCTCCGTCAGCATCGGGTTCAGGATAAGCGCCGTGTGATAGCCGCCGCCCAACTCCTCCAGCAGCGCCCGGCAGATGGTGGTCTTGCCCGTGCCCACCTCGCCGGTCAAGACGGTAAAACCCTTCCTCCGGCGGATGCCGTAAAGCAGGTGATTAAGCGCCTCGCGGTGCTGGGCGGTAAAGTACAAAAACCGCGGGTCCGGCGTAATGTTGAACGGCTCTTCTCTCAGCCGGTAGTAGTCCTTGTACATGCCTGCAACCTCAGGTCAAAAGACGCCCGGAAAGCGAGGCGCCCGGACAAACTTCAAGCCAGGGTGCTACAAGAACCTTTTCGGCAGACGGAAATATCCACTTAACCACTAAAAACGATAAATTCGGACCTCATCGGAATTTGTCCGCAGCCTCGATATTTTTTTGTTCGATTTGCCGGCTGTGAAATTGAATCGTAGGCTCCCTGTGGCAGACCCTTGAGACCGGGAACGAGGCAGCCGGCTCACGGCTCCCCCGGCGGGTCGGGGGTCTGTCCTTGCGACGGAGGCATTGGGAAAAATGAGGCGGCTGATTCTACTTATCTTGCTTGTGGCGGCCTTCCTGGGTGGGTACCACCTTGGACGCCGGCCGAACAGCCCGGATATCTTCGCCCGTGCAAACAGTCTTTCCGACAAGGCCCAACAGGCCGGCCAACGGCTTGCTGTGATGATCCAGGCCGATGATAACGGAAACGGGTCGGTAAACAGGTAGGGCGGATGGTGTCTTTTTAGGGTGTGTGTTTTCTGTGTCCAATCCGTGTAATCATTGAGCTTGTTTGCGTGCAGGTTCTTTCTTGACGGGCGATACAATCCGGTGGGATACTTCAGGGGGAATGGCAAATCGCGTCAAGCCAATGTACACGACTAAAGACCTTTCGCCTGAGACTCTTGCGTCGCTGGTTGACGCTTCGGCGGCGATCAACGCCGTTCAGGACCTTGACGAGACGCTGGCTGCGATAGCCCGCTCAGCGGCGGCCGTCATGAGGGCCGAGGCGTCGAGCGTCATCATGCTGGATGAGCTGCGCAAGAAGCAGGTCTTTTGGGCGGCCGTCGGAGACCGCGCCGACCAGCTTATCGGCGTGGAGTACGACGCAGGAACGGGGATTTCCGGCAGGGTGCTCCGGAAAGGCCAGGCGATAATCGTGGACGACGTTACCCGGGACAGCGCCCATTTCAAGGAGATCGACGCGCTGGTGGGGTTTCAGACGCGGAGCGTACTGGCGGCCCCGCTGACCAGCCGCGGCAAGAAGCTTGGCGTGGTCGAGGTGCTGAACCCGATTCAGGGCGGGCACTTCAGCGAGCAGGACCGACAGCTTGTACAGGTCTTTGCGAACCTGGCGGCTATCGCCGTAACCAATTCTCAGCTCTATGAGCGTCTTCGTCGTGACAACCGCGGGCTGAAGCAGGCGATGCGTACTTCGGAGCAGATGATCGGAGTCAGTGCGGCGATTGAGGAGGTTAAGGGCCTCATTCACCGCGTGGGGCCGTCGATGGCTACCGTGCTGCTGCTTGGTGAGACGGGCACAGGCAAGGAGCTTGCCGCCCGGCTGATTCACGCTTCGTCCGCCCGGGCCGAGCGCCCGTTCATCGCGGTCAACTGTGCGGCCCTGCCGGTAACACTGCTGGAAAGCGAACTGTTCGGACATGAGGCGGGTGCGTTCACCGGCGCTACCCATCGCAAACTCGGACGCTTCGAGCTGGCCGAGGGGGGGACCATCTTCCTTGACGAGGTCGCCGAGGTAACCGGCGATATCCAGGTGAAACTACTGCGGGTGCTCCAGGAAAAGGAGATTGTCCGTGTCGGCGGCGTCAAGGCCATCAGTTGCGACGTGCGTGTGATTGCGGCCAGCAACCGGAACCTCTCGGAGGAGATGCAGGCCGGCAGGTTCCGCGACGACCTGTATTTTCGCCTTAACGTCTTTCCGATCGAGATCCCGCCGCTGCGGCGGCGGAAGGAAGATATCCCATTGCTGGCGGGACATTTTCTTAAGCGTCTGGCCGGTGAAATGAAGATGGCGACGCCGACGATGTCGCCCGAGGCCGTCGCCGCACTCGGACGGTATGATTTTCCGGGCAACATACGCGAGTTGCAGAACGTCCTGGAGCGTGCCTGCCTGTTGTGCTGCGGCGGCGACGAGCCGGCCGGCGCCTCGGCCTGTATACGACCGGAGCACCTGCCACGCGAATTTTTCGGTCAGGTCGGACAGGCAGTCGAACCCGCCGGAGAATCGCTGCTGGCGGCCGGCGAAAAGGCGATGATTATTAATGCGCTGCTGGCCAATAACTGGAATCGGTCCCAGGCCGCACGGGCGCTTGGCATCAGCCGCGACCACATCCGCTATCGTATAAAAAAATACGGCATCGAGCGGCCCGGTAAATAATCCCCACCTTACTCCCGCCGTCAGGGGAAACACTCCCCGAAAAATCGCCATAACTAAGGCAATCACCTTAGTTGTAGCTGAAAACCTATATTTTCTTATCTTCCTTGCATTGCAGGCTTTACATCGAAAAAGACCTCCCCGGCCTCCCCTTTCTTGCAAAACCTGGTATGGAACATGCAATTATCGCTTAGTGGAGGGTGTAGCGGACAGTTGAGATGTCGCCCTTCGCATTCGGGTCGGGGGTGAGGCTAGCGGCAACACCGCCAGCCAAGATGAAGCAGCTCCGCGTCGTGAGACGCGGAGCTGTATTTTTGCGGAACATCGGACGGGCCTTCTATACGTTGCCCTCGTATCCTTCGAATTGGTGTCGTTTTTTCAGGTCTTCCATTGCACTTGCAAGGTCAACCGCCCGGCTGAGCGGCAGTTGCACCTTCAAGCCCTTCCACGAGGACAAATAACCCGCGTTGATTACTTCAATCGCTTTGCGCCCGTCATGTCCTGTAACCAACGGCTCTTCGCCTTTTAAGATGCAGTTACAGAAGTGCTCCACTTCCTTCAGGAACGGATTATGGTTCTTGATTTCGTCGAGGATATTCCACTCAGTAAAGGGAGTGATGGTCCTCGCCACGTTTCCCCTCTCATATAAAGTCATCACGAACGGGTCGGCCGTTTTGGCGCTGTAGTCCTGGGCGGTGTAGGATATTTTCAGTCCGGCCTTCGTGCCGAATATCTCGTATTCCTCCACGTTCTGGCGGGAAAGCATTACGTTGAGCATGTGAATGCTGGTGGCGCCGCTTTCGTGCTTGGCAATGGCGCAGGCGACGTCGTCATTGTTCCTTACGGGGTTGACCACCATAATCTCGCTGCTGATCGAGGTTACTTCCCCCGCCCACCAGCGGCACAGGTCTATGGTATGCGAGCCGTGGTCCTGGAAATTCCCGCCCCATGATTCCTTTTTGTTTCTCGTGCCGACCGCAGCCGGGAAGCCGAAACTGGTGGCGTCGAAACTGCATCTTATTTCGAATATATCCCCCAGTTGACCGGTATCTATCAGCTCCTTGGCCTTTTTCATGCACCGGTGAAACCGCTTCACGTAAGCCACCATCAGGACCACGCCGTTTTTTTTGCACGTCTCAATCATCTGGTCGCATTCGTCGGTGGTCCTGGCCATGGGTTTTTCGCAAAGGACGTGCCTGCCTGCCTCGGCGACCTTGATGGTCTGTTCGGCGTGGAGATAAACGGGGCTGGCGATGATGACCGCCTGGGCGTTACTTTTTTGAAGCATCTCATCAAGGCTGGTGAAAAGTTCTCGGGCGCCGCAGCCCCGTGCAACTTCGAGCCGCTGCCAGTCGGGGTCTACGGCTGCGGCGAACTCGGCGTTTTCCGCAAAACGAAGATACGGCCCCTGCATATACTGAACCGACGCGCCGCAGCCTACGATTGCTATTTTTACTTTCTCGTTTTTCGCCATTAGGCGCATGCCCACCTTGCATCAGGTGGAATTGGGTGGTCCACCGTCAGAATTATTTTACTCGGATGCTCTATTCGGTCGTGGGCTTTTTTATTTCTTGGCGGCCTTGAGCTGCTTTGTAAGGTCGAGGATGTGGCCGAGTTCCTGCTTGATGATCGCATCGATCTTTTCCTTGCCTGCCGCCACCACGTCTTTCATGCCGTTATAGAAGACAACGGAATCTTTCTCCAGGCCGATAGCCGTCTGAAGTATGTCCTCGATGGGTTCCTGCCCGGATAGTTGCCCGGCCGGGTCGGCCTCGAAGACCTTGCCGTCGGCCATGGCCTGCAGGTAGAGAGCGCCCTCGTTGTCCGGGTCGGCCGTAATGGGGCGTTTCTCGGCGTCGGACAGGTTGCGGCGCATCTCCGCGAAGGTCTTTTCGTGGTCGTCTTCCATGGCTGCCAGTCGCAGCAGCAGTTTGCGGCAGCCGCCGTCGGCGGGTTCGGCGGCCTTGCGATAGAACTTGGCGCCGTTGCGCTCGATCTGCTCGGCCATCTCGAAAATTTCATCTGCATTGAATGTAATCATTGAATCTATCCTTTCCATAGGCCATGTACATTGCAGTACTCGCGGGCCGTGGCGTTTTCGCCGATGTCGCAAAACACGGCTTGCGGTTCCTGGCCCGGTTTCAGAAACTGCTTGCAACACTTCTCGCCTGAACTCAGTTCAATCCATTGGATGTAATGCTTTTCTTCCATTGGATGGGCGGTGTTCTGGCCTACGCGGACCTTGTAGCCGCCCTCGGCCTTCTCAATATACGGCACATGCTTTTCGGCAGTTACGTCGGCGGTCTGCTCTTGCTGCAGCGTCATGGGCTGGCCGCAGCAGATAAGCTCGCCGGTGCCGGCCTCAAGCATTTCGACGATATTACCACACAATTCGCACTTGTACACTTGAAGTTGCTTAATCATTGGTGCTGTCTCCTTGTTTTGGCTGTTGCACGTGAGTTTTATGCTTATGTACTGTTCGTATCGCAGCCGCGAAGCCCAGAACGACCAGCAGTACGACTGCACAGGTCCACTTTACGTAATTAGGCAGCATCCACGGCATGGCCGGGGTGGCTGAGATTCGACCGACATTGAATACGTAGTCCAATAGCAGCCCCGCCGCCAGTGCGCTGCCGGCGACGGTGAGCAGGTATATAATGGCCGTGCGTCGTCCCAGCACTCGCCAGACCGTGGTAATGGTGGCGGCGTTAGTCGCCGGGCCTGTCATCAGGAACACCAACGCCGCTCCGGGCGATACGCCCGCCGCTATCAACGCCGCCGCCACCGGCACCGACGCCGTCGCGCAGACGTAAACCGGGATGCCGAGAAGCATCATTATCATCATCGCGCCGAGGCCGCCGCCGAGAATATTGGCGAAGTAATCTTTTGGCACGGCGGCTGAAATAACCGCAGCTATGACCAGCCCCACCAGCAGCGCCCGACCGATGTCGCGCGGAAGCGCCACGAAGCCATAGGATAAAACGCGATAGAGTTTGCCTCGCCCGCCATCGCCGGCGCAGCAGGCTTCCCGGCACTTTTCGGCGGCCGGTTCGGCCCCGCCGTTTACCGCCGCCGAGACGATGCTTCCGCCTATCATCCCGCTTATCAGGGCGGCCAACGGCCTAAACATCGCAAAGACACCGCCCAGCAGGCTGAGCGTTACAAAGATACTGTCGGCGCCGGTCTGCGGCGTGGAGATTAGAAATGCGGTAGTGGCACCTTTGCCTGCTCCATGCCTGCGGATTGATGCGGCTACGGGTATCACCCCGCAGGAGCAAAGCGGCAGCGGAACGCCGAATGCCGAGGCCTTTATCACCGGCCAGATGCCGTGCCCGCCAAGGTGCCGCTCGATCAGCTCCGGCGAGACAAAAACGCTCAGCACGCCCGCGATGAAAAAGCCGAACAGCAGGTACGGAGCCATCTCGCCCAGCACGGTCCAGAAGTTCAGCGGGATGTTCGTTAGCCATTCAGGCACAGGCTTTTTCCTTGGCTGGCGCCCGGCAGCCGTCGAAGAACGCTGAAAAGTCCATATCGTCGCGAATCCCAAGCCGTGTCAGTGCAAAATCGTAGCGCACCGGGTCATCGGGCGATATTTGCCTGAACGCGGCCGTAACTTCCAGGGCCGTGCGAATATCGGCGGTCTTCCGCCTGGTAATGCCCAGCGCCAGTGCGATTTTGTGCATGTGCGTGTCCAGCGGGACGATCAGCCTTTCAGGCCCGACGCACGACCAGCCGCCGGGGTCCACGTCGTCGCGGCGAACCAACCAGCGAAGCATCAGGTTCAGCCGCTTGCACGCGCTGCGGCGGGCCGGGTCGGGCAGCAGGTGGCCGCACTCGCCGTCAGCAGCTTCGGTAATTTTGTCTACGAACGATTGCAGCGCCGGCCAAACGGTCTGGTCGGTGGGGCCGGCCCCTTCGCCGAAGCACGCCTCGAGCGAACCGAACCGCCCGATAAGACGCCTTGCGCCAATCAGCATCGCCGCTACGTGCCCGCCGGAGTTGAAGCGGTGCCTAAAGCCACTAAGCGCCCGCCGCAGTCGCGACGGGCTTGCTTTTGCTAAATACCGCGCTGGGCGAGGCCCCAACCGCTCCAGCACAGCCGAGACGCTCTTTAGAATCTGCCGGACCCGCCCGTACGCCAGCGAACTGGCCAACAGGGCGACTATCTCCCGGTCGGCCGGGTCGTCATAACCGTAAAGAAACTCCAGCGGGTCGCCGGGGACGTACTTCCGCCGGTTCAGGCGGCGGTACAGCCTTTGCATCGCGTATGTATGCTGCCGTAGCGCCATTTGCCGATCCGTTCACTTTATGCCGCGCCCACCGCCTGCTTAAGTGCGTCCAGTCCCAGCCGGTCGATTACCCGGCCAAGCCGCTCGCGGGGTTTGGCGTTGGCCTTGAAGTATTCGATTACCTTGTCGATAAGGGCCAGGGCCTCGTCGTCGTCCAGGCCTTCGGCGATCAGCTCGGCTATGCGAGGCCTGACGCCTCCGCATCCGCCTACCAGAAGCCTCCAGCCCTTGGCCGTGCCGAACAGGCCGATGTCCTTGTATCCAGTCTCGGCGCACTGGTTCGGACAGCCGCTGACGCCCATCTTCAACTTGCCGGGCAGCTCCAGGCCGTGGTACTTGGCGTCCAGCTTCATGCCAATGCCGAGGCTGTCCCGTATGCCGCGCTTGCAGAACGTAGTACCCGGGCAGGCCTTGATGCTGCGAACGCACAGGCCCACAGCGTAGCCGGCGTCCATGCCGAGGTCCGACCAGACACCATCGATGTCCTGCTCCTTTAAGCCGACTATGGCGATGCGGGCGGCACTGGTGATCTTCAAGGCCGCACAGTTGTATTTCTCGGCGACGTCGGCAAGCGTGCGAAGCGTCTGCGGCGTAACGACGCCGCAGGGAATATGCGGGGCTACGGCGTAAGTTTCCTTGTCGCGCTGGAGGATTACTCCTCTGTCTCCGTCTTCCAGCATGTTAATTCCTTTCCGGTGGGAAGGGGGTTCTTGATGGATTACCAATTCTCGCCCAGCAATTCGAAGTGCGCCTGGGGATGATCGCATGCCGGGCAAAGTTCCGGCGCTTCGGGCCCTTCGTGCAGGTAGCCGCAGTTACGGCAGCGCCATACGACCGCGGAGTCCTTCTTGAAGACCTTGTTTTCTTTGATATTTTTCGCCAATGCGAGGTAGCGTTTTTCGTGCTGCTTTTCCGCCACGGCGATGGACTCCATGGCGCCGGCGATCTCTTCGAAGCCCTCATCGCGGGCGATTTTTGCGAAATCGGGGTACATCGTGGTCCACTCGTGGTTTTCACCGGCGGCTGCGGCTTTAAGGTTGTCCGGCGTCTCGCCGATTACCCCGAACGGAAATGCCGCCGTGATTTCCGCCTCGCCGCCGGTCATGAACTTGAACAGCCGCTTGGCGTGTTCCCGCTCCTGGTTGGCCGTTTCTTCAAAAATGTCAGAGATTTGCACGTAACCGTCCTTGCGCGCCTTGCTGGCAAAATAGGTATACCGGTTCCTTGCCTGCGACTCGCCCGCGAAGGCGCACATCAGGTTCTTTTCCGTCTTGCTGCCTTTGAGTTCCATTGGCTTCTCCTTGTGCTCTGGTTAGAATTTCTGCTGTTTTTGTTGTTCTTGCATTTTCTGCAAAGGCCCTGGAATTCCAACTCGTGGCCTAGAATCTTGAAGTTGCTCGCTGTCCTGGCTACGGAGTCAAGATCGCCGAACGGCTTGGCCGATATGTCGCTGACCTTGCCGCATACCGTGCACCGCACATGGTAGTGGCGGTGCAAGCCGCCGTCGTAGCACTGCTGGGTTCCCGTTACACCTATTTTCTTTATGAGCCCTTGCTGGCTGAGAATCTCAAGATTGCGATACACCGTTGAGAGGCTGATATTGGGTACCTTCCGGCGAACACGATCGTAGACCATGTCTGGGGTGAGATGAACGCCCGGCGTGCGAAATTCACCCAGTATGACCCGCCGCTGACGTGTCAGGCGCAGGGATGATGAACCGTTTTCGCCCCGCTTGTTCATAATAGTAACGATTCCCAACTAGCACTACCTCTAATATAGTTTTTTGGCTCTGTAAAGTCAAGTACTGGTGGAGAAAAAAGTGCGTTACTCCGCCGGCATGCCATTTCAGCAGGGGGGCAACAAAGGTGTACACACACGCGTCCGGCTGAAAAATCTGAAAGGCAGCGCCCCCTTTAATTTTCGGACCGCTTACGGTTTTCACGGGCTACTCCGTTCACCCGCCTGTAACCCAGCGGTGGGCAGATCGTTACACGCGGGGTGCGCCTTGACCTGCAACTTGCTTCAGGACCCCCTTGAAAAAAGCGGGAAGTTTCAGAGTGTTTTGCGATTGACACGTGAGGGGTTTCGGTGTAGACTTACCGTAACGTAACGGTAAGGGTAGATGGCTTACCGTAACGTAACGGTAAGTGCAGCAAATAGACCGCAACACGGCGGCAAGATCGAACTAAGGAGAAGGCGCCAATGGGTACGGCTGTGGAAGTGGCGCGGAAGGCGGGAATATCCCGGTCCAGCGCTTATGAGATTTTGGCCAACCCGAAGCACCCCTGCTCTCCGCAAGCTACGCGTCATCGCGTGCTGGCGGCGAAGGAGACAGGCTACGTGCCTCACGCAGCGGCAAAGGCCCAAACCGCCGGAACTTCATCCGTTCTTCGGTCGGCAAGGCATTCGGACCAAGCACGGAGATAGCGTGAGATGAAGAAGAGACTCTTTCTTGATCCGCGGGAAGGGGAAGTACCATACCCCCAAGAGCCGATCTACACGGAATTCCTGGTTGAGCTGCCCTCTGTTAAGGAATACCGTTTTGCCGGAGGACGTACTGAATTCGAGCCGTCCCGGCCACTTATCGTAGGATGCTGCTACGACGTAACATTTAAGTATTTTCCCGAAGAGGTTAATCTTCCGGCGGGTACTCGCGTTGCCTTCAGTATTCCGAAACCATGGACACAGCCCAAGACGGATGTATCAAAGCCCGGCTTTGTATCTGCGGAAAGAGCAACCGGAGACCCATGCAAGGTTTCCCTTAGCCATAACAACAACTTGCAATGGTGGGTTATAGTTGAAATCGTCGATACCGATGAGCCACAGGACGGCTGGGTCCGTATAAGGTGCCAACGGATGTCGGTTCAGCGTTTTCCTCAAAACTGGTTCGGCAATTGGCGCTCGGCTATGCGGACCGTCGTAGACATGTCGGGCAAAGGGCGGTACGCCTGCGTGCCGGCGAATCGGACCACAAAACCGGAGATAATCGCAGCACCTCCGGCTCGTTTTCACGTAGCAGCCCCGGCCGTGGCCAGGCCGGGTGACCGGATCGAAGTGCGTTTTTCGACTCTCGATTACTGTGATAACTTGGCCTGGCCGGCACCGGAGGGCGAAGTGTTCGCAGCCGATATGGAGGATCCTTTTTCCCCCAAGGCATCGGTTCACCTTGAGCATGAGCATAAAGGTAATTCGAGCTTACGAATGTCGGTGCCTCATGATTGCAGATCTTTTCGGGTCCTCGTTTCGAATGTTAAGGACAACCTTCGGGGCGTGAGTCCGGTTACGGTCGTTGATGATCGGGCCGATACGTTGAATGTCTATTTCGGCGACTTGCACGCCAAAACGATGCTTTCTGACGGGTTGAAAACGCCCATGGAGTATTTTGAGCACGCGCGTGACGTTGCTTTGACAGACTTTGGAGCAATCGCGGATCACAACGGCGCTGAGGCTAGTCGCATCGAGGGGCCGTTCTGCTATCAGATGCCTGATGAGGCGTTTGCCGAAATACAGCATGCTTGTGAGGCGTTTAATAAGCCGGGGCAATTTGTAACATTGCAAGGATTCGAGCAGAACGAGATTGCCGATTATCACGGGCATCGGAACATCTACTTTCGGGGTATATGCCCCGGCTTGTTCCGTGGCCGGTCGTTGGAGGAACTCTATGCATATCTGGAGGGGCACCAGGCGCTGGTTATTCCGCATCATACGATAATCTGGAAGACGCAGGTTCATCTGGATAATCCTCGGTACGAGCGGATAGTCGAAATGTATTCGATGCACTGCTCAAGCGAGGTGAAGGGAACGCCTCTAAACAACTATGCGACAACTCCCAACAAGGTGGAGGATGGTATCTCAGCGCAAGAGATTCTGAACGCCGGCTACCGAGTGGCATTCATTGCCGCAAGCGACAACCACAACGGTGCGCCGGGACTGTCTGCGAGGCCCTCGCGGTTTACAAACTTGGTTTATAGCGGCGGCTTGGCTGCTGTGCTCGCCCCAAAGTTAACGCGGGAAAGCATTTTTGACGGCCTGTACAACCGTCGCTGTTATGCCACGACCGGCGCACGCATCTACCTCGACTTCAGGCTGAATGGGCAGCTAATGGGCAGCGAGATCGTATGCGAACGAGGGGCCAAACTACCGTATGAGATTACAGTGGGCGGGGCGGATCGCATTGCGCGTATCGAAATGATATGCAATGGCCACAGCAACATTCTGTGGAAGTATAACGGTCAGGACTACGTGCAGCTTCAGGGGGAATTGGAAGTAGAGGACCAAAAGGCATGGAGGTACGTTAAGGTCGTCCAGATTGATCGCCACATGGCGTGGTCAAGCCCCATTTGGGTTGATGTGCGATAGTGCTTCGTCAATCTTAAATCCCCGTCCGAGCGTGGACGACATCGCCACGGCGATGCAGCTCCCTATGCGACAACGAGTTATGTACACTTCAATCTGCCCGATTTATCGTCACAGACGGGGGGCCTTGACCTGCAACTTGCTTCAGGACCCCCTTGAAAAAAGCGGGAAGTTTCAGAGTGTTTTGCGCTTGACACGTGAGGGGTTTCGGTGTAGACTTACCGTAACGTAACGGTAAGGGTAGATGGCTTACCGTAACGTAACGGTAAGTGCAGCAAATAGACCGCAACACGGCGGCAAGATCGAACTAAGGAGAAGGCGCCAATGGGTACGGCTGTGGAAGTGGCGCGGAAGGCGGGAATATCCCGGTCCAGCGCTTATGAGATTTTGGCCAACCCGAAGCACCCCTGTTATCCGCAAGCTACGCGTCAGCGCGTGCTGGCGGCGGCGAAGGAGGTCGGCTACGTGCCTCACGCAGCGGGCAGAGCATTGCGGACGCGGCAGGCCCACACCATTGGGGTGCTCGCCGACAAGGGGAGCCTCACGGTGGGGCACGCCGGTGGGGTTTTCACTGACTTTTTGCCCGGCCTGTGCGTTGGCGCTGCAAAGTTCGATTATTACGTTCTGGTTGAAGTGGACCACCCGGCCGAGCCGGAGAGGAATCTGAAATTCCACCGCGAGCTGGCATGCAGCGGAAGGATAGACGGGATTGTGATAGCGTCTCCGGCGGTAAACGACCCGCGCCTGGATATCTTCAGGTCTGCAGACATTCCGATTGTTGTACGCGGTGGTTCTTTTCTGGAGAAGGATTTTGACACCGTTGGCAATGACAGAACGGAGGTTCTTCGCCTGGCGACGCAACATCTGTTGGACCTGGGCCACCGGCGGATAGTCCACCTGACAGGCCCGACGTTCCCCGTTGGTTTTGAAGAGCGGAAGCGAGGCTATCGCGAGGCTATGGAGGCGGCGGGAGCCGAGCCGAGAAATGTAATCGTGTACGATGAAGCTTTTGTGCCGGTTCGCCAAGTCGAGGAAGTAGTGGAGGACATGTGGTCGTCGGCGCAGCCGCCGACGGCCGTCGTGGCTGATGACGACATACTGGCAGTGGACGTCGTGCATACATTGCAAAGGCGAGGCCTGAATGTGCCCAGCGACGTCTCCGTGGTGGGCGTCAATGACAGCAACATGTGTCTGCGCATACAGCCAACGTTGACCAGCGTCAGCTTGAATACTTGGCGGACGGGCGAAGAGGCGGCCAGGTTATTGATTTCAAGGATCAAAAACCCCGGCCAGCCTGTCCGGCGGGTAACCGTTCCGTGTGAACTGATTGTACGCGACTCATCACAGCAAGTGCGGCAGCCGGTATGAAATTATTAAAAACCAACAGGCAATGAAAGAAAAGGAGGGCAGAAAAAGATGAAGGCAAGCAAGACTGCTAAGCGAGCAAATTCTAACGGTGTATGTTTGATTTCCGGTGCCGTAGAGGAACGTAAGAAAGGAGAAGCGATTATGAGACAAGTGACATATGTAACACTGTGCCTTTTGCTGGCCCTTGTGGTGCCGGCTCAGGCGGACTTTGTAATCGAAGACGGCGCAAGCGTTGCTGACTGGAGTGATATTAGTGGCGGCATAAACGCTATTTCCAGTGCCAATGAGGGAACCACGCCAAACTGCTTGAAGGTAGTTGTGTATGACTCACCTGCCCCTGGCACTTGGTCCAATGCCATCAAATGGACAGGCTTAACAGTGGGCGATGATTGGACAGAGTATACTACACTTGAGTTTGACATGAAAACTACCGAGCCCGAAGAGGGCCTGGTCCGATTCAGGTGGAAGAACAATGGCACTTGGATTGACGAGGCTCCGGTAAGGTTTGACCCGGAAGATGATGGACTGTGGCATCGCTACAGTATTGACATCTCCGGCATCGACCGGGATGACGTTGAAATGGTCTACCTTTATCTTAGCACTAGGAAGGGCAGCACGGACTACCTGAGCTACACGGCGTATTTTGACAATATCACGTTGACGCCCGAGCCGGCCACGATGGCGCTGCTGATGCTGGGTGTGCCGTTCGCCCTTCGCCGAAGAAGGCGCTAAGTATAAATCAGGCCTAGAGCACAGGCTTTTGGCCTGGTTTGCCGGGTCCGTCTGCTGCTTGTAAGACGGCGGCGAGAAGCCGCCGCCTGCTGGTTTGTTAGTTTGCGCAGAGATTGTGCGCATTATGCTCAAACGTCAATCACAAGGCTTTACTTTGACAGGGCCACCTGTAGTGAGGAAGGGTTTTACCCTTATCGAACTATTGGTCGTGATTGCCATCATCTCGCTTCTGGTCTCTGTCACGCTGCCGTCGCTGAACAAGGCTAAGGAGCTGGCCAGGGCCGTTGTCTGTGCGAGCAACCTCCGCAACATCGGGCTGGCTATGAACCTGTACATGGAAGACAACGGACATAAAACCTATCCGCCCAAATGGGTTGCACAAGAGCCTAAAACGCCCCCCTTGCAGGTGCTCCTGTTCGATTATGCCGGCCAGAATCGTGATATGTTTTTGGACCCCTCTGCGCCCGATCCGGTCTTTGCCACGTATGCCGACGGCACACCGATCTGCACCAGTTACGGGTACAATACGGCGATGAGTCTTCTGAAGATTTCCGAGGCAACACATCCTGGCACAACCATCGTGGAGGCCTGTCTCGTAAACGTCAACATCGGCCTCCCATTACTGCCTCGGAGCTATGATTTGTGGGGACCGCATTGGGCGTTTGCAGCAACGGTCATCGCGGATTGGCACGACGGCCAGGCGAATATCCTTTTCGCTGACATGTGCGTATCGAGGCATCTGTCCGATGAGCAATACGAAGACGGATACCTCTACGACGGCTGGTGGCCTGGCGATC
>JAXIHJ010000013.1:0-48097 GCA_034189755.1 Planctomycetota bacterium
TGACCTCTACGGTTGCACCGGCTTCTTCCAGCACCTTTTTGGCTTCTTCGGCTTCTTCCTTCGATGCGCCTTCCTTGACAGGTTTAGGCACGCCTTCGACCAGGTCCTTGGCTTCTTTCAAGCCGAGGTTGGTTAGCGTTCGGACGGCTTTGATGACCTGGATTTTCTTGTCGCCAATGTCCTTGAGGATGACATCGAAGGCGGTTTGCTCTTCTGCCTCGGCGGCATCGGCGGCGCCCGGCGCAGCCATCATGACAGCACCGCCGGCAGCCGGCTCGATACCATGCTCGGCCTTGAGATAGTCCGCCAGGTCCACAGCCTCCTTGAGCGTCAGCGATACGATCTTGTCGCCCAAAGTCTTGATTTCCTTGGAGAACCCCTTGGTTTCCACAACGGCTTCTTCTTCCGACATTTTATGTACTCCACTTCTGCATCAGAGGTTTGCCGGCCTGATAGGCGAATACCCCGCTGGTATCCATTTAAGCCCTTAGGCCCAATCCGCAGCCGGCTCGATTTTTACTTTTGTAACACCCAAATTGATGGACTTTGACGGCAACATCCCGCTCGCTTCCGCTCGCGGCTAGCTTTTTATTGTTTTCCGTTACAAAGCACCGGAACTTTCGCTTTGTTTTTCCTCGATTGCCTTGAGCAGTGAAGCAATCTTCCCGCCGGGGGTGATTATGCAGGCAGCGAGTTTACTGCCGGCGCTCAACGCACATGAAACCAACTGGCTCAGCGATTCCTGATGCGTGGGAAACTTACTCAGCCGG
This sequence comes from Planctomycetota bacterium, assembly GCA_034189755.1. Classification (GTDB taxonomy): domain Bacteria; phylum Planctomycetota; class Phycisphaerae; order SM23-33; family SM23-33; genus JAXIHJ01. The sequence goes on from JAXIHJ010000013.1 coordinate 771, forward strand.
TCAATCTGCTCCGGGCCGAATTTCTCGCCTTCCAGCAGCGCCGCCTTGACGGTCAGGGTTGGGACATCTTTGCCGATGTCCAGCAGTTCCCGGACGATGGTAACCACCTCGACCTGATCCGGGCCGACACCGTAGGCCAAAGCGCACGGCCCGTCCAGAAGGTCCGCAGCGGCGGGCAGGCCCATATCATTGAAGGTCTGCCGGGCCAACGAGTTCTTGACCACCGTTATGCGGATGTTCTTCTCGAGGAGGCGCCCGCGAATGTTATTGTTCATAACGGCGCTGACGCCAGTCAAGCCTACAACCGCCAGAGACGTCACGCCCTCAAACCGACGAGCCAGTTCTTTTCTGACAAGTTCCTTGACCTGTTTACTCATGCAACACCTTCCATCTTCATGCTACGTCAACTTGAACCGCCGGAGACATCGTCGCCGAGAGGCTGACTTTTTTGATATACGTTCCCTTCGCCGTCGCAGGCCTTAAACGCTTTATATGAGCGATAAACGCCTCGGCGTTTTCGACCAGGTGAGTGTTGTCGAAGCTGACTTTGCCCACCACCACGTGCATATTGCCGCCGTCGTCATTACGATACTCGACCTTCCCGGCGGCGAAGTCCTTGACCGCGGCGGAAATATCGTCAACAACCGTGTCGGCCTTGGGAGACGGCATCTTGCCTTGCGGGCCGAGAATACGGCCCAAGCGAGAGACATTCTTCATCATAGCCGTCGTGGAAATCGCCACGTCGAAGTCCATCCAGCCGTCCTGGATTTTCTTAATCAGCTCATCCGAGCCGGCCTCTATCGCTCCGGCGGCCTTGGCCTTGGCTACGTCATCGCCTTCACAGAAGGCAATTACCTTTCGAGTGGCGCCTATCCCGTGAGGCAACGAGATCGAACCGCGAATCGCCTGGTCGGCTTGTTTGGGATCAATACCCAAATGCATCACCAGCTCAACCGATTCATCGAACTTGGTAGAGGCAAAACCCTTGACGGCCGCCATGGCCTCGGCCAGCGGAACCCTCTCCGCCGGCACCTTGGCCTGACAGTCCTTGTAGCGCTTGCTGATCTTCTTGCCCATTCGGCGATCCCTAACGTCCTTTCAGGACTCCCACAAACCATGCCCGTGGTCAGGCATATACAATTGACAATTATTTTTCGACGGTTATTCCCATGCTGCGGGCTGTGCCCGCGACAATGGCGCACGCGGTGTCCAAATCGAAGGCGCTCAAATCCTCTATCTTCCGCTCGGCGATCCGGCGAACCTGTTCAGCCGTCACCGAGCCGACCTTTTCCTTGTTGGGCACACCGGAACCCTTGGCAACCTGTGCCGCCTCCTTCAACAACGCCGCAGCCGGAGGGCTTTTGACAATAAACGTAAAGCTCCGGTCGGCGTAGACAGAGATATCCACCGTAACGGGCATTCCGTTGTGTTCGCGGGTCCGCTCGTTGAACTGCGAGACGAACTGTCCGATGTTCACATTGTGCTGGCCCAGGGCCGGCCCGATAGGCGGAGCGGGGGTTGCCTGCCCGCTAGGCGCCTGCAACTTGATCTTTGCCACTACTTCCTTCGCCATTACCTTCTTCCGTTACTCGTTTTTACACTAACTCATTGACCTGCGAGTTCCCGAACTCGCGCCGGCTAAGCCTTCTCTACCTGCCAGTATTCCAGCTCGACTGGCGTAGCCCGGCCGAAAATGGTTACTATCACCCGGATCAGCCCCTTATCGGGCAGGACCTCATCGACGATACCCTCGAAGTTTTCAAACGCGCCTTCCTTGATCTTGACCTGATCGTCTTTAGCGAAATCTACGCTCAGCGGCGCGCCTTCTTCGGCCTTTTCGACCTGCATGAGCATCTTGTCCACGTCGCCCTGCTGCATCAAGGTCGGCTTGCCGGGTGCGCCTATGAAGTCGCCAACGCCGGTCGTCTCGCGGATCAGGAACCATGCCTTCTCGCCTATGGAGCCGTCTTCTTCCAGCTCCATCTCGATAAAGACATAGCCTGGATACATCTTTCGTTCGACGTACTTCTTTCCGCCGCTCCGCCCGCGCGGACTTGGCCGGCGCTCCGTCGGGACAAGGATACGACCAATCTTGTCCTCCAGGGCTTCGATCTTCACCTTGCGTACCAAGGCGTCGCGCACCGACTCTTCCTTGTTCGAAGCAACCCGCAAGACGTACCAGTGCTTGGCCATTTCGCCCATACTAAGACTCACTTTCAGCCTAGCTGCCACCCATGATGCCGAGCTTGCCAAACAGCCACGTGAACATCATGTCCACACCGAACAGAATGCTTGCCAGGATGAACGTGGTTATAATCACGACCTTGGTCGATCCGCTGATTTCCTTCCTGCTGGACCAGGAGACCTTCTTCATCTCTCCTTCGGTGGCGATAAGAAAGTCGGCGGACTTCGGCCGGTTGACCATCCAGAACATAAAAATTCCCAGGCCGATCAGCACCAACAGCGGCAGGCCGAAACGCATCACCGTCACCTGGGTCGATACGTAGGCGCCCAGTTTTTCGCTCAGCGCATACGCGCCAATAACGCCAATCAGCATCACGCCGATAAAAGTGGCGATCCGTGTGTATTTGCCTTGCCCTCGTTTATAAATCCCGAGCATTGTCCCATCGTCCGCGCTGTTGTAATGTTTTGTATGCTCTCACGTTATACCTTGTAAGCATCGGCTTCAGTGCCGTTACGGTCAGCCGCATGTCGCTTTCGGCCTGATTGAGTCTTTTCGGCTTCCCGGCCTCGCGAGGCAACCCGACTCCGACCGGCCGGGCCTGTTACCGAACCTTTATTGTTTGGTACTCCCTATCAACACGGCAGGGAGGACTCGAACCCCCAACCTGCGGTTTTGGAGACCGCTGCTCTGCCAAATTGAGCTACTGCCGTGTGAGGCACAGGCCTGAAATCAGGACGGAACCTCCGCCCACAAACCCGCCTGCCTACAGCAAGTGAACAGGCCGCTGTCAGCGGGCTGTTGGTTAGGTCCGTTGAACTCAGCGGTCTATCTCCTCTTTATCTTGTGGTCCGTGTGCTTTCGGCTTTGGGGGCAGTACCTTTTCAGCGTCAGTTTCGGCACGCCGCCCTGCGTGCGGACCTGTGTACGGTAGTTAAGGTTTCCGCACTCCGAGCATTGAAGCCACACGTATTCTCGAGCCTTCGCCTTCGCCATGAACGACTACTCCAAAATCTTCGTCACAACGCCGGCGCCGACTGTCCTGCCGCCCTCTCGAATCGCAAATCGCAGGCTCTCTTCCATGGCGATGGCCGTGTTAAGTAAATCAACTTCTATAGTTACATTGTCGCCTGGCATGCACATCTCGGCGCCGCCGAGCAGTTTGATCGTGCCGGTAACGTCGGTCGTGCGGAAGTAGAACTGAGGCCGATAACCGGTAAAGAACGGGCTGTGGCGGCCGCCCTCTTCTTTCGTCAACACGTACACCTCGCCCTCGAACTTGTGGTGCGGGGTTATACTGCCGGGTGCAGCCAGTACCTGGCCTCGCTCCAGGTCGTCCTTTTCGATTCCGCGAAGCAGGCAGCCCACGTTGTCGCCGGCCTGGCCGTCTTCCATCGTCTTGTTGAACATCTCAACGCCCGTAATGGTCGTCTCGCGGGTCTCGCCCAAGCCGACAACTTGAATCTTGTCGCCGATCTTGACCTTGCCACGCTCGATTCGGCCCGTGCCAACAGTGCCGCGGCCCTTAATCGAGAAGACGTCCTCGACCGGCATCAGGAACGGCTTATCCACTTCGCGCACCGGCTCAGGGATGTAATCATCCAGCGCCTGGATCAAGTCCATAATCGGCTTGGCCGCTGCTTCGTCTTCCGGGTTTTCCAGCGCCTTGGTGGCCGAGCCTTTAATCACCGGCACGTTGTCGCCGTCGAACTCATACTTGCTCAGCAGCTCGCGGACTTCCAGCTCGACCAGCTCAAGCAACTCCGGATCGTCCACGAGGTCCACCTTGTTCAGGAAGACCACCAATTGCGGCACGTTGACCTGACGGGCCAGAAGCACGTGTTCACGTGTCTGCGGCATCGGGCCGTCGGCCGCCGAGACCACCAGGATCGACCCGTCCATTTGGGCGGCGCCGGTGATCATATTCTTGACGTAGTCGGCATGGCCCGGACAGTCCACGTGGGCGTAGTGGCGACTGGTCGATTCGTACTCCACGTGGGCGGTGGCAATGGTCAGAATCTTTGTCGCGTCGCGCCGGCCTTGCGACTCCGAAGCCTTGGCGATCTCGTCGTAGCTCTTGTACTTCGAGAGACCCTGCTTCTCCAGCACCAACGTCATTGCCGCGGTCAGCGTTGTCTTGCCATGGTCAACGTGCCCAATCGTCCCAACGTTGATGTGCGGCTTCGTCCTCTGAAATACGTCCTTGGCCATTACTTGTGCTCCTCTTGACTAGGTATTCTTCTTGTGATCTGCGACCTTGTCGGAAAAACGCTCAGCTTCTTTTACAAACAACTACAAACAATGCCTCCGGCGTTCTCATTACGAGAGCCTGGAACCGCCGCTTTCCAGCCCGCAGATCCCAGGCGAACATGATCTGCCTACACAAATTCTCACAAATTCCCATACAGCCCTTTACACCCCACAACCTTCGGGACAAAGCTGCTGATGGGGGTCGAACCCATGACCTCGTCCTTACCAAGGACGCGCTCTACCACTGAGCTACAGCAGCATCGTTCCGCGCGTCCGGCGCACGGACACACCGCATTCTGCGCTTGGTTATGGGCACACTACCACCACCGCCGCAAAGTAAACCTCATAATATACATCAGTTAAAAAACGTGTCAAATGGATTTTTTTAGAAAAATTTTCCCCTGACCGGCCTGTGCAGGTCAATTATTCCACCGTGACACTTTTGGCGAGGTTTCGGGGCTTGTCCACGTTGCAGCCGCGGGCGACGGCAGCGTGATAGGCCAACAGTTGCAGGGGAACCACCGTCAGAATTGGCTGGAGTGGTGCGGGGCAGTCCGGCACATAGATGACATGGTCGGCATGCTTGCCGATTTGATCGTCGCCCTCGGTGGCTATGGCAACGACACGGCCCTTGCGGGCGCGGACTTCTTCGATGTTGCCTATGATCTTATCATACGTGCCGCACCGTGGCGCGACAAACACAACGGGCATGTGTTCATGGATCAAGGCGATAGGTCCGTGTTTCATCTCGGCGGCAGGCAGGCCTTCGGCGTGAATGTAACTGATTTCCTTCAGCTTCAACGCCCCCTCAAGGGCGACGGGATAATTATAGCCTCGACCCAGGAACAACCAGTTATTGAAACCGATGCACTCATCTACGATTTTTTTGACTTCGCCGGATTGCTCCAGGATGCGAGCGATCTTGTCCGGAATCTCCACCAGGGCATCAAGGTACATCTCCATGCTCGATTGCGGCATAAATCTGCGCCGGCCCAGCATCAGCGCCATCAAAGTCTGGACTACGAGTTGGGCGGTGAACGCCTTGGTCGAGGCGACGCCGATTTCCGGCCCGGCGTGGAGGTAAACGCCGGCGTCGGTCTCACGTGCAATCGTCGAGCCGACAACGTTAACGATGCCCATCGCCAGGGCGCCTTTTTCTTTTGCCTCCCGCAGGGCCGCCAGCGTGTCGGCCGTCTCGCCCGACTGGCTGATCGCAATGACAACGGTGCGATCCTCAATAATCGGGTTCCGATAGCGGAACTCGCTTGCATACTCGACTTCCGTGGGGATGCGGGCCAGGTCTTCAAAAAGGAACTCGCCCACCAGCCCCGCGTGCCAGGCCGTGCCGCACGCGGTTAGAAAAATCTTTCGCGTCTTGACCAGCTCTCGCGCCACGTCGCTCAACCCGCCAAGCTTGATGCGCGATTCGGTCAGGTCCAGCCGCCCGCTGAGGCAGGTTCGAATCGAGACCGGCTGCTCCATGATCTCCTTGAGCATAAAATGCTCGTAACCGCCCTTGGCAATCTGCTTCAGCGACAATTCCACCTGCTGGACCTCTTTGGTAACGGGCACGTTGTCCACGGTTACTGTCCGCATGTCGTCGCGGGTTAGAACGGCCATTTCGTTGTCGTTGAGATAGACCACGTTGGTGGTATGTTCGATGATGGCCGATGCATCGGAGGCCACGACGTACTCGTCGGTGCCTACGCCGATGATGAGCGGGCTGCCCCTGCGGGCTGCAACGAGCTTGTCCGGCTCGTCGCGGCATATGACCGTGATGCCGTACGTGCCCGTAACCTCATGAAGCGCAGCCTGCACGGCGGCTTCCAGCGATCCGGCGCCGCTGGAATAGAACTCGCCCACCAGATTCGCAAGCACCTCGGTGTCGGTCTCGCTCTTGAAGGTATGGCCTTTGCCCTCCAAGAACTGCTTGAGCGTGGTGTAGTTTTCAATGATGCCGTTGTGCACCAGCGCGATGCGCCCGCTGTCGTCATAATGTGGATGTGCGTTGGCTTCGTTCGGCGCGCCGTGGGTGGCCCAGCGAGTGTGGGCGATGCCGACGGTCCCGGCCTGGATGCCTGCGTCGGCGTTCGCCAGCTCTTCCATAACTGCGACGCGCCCTGGCGTCTTTGCCAGGTGCAGCGCGCCGTTACCACAGACACAAACGCCGGCCGAGTCATACCCGCGATATTCCAGGCGTTTAAGCCCCTCAATCAGGACGCCGCAGGCCTTCTTGCTTCCGATATATCCGACAATTCCGCACATAGATTGGTTCCGGCTACAGCAGGCTTGGCTACCGTAGCATCATCGGCTGTTTTTTACGACCACTTTGAGCGGTTATTATATCTGAAGCATTCGATCAACCGCACTGATTTGTACCGCACCTTCCTTTACTGCATACAGAGCGCCTCTTGACAGTATAATGGGTTATTCATGGACCTCTTCAAGGAATCCGAAGACGCCGCCATTGGCGCCAACGCCCCGCTGGCTGTGCGTATCAGGCCGACGACAATCAACGAGATGCTCGGCCAGGAGCACTTTCTGGCGCCCGGCAAGATGCTGCGTCGGATGCTGGAGGCCGACACCCTGTCGAGCCTGGTCTTCACCGGCCCGCCGGGCAGCGGCAAGACGACACTGGCGCACGTCATAGCCCGGCACTGCTCGGCCAGGTTTTACATGCTCAACGGCGCATCGGTGTCAGTCAAAGACGTTCGGGAAATAATCGACCTGGCCCGCGGCCTGCTGGCCAGCAGCGGCAAGCGGACCGTCCTGTTCATAGACGAGCTGCACCGCTTCAACCGCGCCCAGCAGGACGTGCTGTTAAATGACGTGGAGAATGGTACTATCATACTTGTCGGCGCGACGACGGAGAATCCGTTCTTCACCATCAACTCGCCGCTGCTGAGCCGCTCGACGATTTTTCGGTTCGAGCCGCTCGGCGAGGCCGACATCATCACACTGCTTCGCCGGGCGATGGCCGACACGCAGAACGGGCTGGGTGCGATTAACATCGATGCCGACGATGAGGCGCTGGAGCACCTGGCGAAAATTTCCGACGGCGACGCACGCAGGGCGCTGACCGCACTGGAAATCGGCGTTCGAAGCCAAACCAAGGCCGCAGGCGATGCTAAGGACGCGCCTGTACGCTTCGACCTGGCCGTCGCGCAGGAGTCCATCCAGCAAAAGGCAATCCAGTACGACGCAGCCGGCGACATGCACTACGACGCAGCCAGCGCATTTATCAAGTCGATGCGAGGCAGCGATCCCGACGCCACGGTGTACTGGCTGGCGAGGATGCTGGCCGCAGGCGAAGACCCACGCTTCATCGCCCGGCGGATTGCGATATTGGCCAGCGAAGACGTCGGCAACGCCGACCCGCGAGCAATCTCCGTAGCCGCCGCTGCGTTCGACATCACCGAGAAAATCGGCATGCCCGAATGTCGGATCACGCTTGCCCAGGCGGCTATCTACATGGCCTGCGCGCCGAAGTCGAACGCCTCTTACAGCGCCATCGGCGACGCCATGAACGACGTCGAAAACAACCGCACCATCCCCGTGCCGAAACACCTCCGCAACGCGCCGCATCCCTGTATGAAAGAACAGTTCGGCTATTCCAAGGGATACCAGTACAGCCACAACCATCCTGGCGGCGTCAGCCCGGACCAGGACTACCTCGGCGTGGACAAGACGTATTACAGCCCCACCGACCGCGGCTACGAAAAACACATCGCCGCATACCTTCAGTGGGCGAAGAAGCTGCGGGAAAGTGGAAAGTAGGCCGACTCAACATCCGCTATTGTTTCCCGGGTGTTGTTTGCATAGAGTATCTGCCGATTGCAATGAAATGCAGCCTGCGCAAACAGATGAAGGCTACTCTCGCGTCGATGCCGGCGGCGGCGGTGGCCGCGAAGTCCGGCGCCGCCTGTAACGCACTGATGGCGCTGCCGGAATTCCGCCGGGCCGGCGTCGTAATGCTATACCTTTCCATCTGCGGCGAGGTGGACACCGCACCCATCGCCCTCGGCGCATGGCAGGCCGGCAAGACCGTGCTGGCGCCCAAGATGCTCTGGCAAAGCCGCCGCATGCTGGCTGTGGAAATCCACTCGCTTGAAACGAACCTGGTAACGGCGGATTTCGGCCTGCGCGAGCCTGCTGAAGGTCAGCCGCGCCCGGCAAGCGAGATTGACTTTATCGTCGTGCCGGCGCTGGCCTACGACCGTAAGGGCAACCGCCTGGGCCGGGGCGGCGGCATATATGACCGGTTCCTCGCCTCGCCCGGCCTACGCGCAGTCACCTGCGGACTGGCGTTCGCAGAGCAGGTCGGCGTTGAAGTGCCCGTCTGCGACCACGACCGGCCTGTGGATTTGCTCGTCAGCGACGCCGAGGTCCTGCGGTTCAGGAACGCAGAACCAACCGATTTATAAAGGTTAAGAAAGAGTACTAGCCGCGACCGGAAGGGAGCGGACAAATGCCGATAACCGGCGGAATCCCGCTCCCTGCCGTCCTGTGGTGAGCTTTGTCGAACCATCGCGGCTAGCAGGAGATGAACCGGGTACTATTGACTGAGAGTCGGTATAATGCCGCGTAACAGGAGTCGTTAAAATGGAACGAAATACAAAACGCTGGGTTTTAGGGGTTGTCGTTGTCATCGCTGTCCTGCTGGTATGGTACTTCTGGCCGGGCGGCGGCCAGACGCCGGGCGACGGCAAAACCGCCGCAACCCGGTCCGCCCCCCCTGGCGGCGCAGCCGGCCCGGCCGTCAAACCCGCCGAGACGCAACCGGTCGAAGCCAGCCCACAAACCGAAGCCGTCAATACATACCGGCAGGGACTTACGCTCCTGGTGAAAGCGAATAAACCCATCGACGGGCGAACGAAACTTTCAGAGGCGATGTTGAGCGGCGAACTGGACCCTGACCGGGTCGAGAGGGCAAGATTGCTGCTGCAAGACCTGGCCGACCGGATGATTCTCTCGGGGCGTCTCTACGACGCCGACCCGTATACGTTCGCTTACACGTTCCAGGCCCGCGAGGTGCTGGCCGGCAGGAACGGCGTCGAGCGAAGGCTGGGCCTGCACGTCCCGGCGCAGCTTATCCTGAAGGTCAACGGCATCGCCGACGCGACGAAGATCCGTGCCGGCCAAACCCTAAAGATGATCCGCGGGCCGTTCCACGCCGTCGTCACAAAGAAAGACTTCACGCTCGATTTATACCTGCATCGCGGCGAGCTGCCGAAAATTTTCATCAGGCGGTTGAAGGTGGGCCTGGGCAAAAACGGCTCGACGCCGGTGGGCATGTGGCGAGTGGCGCTGGGCAAGAAGATGGTCCGCGCGCCGTGGAATCCGCCGCCGAACTCGCCAATCAAACGCAAGATGCTATGGGGCGAGCCGGACTACCCGCTTGGGAAGATGGGCTACTGGATCAGCATGGAGGGCATCGACGACAATACGCGCGGGCAGGAAGGCTACGGCATACACGGCACGAACTCGCCTGAAAGCATAGGGCGGGCCGAGTCGCTGGGCTGCATCCGCCTGGCCGACGACGACATCGAACTTGTCTACTCCACGCTCTACGAAAAATGGAGCACCGTTGAGATCAGGCCGTAAGCATCGCCGATTGCGAACCCGAAATTAATTTTTCCTGCTTCCGCCGAGCAGGCTGAGCCGCCCGCCGCCGACGCGGACTTCGGGGATGCCCTCCGGCCAGAACGTCAGCAGCATCGTCAGCTCGTCGTCCGTCGCATCGTACTCAAAGGTAAAGGCGACGTACCATCGCGGCAGCTTACGGGTAAGCGTGATAGAAGTAGCGAGGTTCCGCCCGCCGTCGTAGTCGAAATCATACTGCTCGAAGACGCTCAGCGAGTATTTTCGGCTGATCTTGTAATTGAAGCCCACAGTGTTGATTAGTGAATCAGGCTTGTCGTATCGAAAACCGGTAGGCGAGAACCTGTCGCGGACCAACACCCTGCCGAATCGAAGGTATCGCATGCCGAGATAGTATCTCAGTCGCGGGTCGCGCCGGACGGCCAGGCCTATATTCGCCCGTGTCAGCTCGCCCCGGCCGAAGTCGTAGTTGCCGTCGGTCATCAGCGTCGTGGAGTCTGAAATGTTCCAGGTGTACTCGAGGTTAAGGTAGTCCCGGCCCGTGCCGTACTCCGGCCTGGAGGAGAAAGACCGCCCCAGTCTCGGCCGCATAAAGAACAGCTCGTTCGCTCCGGGAATGTGGAAGGGAACTATCTGCCCCGGCACCTTACCCATCGGGTCGGCCCCGCTGTCGGATATGCCAAGCACCATGTTCAGACGCATCCAGTCCACCGTGTGCTGTTTGCCGGGTTGGCCCCGTTTGGTCTGCAACCGCTGATAAATGGCGAAGGTCGCGGCATTCTGGCGGCGCAGGTGTGTTTCAATACCAGGTTCCAACGGGTAGATCTCCAGCGCCTGAACGCCGCCCGTATCGGACATAAACGCCGTTATTTCGGGCGTAATGATGTGTTTGAGACGATGGATGTTCCACAGCCGGCTCTGGACATTGTTGTACAGTCGCCAGAAATGGGTGTTCGCCTTGATACCGATCTGCCCATATGGCCGGCACCTCTGGCCGTTGCTGGATATCGACCGTGGCGGATCGATAGTGCTAAAGCGCCGGTCGTAAGTGTCGCACCAGTAGGTGGCCCGGCCTACGACGAACGGCACGAGGTTGACCGGCCCGGCGTGAATCGGCCAGTTAAGCTCATTTCGGGTATCCAGCCTGCCGAACACCTCGCTGGTCGGATCCAGCCAGGGAGCTACCCGCCTGGCGCCGGAGGCAAGCACATCATCCGGCCGCCATCGCTTCAGGCCCGCATGCGATTCCTGGAAGAACATCAGCCGGTCCGCCCACAGAGGTTCGCCGAGAAGATGGAAACCAAAATCAGGCAACGATTCGGTCTGCGTCATGAAGCGGTTGATGCGGTACTGCAATAACGTGGTGAAGGCCCAGTTGTCCCGCTGCTTCTTGGCGTAAACAAGCGTTTCCTGCTCCTTGCCGGCGAAGAATTCGTTGCGGAAGTACTCTTCCAGGAAGTTGCGGTCGCAGACGTAGCTCAACTCAAACTGCAACTGCCAGTCGTTGGGCAGAAAGTGCTTGTGCCTCGCAAGTATGCGTCCGCGGGTGTCGGGCGCGGGAACGTTCTCCCGCTCGTCGCCGAAGTCGTCGCTGCGGGCGCGGTCCAGCACGCCGTAGGCCAGAAAGTAGCCGGTGTAGTCGTTGCCCCGAAGGTCGCGCCTGGCGTAATTAATGTCCACGCCGGCCATGACCCGCTTCTCGTAGTAATTCATGTCAAAGATGCCGCGGACACCTTCAGGCTTCAACAGCCCCAGCAGGCGGAACAAGTGCCACTCGGTCTCCACGCCCCAGCCGAACCGTCCATGCTTGCCGGCCTGCACTCTTCGAATGGCCGTGTGCTCCCGAGTGAAGTCCTCCTGGGTCCGAGGCCAGTAGAAAATCGGCAGCCCGCGAACGTTGAAGGTGGTATGCTTCATCTTCGCGTGCCAGGTCTGTCGGCCTATGCGAACTTCCCTCTCATCATAAGGGGTTCTGTCCTCCAGGTGGACCTGCTTGGACCCGAAATGGTAGCTGGGTGTATAAAAATCGCTCGTGGAGACCTTTGCGTCCTTGAACCACATCTCGCTGGCCGACAGTGTCCGGGCCTGTCTGGCCCGGATGTAGATGGGAATGTTGCGATGCTGTTGAACGGTGCGGAAGACCGCCTCGACCATGATGGCCCGGTCGGTGGTAAAATCGTAGTAGCAGCTCGGACCACGCATGTACCGCTCGCCCCGGGCCAAGACCACGTCCCCCTCGAGATAGACACCGACAATCGTCTCGCGCTGGCCCGATGCCAACGGGATCGAAGCCTGGCGAGCCTTCGGCGCCAGCGGGAAGCGAGTTTTCTTTTCCGCAATGCCTTTCTCGCTGAATACCACAGCCGACTGGCTGCGGAGTTCCAGGAACAGGTCGCTGTCCGGCGAACCCTGGGAAAGATACACATTGCCGCGTGCGATGGTGATGCGGCGTGTCTTGCTGAGTTCCTGCGATACGAAGCGGTCCGCCCGGAACGTTACAGTGCGGACGGTCGGCTGTACTGGCCGCTTGGCCCGAGGCTTGGCTGCCGGCTTGGCCGGTGATGCCTCGGCGGGCGTTTTTTTCACCGTGGCCGCAGGCTTACGCGGCGCCGGCACAGGACGCTTTACAGGCGCGGCTTCCTTCGCCTTGGCGGGCCGGCTGACGATTACCAGCGGCGGTGCGGGGTGTCGAACCGGTTGCTTGCCGGCTGAGGACCGGCCCGAAGCCTTCCGCCGGGCAGCCAACGCGCGCTTATACAGCGGGAAATCACTCAGCGGTCGTTTGGATACGGCCCCGGCGACAGTCAGGCGGCCGGCCTGACGCAACGTAACCAGCATAACGTGGTCCTGCGTGGTCTGGCCGCCGGGTTCGACGACCTTCGCCCGGCCTTCGACGTACACGGTCAAATCGTGGCGGACGGTTTGGCCTACCTTGGAGGCCCGAACCCAAATGACGGCGTCCCGGCCGAACACAACGCGGTCGCCGGCTGTCAGCTTGAAGTCCCCCAGAACCAACGTAACCTGCCTGCCGGCGTCGGAGAAAAAATATATCGCCTTTCCTGTAATCTTGGCGTCGTCGAGTATGGCTTCCGCGTCGGCGGCATGCGCGCACGGCAAGGCCAGAAACGCACACGCCATGACTGCCGCAATCAGGCTGTCTGTACGACACGGTCTGCCGTCCAAAGTTTCTTTCATCACCGATCCCACAGGGGTTTCATGCCGCTCCAACGCGGGCGCGATTATAAGAGTCCGGCAAACCAAGTCAAACGTCCATTTTGGCGCCGCCCACCGAAGCTTACCTTGCCGTGGTGGTAAGCCGTTCAGCCTCAAGGGGCACATCCGCGGCGGTGCGGAGCGGGCGGCCGGTGTTGAGGCTTGTTCTACTGCCCTTTCAGCCAAGTTTCGATCTGCTTGATGCGGTCGGCCCTGGCCGAAGCAGGGTCGTAACCGGTGAGGTTGGGAGCGAGCTGGCTGAGCAAGGCGAGGATGGCCTTTTCGGCCTTTTCCGTATCGGCATCAGGCTTTTCTTCGTCGGCCAAGAGTTTTTTCATCTCTTCCAGCAGCGGGACGACGGCACGGTCGGACATGGCCTGCAATTGCTTTTCGGCGGCATCACGTGCGGATTCCTCAGCGCCCAGGAGTTGCCCGACAAGGCCTGCGACCTTCCGGCGGTCGGCAGCCGCCTGCTCCGAGCGGCTGTGGGCCAGCAGCTTCTCCAGCTCAGTGCGATGCCGGACGGTAAGCCGCTGCGACAACTGATCGATCGCAGCCTGCGCCAGCAGAATCACGGGCGAGAACTTTAACTCGCCGGCCAGGACCTTCAGCCGGGCATTGAGCCGTTTCAGCGCCTCGACAAAAAGCTCGTCGGTAACATTCTCATCGGCCATGGCCTTGACCGCGGCGGGATCGGCGGCAGCCAGAAGCGCATCGATCCATTCAATCCACGCACGGTCGGCCCGGATGCTTTTGGCCGCCGCCAGCAGTTTATGGGCCTCTGCAAGGTACGGCGCTGCCTCTGCGGGCCTGCCCGCCTTCACCAGCGCCCGGCCGAGGGCTTGCTGTCTGGCCGGCAGGTCGGCTGACTTCTCGGTCTTCAGCAATTCCACAAGCATCTGCAAAACTTTGATTCGCTGCGCGTCGGCGTCGGCGCGATCGGCCAGGCTGTCGGCCACAGAACCAAGCGTCCCGGCGTCGGCCTTGGCAAGGACGTCCATGGCCACGTCCCATGCCTGCTGACGCACGGCGGCGTCGCGCTCCATCGCCGGGTCGGTACGCTGAAGGATGCTCTGCAAATGTTCCTGGCCGTCAAGTGTGCCCAGCGCCGCTATGGCCGCCTGCCTGACGCCGCGGTCCGGGTCGGCCACCAGAGGCCGGATGATCGCCGCCGACCGGGCCTGCCCAATCCTGGCCAGGGCGTTTACCGCAGCCAGGCGGACCGTCGCTGAAGGCTTTTTTGCGGCGCCTTCCAGCGCGGCGATAAAGTCCTTGTCGCCGACAACGCCCATGGCGGTCAGAAGCGCCTCCCGCAGCGCTGCGACCGGGTCGGGTTCCGCCACCTGGCCGGCCCGGGCGTACCTGCCCAGCAGGGCCTTGACGGCTGAATCATGCTGGTCGTCGTCAAGCGGCTGGGCGGCGGCGATGCGCGACAGGGCGGCGGCAGCGGCGGCGGCTACGATTTCAGAGTCCGATTCTATCTCCGCCAGCACCGACGGCAGTGCCAGCGGGTCGTGCAACTGCCCCAGCGCCCTCAACAGCTCGGCCCGCACCTCGGGCGACTTCTCAACTTTCAGCCGGCCCAGCAGTTCCACGGCGGCCTCGGCGTAGCCCAGATTTGCAACTAAAAGCGCCGCCTGGCTGCGCACGGAAGCGTTGCCGTCGCGGAGCATCGCGACAATCTGTTTCCTCATTTCGGCAGGAATCTCATCGCCGCCGGCGATCATGCGGTCAGCCAGTTTAGCGCCGACCAGGCGCACGTCGGCCAGCGGGTCTTTCAAAAATGTAATCACCATCGCCTCGCGCTGGTCGGCGGGCGTGGCGGCGTACAGGTCGCGCATGGCCTGGGCCAGGCGATCACGCAGCCGAATGTTGTCGGTTTCCAGCCCGGCCTTGGCGCGCGCGAGGTTGTCGGCAAGATCGGCCAGCCATTCGGAGCGGTCCTTGTTCTTGTTCCGCTGCCACCATCGCTTCCACCTCATGCGGTCGACGCCGAAGGCGCGAATATTCGTGAGCTTCGCCAGGGCCTGGCAGGATGTGTTTTGAACGACCCGGTCGGGATCGTCAAGCAGGCGCACCAGGGCATCCACCACGCGCTTATCCAGTATGCGATGCAGCGACTCTATTGTTACAAGACGAACCGCCCGTTCGTGCCAGCGGTCACAGGCGATAGCAATAAGCTTCTTGGTTACGCCGTGGTCCTTATAAGTTGCCAATGCCCTGCCGGCCGGTGCGCGAACGGAATCTTCCCGCCCCGTAAGCATTGCCGTCAGCGGCTCGATGAAGATAGGTCCGCCGCCATGAAGAGTGATAGCATCGGCGACAGCCACCTGGGCCTGGCGGTTGGATGAATCTTCCAGGAAACCCCTCAGCACCTTGGCGGCTTCGGGATAGCTGCGGCTCAACAGCAGTTCAGCCGCCTCGATTTTGGTCTTGGAGTCGCGGGCGGGGTCGGCAAGCTGGCCGATGAGCGTTTTAAGCTCCATTTCTTCGGCAGGCATCAGTGGCGGCGGCTTAGGCCTGCATCCACCAATGCACGCCAAAAAGCACATAACGATCGCCGGAATTGCTCGTCTCAGGGTCTTCACCTTGCCGTCTTTACCTGTTTAGCCATAACCTACCGACTGTCGCCCTGCCGGTCAAGTGCGCCGCGCGGTTTAGGTGTATTAAAACTTTGGTAAACAGGACACGCCGTCGAAGTAAACGGCGACCGCTCGCTTTGCGCTCGCGGCTAGTACCGTTGATCGTACGTGGCGCATCCATACTAGCCGCGAGTGGAAGGGAGCGGGCGGGTTCATCGTCCCCACACCGGCACAAAAGGGCGGCAGTACCCCGTTGCATTGTGCCGGCGCATTGGTAGGATACCTCACATGGCGGACAAATCCTCCGGCAAGCCGATTACGTACAAAGACGCCGGCGTTGACATCGAAGCCGGCGAAAAACTGGTATCGCAAATCAAGCCGCTGGTAAAGCGGACGTTTACACCTCGCGTGGTCGAGTCCTACGGCGGTTTCGCCGGATTGTTTCAGTTGGACTACGACCAGAAGCTGCTCAAGCGCAACTACCGCAAGCCTGTCCTTGTCGGCTGCACCGACGGCGTCGGCACGAAACTAAAGGTCGCCTTTGCCACCGGCCAGCTGGAGACGATCGGCATCGACCTGGTCGCGATGAACGTCAACGATCTGGTCTGCTGCGGCGCTGAGCCGCTGTTCTTTTTGGACTATCTCGCCGTCGGCAAGCTCCGGCCTGATCGGATGGCTCAGATCATAAAGGGCATATCAGACGGCTGCCTTCAGGCCGGTTGCGCGCTGCTTGGCGGCGAGACGGCCGAGATGCCCGATTTTTACAAGCCAAGGGAGTTCGACATGGCCGGCTTCGCCGTCGGCCTGGTCGAGCGGTCGCGTATAATCGACGGGTCAAACGCCCAGGCCGGAGACGTAGCCATCGCATTGGCCTGCGACGGGCTGCATTCCAACGGCTACGGCCTGGCGCGGCGGGTGCTGCTGGGGCCCAGGGGCTACCAACTCGGCGACCGCCCGCCCGAGCTGGAGGGCGCAAGCGTCGGCGAGGAACTGCTGAAGCCAACGCGAATTTACGTCAGGCCTATTCTTCACGCCGTCGGGCAATACAAGGTCAAACGCGTCATAAGGGCGATGGCGCACATCACCGGCGGCGGGCTTCCGGGCAATCTGCCGCGCGTCCTGCCGGAGGGGTTGACCGTCCGCATAAAGCGCGGCTCCTGGCCGGTGCCGCCTGTCTTCAAACTCATCGCCGCCAGGGGGCCGGTGGACGACATAGAGATGATGCGCGTCTTCAACATGGGCGTCGGCTTCGTGATGATTGTCGCGCCGGACTTCGCACAGGCGATCATTAACCGCCTGCGGAAGATGGGCGAGCGATGCTGGCGGCTTGGCAAGGTCTGCAAGGGCGGACCGGAAATCATGTGGGCCTAGTGCCCAGTTACGGCCACAACGACCCGCCGCGTGCGCGGGCCGTCAAACTCGCAGAAGAATATCGCCTGCCACGTTCCAAGAGTCATCCGCCCGCCGCGAACGGGCACGGCCGCCGAACAGCCGACCATCGAACTCTTGGTGTGCGCGGCGGAGTTGCCCTCCCCGTGCCGGTAGAACCCCTGCCGCCACGGCACGGCCTTATCAAGTGCAGCCAGCACGTCGTGCACGACGTCCGGGTCGGCGTTTTCGTTGATCGTCACGCCGGCTGTAGTGTGCGGAACGTACACGGTAACCACGCCGTCGCGGACGGCTGAATCGGTAACCGCCTCCTGCACGCGCACGGTTATGTCGATCATCTCATCACGATTGTGCGTTTTTACGTCAAATACAGTCGTGTACATGGAGATATGCATACACGATTGAAAAGCCGCTTGCAACCGTTACACGCAACGCGCGATAATCGCCGTGAAAACTGCGAAAGGACCAACCGTGACCATCATCGAGCCGCACATTCACATGTACTCCCGGACGACCGACGACTACCAGGCGATGTACGCCGCCGGCATTCGTGCGTGCGTGGAGCCTTCGTTCTGGCTGGGCGCCAATCGCCGCTACGCCGGGACGTTCTTCGATTACTTCCGGCTCATACTCGAATTCGAGACCGTCCGCGCGCGGCGGTTCGGCATCGACCACTACGCGGCTATCTCCATGAACCCCAAGGAGGCCGAGGACCGCCGCCTTGTCGATGAAGTGCTGGCCGGGATGGGCGAATATCTCGACCACCAGCGGTGCGTCGCGCTCGGCGAGATCGGCTTCAATAACATCACGGACAACGAGGAATACACCTTCGGCCGCCAGCTCGAAATCGCCAAAGACCGCAACATGCCGGTGGTCATCCACCTGCCGCACTTCAACAAGCCCGAAGGCATCGAACGCACCATGAAGGTTGTCCACCAGGTCGGCTTCGACGAGAGCAAAATATACCTCGACCACAACACCGAGCAGACGATCGCCCGGGTAGTCGAGACCGGCTGCTACGCCGGGCTTACGGTGTATCCGATTTCCAAGCTCACGCCGGAGCGGGTAAGTAAAATCGTCCGCAGGTACGGCTGCGAGCGCATAATCGTCAGCGGCTCAGCCGACTGGGGCGTATCCGACCCGCTGGCACTGGTCAAGGTCGTCGATTACATGAAAAACGACGGGCACGGCGAGGATACAATCCGGCGGCTTGTATTCGGCAACGCCACGGCGTTTTACAGCCTGTCGCCGAACTGGAAGCCCGAGTTCGACATCAAGCCGATGGACCCACATGAATTCCAGCGATAATGATTACCGCCGGCACGGCCCGGCCGCCTGGACGCAGCTTCTTCGCGTGCCGAACCTGCTGACAGTGCCGGGCGATCCGCTGGCGGGTTTCGTGCTGGGCTGCCTGGCCGTCGGAGGCGCAAGTCTCAGCCGCGCCGTCGCCCCTGCGGCTACGGGGCTGCTGCTGTATTGTGCGGGGCTGATCCAGAACGACCTGGCCGACCTGGCCGAGGACCGCCGGAATCGGCCCGGCAGGCCGCTGGCGAGCGGGCAGATTCGTCCGCTCGCGGCGGTGGCAGCGCTTCTGGCATGCGTAATCCTGGCCGCTGCCGCAGCAATTTCAGCGGGCACGGCGTCATTGCTCGTCGCGGCGGTGCTGCTGGCGGCTATCTCCGCGTACAATTTCATCACCAAGCGTATCGCCGTCATCGGCCCGCTCAACATGGGCCTCTGCCGGGGCATGAGCTTGATGCTCGGCGCATCGGCACTGGGTTGGGACGCCCTAGCCGGACCCGCTGTTTGGATACCGGCCTGCCTTTTGGCGTTCTACGTTGCAGGCGTTACCGCTATCGCCGCCGGTGAAACGCAAAGGCGCAGCCTCCGCGTCCTGCGCTGGCTGCCCGCTGTAACAATGCTGACATGGGCATCGGTGCTGCTGGTAATCCTGGCGTTCCGGGCGCCTTCCGTGGTGTGTCTTATTCTCGCTGCCGGTTGGACTGCTTCGCGCAGCCGAAGCCTCGCCGGCAGGCCTGAACCGGAAAAGGTCCAGCGGACCGTCGGCGAACTGCTTCGCGGGCTGCTGCTCGTCCAGGCTGCAATAGTCGTTATCGTCCCCTGGACCGGGTGGTTTCTGGGCGGGTTTTTGCTGATGTGCTGGCCTGCCAACGCCCTGCTGGCGAGGAAGTTCCACGCCAGTTGAACGGGATTCCCGGAATGGGTGTATGTAGGTTTTGGTGATTCGTGTCCCGCTAATCCCGTTTGCTTCCGTCCTGTGGAAACAAATCCCGCTCGCTTCCGAAATTCGTAGATTTCTGCAACTTCACTTACTCGTCAGCGTCGAATATCCTATTGGACGCGATGAAGAAACTTTTAATCATCGACGTGGCTGCATTGGGATACGAACTCTTGCGCGCCGGCGGCCGGCTGGAGTTCGACGGGCTGCGCTTCGCCCCGGCCGAGGGCGTCTTTCCCGCATTGACGTGCACGGTGCAGGCATCATTCCGCACGGCCGGGCCGCCGGCCGGGCACGGCATGGTCGCCAACGGGCGGTTCTTTCGCAAGCTCGCCAGGGTGATGTTCTGGGAGCAGTCGGCCGGGTTGGTCGGCGGCCGGAGACTCTGGCACGGCTTCCGCAGCCGGGGCGGCCGCGTTGGCATGCTGTTCTGGCAGCAGAGCCTCGGCGAAGATGCAGACGTCCTGCTGTCGCCGGCGCCCATCCACAAGCATCATGGCGGGATGATCCAGGACTGTTATTCCGCCCCGGCCGGCCTGTATCAATCGCTCTGTGAGGCCGTCGGCGGCAGGTTCAACCTGATGCGATACTGGGGGCCGCTGGCCTCTGCGAAGGTCGGCGACTGGATCGCCGCCGCCACAGCCGCCCTGCTGCTCGACGGCAAGACGGCGCCTGAGCTGTGCCTGACGTACCTGCCGACGCTGGACTACGACTTGCAGAGATTCGGCCCCGCCCACAAGCGCAGCACGGCGACCCTCGCCAGGCTGTTCGACCAGCTTAGACTCATGCTCGCAGCGGCCAAGCGAAACGGCTACCAGGTGCTTATCTTCGGCGACTATGCCATGTCGGCCTGTGCCGGCGGGCCGGTCTTTCCCAACCGTGCATTGTGCGAGTCGGGCCTGCTCCGGACGCGCAGCATCAGTGGCATGTCGTATCTCGACCTGCACGCCAGCCGGGCGTTCGCACTGGCCGACCACGAAATCGCCCACGTCTTCGTCCGCAACGCTCAAGACATCGCCCCGGCGCGACAGGTTCTTGCGAATCTGCCCGGCGTAGCGGAAATTCTGGACAAAGACTCGCAGAAAGCAGCCGGCCTGGACCACCCCAACAGCGGTGAGCTGGTCATCACGGCCGACGGCGGCCGCTGGCTGGCATATCCGTGGTGGTCGAAAAACAGCCAAGCCCCCGATTACGCCCGCCACGTGGACATTCATAACAAGCCGGGCTATGATCCGTGCGAGTTGTTTTTCGAGCGATTCGGCTGGCCTCCCATGTGCGTCAGCTCGGACGCCTCGCGCGTGCGAGGCAGTCATGGAACGGCAGGCCCCGGCAGGCAAGTCGCATGGGCGGCGACGTTTGACCTGGGTCAGCCGACCGGCTCGCTTATCGAACTGGCCGAGGCGGTGCGAACCTGGCTGGACGCCCCATGACCGAAAATTCCCAAAACACGCCGACCGGCGAGAATGCAAATCTCCCGTTCGAGACATGCCGGCAGCGCTTCAGCGTGGAGTTCGACTACCCGGTCATCTTCACTCGCAACGTATTCGACGCCGGGAATCCGCTGCTGGCCGAGACGCTGGGCCGACTCGAGCAGGACAGACGTCATCGGGTGGCGGTGTACATCGATCGCGGCGTAGCCGAGGCGCACAAGGACCTTATCGGGAACATCAAGGAATACTTCCATGCCCGCCCGGAGCGGCTCGAACTGGCTGCGACGCCGGAAATCGTCCCCGGCGGCGAGCAGGCCAAGAACGATTGGCAGGCGGTCCGCGAGATTATGTGGGCCATCGGCAACCTGCACATGGACCGCCAGAGCTTCGTTATCGCCGTCGGCGGCGGCAGCATGTTGGACATGGCCGGATTCGCGGTTTCAATCGTCCATCGAGGTCTGAGGCTGCTTCGCATGCCGACCACGACGCTGGCACAGTCCGACGCCGGCATCGGCGTAAAAAACGGCATGGACGAGCACGGCATGAAGAACTTCGTCGGCACGTTCGCGCCGCCGTTTGCGGTGATTAACGACTTTTCGTTCCTCGCGACGCTGCCGGAGCCGCACTGGCTGGGCGGGCCGGCCGAGGCGTTCAAGGTAGCCGTTATCAAGGACGCGGCGTTCTTCGATTTTCTGTGCGATAAGGCCGGCGACCTGCGGCGGCGCGACGCGGCGACTATGGAGCAGGCTATCCACCGCTGCGCGATGCTGCACCTGGCGCACACGCGAACCGGCGGCGATCCGTTTGAGTTCGGCTCGGCCAGGCCGCTGGACTTCGGGCACTGGGCGGCGCACAAGCTGGAGACACTCTCGGCCTACCGCATCGCACACGGGCAGGCCGTCGCCATCGGCATCGCCGTCGATTCATGCTACGCAATGCGCCAGGGACTGCTGAAAAAGGACCAGCTCGACCGCATACTCGCCGGCCTGACGAATTGCGGGCTGCCGATTTTTTCGGAGCTGCTCGAACAGCGAGAATCCGACGGCGTGCTGACCGTTCTCGACGGCTTGCAGCAGTTCCGCGAGCATCTCGGCGGCAGCCTGACCATCACGCTGCCGGACGGCATCGGAAACAAGGGCGAGGTTCACCAGATGAACGTACAGACAATCGAAGAGGTAATCCGATTTCTGAAAAACACTGCCGGCAACAGCCAGCAATCATGAAAGTTCAACAGACCCCCGCCGTTGACCTGACGTACTGCCTGAACGCCCATCCCGGCGAAAGCTGGGCGGAGAACTTCGCGGCGATTCGCAACGAGGCCTTGCGGGTCCGCGATGCCGTCGCGCCCGAAAGGCCTTTCGCCCTGGGGCTGCGGCTAAGCCGCCAGGCCGCCGACGAACTGAGCGAACCGGTAGCTCTTTCCGCCTTTCGGGAGTTCCTGGAAGCGGAAAACCTGTACGTCTTCACGATCAACGGCTTTGCCTACGGCGTGTTCCACGGCACCGCCGTCAAGGACAACGTCTACCGCCCGGACTGGCGCACGGCCGAGCGGCTGGACTACACCATCGCACTGGCGGACATATTGGCGGCGCTGCTGCCTGAAGGCGCAGCGGGCAGCATCTCCACCGTGCCAGGCTCGTACAAATCGTGGATTCACTGCGAGCAGGACGTACGGGACATGACCGATATGCTCGCCGACGCGGCGCTGCATCTGTCGATGACCAAAAGGCAAACGGGCAGACACATCTGCCTGGCGCTGGAGCCGGAGGCCGACTGCTATCTCGAAACAGCCGGCGAAACTGTAGCGTTCTTCGCCGGGCCGCTACGGAAACTCGGCACAAGGTACCTGCGAAGCCGACATGGATTATCAAAGACCGAGTGCCGGAAGGTGCTAAGCGGCCACCTGGGCGTGTGCCTGGACACGGCCCACGCGGCGGTGCAGTTCGAGGGCCCAGCCGAGACGCTGGCAAGGCTCCGGGCGGCACGAATCGCCGTGCCAAAGGTGCAGCTCAGTGCGGCAATCCACCTGCGCACAAGCCCGGAAACGCTCCAACGCCTGCGCGACTTTTGCGACGCGGTTTACCTTCACCAGGTCAAGGCCCGCACAGCCGACGGAAAAATAATCTCCTACCGCGACCTTCCCGATGCCCTGGCCGCCGCCGAGCAGACCAAGCCGGACCAGCAATGGCGAGTACACTTTCACGTGCCGCTGTTCTTCGACGGGCATGAAGGGCTGCATTCCACGGCTGACGAGCTGTGCGGCGAGTTCGCCGAGCAACTTGCCGGCGGCGCCGTCGGGCATCTCGAGATCGAGACCTACACCTTCAACGTCCTGCCGGAGTTCATGCAGCCGGCCGACGTCGCCGACGGAATCGTGCGGGAATACGAGTGGGTGCTGCGGAAGCTCTTTGCCGGGTGTGCGTAGGTTTTGGTGAAAATATAAATCCCGTTCACTTCCGCTCGCGGCTAGCCTTATCACAACATCGCAGGATATTTGCAGCACAACGCCGAAAGGCAAAAACTTGCCCTTCGGCGTTGTTTGTTCCTACTGCCTATTACCTACGCCCTATCCCCTGCCGTTAATACATCCCTTCCATGCCGGCGCCGGGTGCGGCGGGCGCCTTCTTTTCCGGAATCTCGGAGACGACCGCGTCGGTCGTCAGCAGCAGGCCGGCTACGGACGCGGCGTTCTGAAGCGCGATGCGCTCAACCTTCGTCGGCACAATCACGCCGGCGGCAACCAGGTTGCAGTACTTCGCCTGCATAGCGTCATAGCCGAAGTTGGCCTCTTTGCTCTCGGCGACCTTCGCGGCGACGATGCTGCCGTCTAAGCCTGAGTTTTCCGCGATCTGCCGAATCGGGCTGACCAAGGCCCGGCGGACGATATCCACGCCCGTCTTCTCGTCGTCGTTGTCGCAGGCGACCTTGTCCAGCGTCTTGATTGCCTGGATCACGGCTACGCCGCCGCCGGGCAGGATGCCTTCTTCGACGGCGGCCCGGCAGGCGTGCAGTGCGTCCTCGACGCGGGCCTTCTTCTCTTTCATCTCCACCTCGGTCGCAGCGCCGACGTTGATCTGCGCCACGCCGCCGGCCAGTTTCGCCAGGCGCTCTTCCAGCTTCTCGCGGTCGTAGTCGGAGGTGGTCGCCTCGACCTCGTGCTTAATCTGATCGATGCGCCCTTTGATGTCCGCCGTCTTGCCGGCGCCTTCGATAATCGTGGTGTTGTCCTTGTCGATGCGGACCTGCTTGGCCGAACCGAGGTCGGACATCTGGATGCTCTCCAGCGAGATGCCCATGTCTTCCATGATCGCCTTGCCGCCGGTGAGCACCGCGATGTCACGGAGCATCTCCTTGCGGCGGTCGCCGAAGCCCGGAGCCTTGACGGCTACGCACTGAAGCGTGCCGCGAAGCTTGTTGACCACCAGTGTCGCCAGGGCTTCACCCTCGATGTCCTCGGCGATAATCAACAGAGGCCTGCCCGACTGGGCGATTTTCTCCAAAAGACCGACCAGGTCCTTGATGGCTGAAATCTTCTTCTCGTGAATCAGGATGAAGGGCTTTTCCATGTCGGCTTCCATCGCCTCGACGTTGTTGACGAAGTGCGGGGAGATGTAGCCCTTGTCGAACTGCATGCCCTCGACCAGGTCAACGGAGGTCTCCAGGCCCTTGCCCTCTTCGACGGTGATGACGCCGTCCTTGCCGACCTTGTCCATAGCCTCGGCGATCATCTGTCCCACCTCGGCGTCCTGGTTGGCGGCGCAGGTTCCTACCTGTGCGATTTCCTTGGAACTTTTAATCGGCTTGGAAAACTTCTCCAGGCCCGCGACGACCGAATCGACGGCCTTGTCGATGCCTCGCTTCAGTTGCATCGCCTTGGCGCCGGCGGCGACGTTCTTGAGGCCCTCGTCGAAAATAGCTTCGGCATATATCGTAGCCGTGGTTGTGCCGTCTCCGGCTACATTGGAGGTCTTGGAGGCCACCTCCTTGACCATCTGGGCGCCCATATTTTCGTTGGCGTCCTCAAGCTCGATTTCCTTGGCGACCGTAACGCCGTCCTTCGTGACGGTCGGCGCGCCGAATGATTTTTCGAGCACCACCACCCGCCCGGTAGGCCCGAGGGTTACCTTGACCGCCCTGGCTAACTGCTTGATGCCGCGGCGAATGCCCTCGCGGGCTTCCGTGTCGAATACAATCTTCTTCTTAGCCATGTTTCTACTCCTGTTTCAGTCAGTGTGCTTGTTCTTTGAGCCGCGAACTGCGCAAACCAAATTGCTTATTCCTTTTCTTTGCAATTCTTCTCGTTCGCGGCGTTCGCGGCAGAATCCTATGAGTTCAGTCCAGTATCGCCAGGATGTCCGACTCGTCCATAAGCAGATACTCTTCGCCGTCGACCTTGATCTCGGTGCCGCCGTAGCTGGCGAACAGGACCTTGTCGCCTGCGGCCACCTGGAACTTGGCCCGGCTGCCGTCGTCGAGCTGCTTGCCGTCGCCGACTGCCAGGACGGTGCCCTTGGCGGGCTTTTCCTTGGCGGTGTCGGGCAGAACGATGCCGCCGGCGGTCCTTTCCTCGGCATCAAGACGCTTGATGAGCACCTTCTCGCCAAGGGGACGGATCTTCGGCTTCTTTGTCTTCTTCGATGCGGCTTTGGCCATCTTTTGCTCCTTTACGTTTCCTTACTCGGATTTATCTAAGCAGCTTTCAATTTTCAATAATGTCTGCACAGTCTGCCGCAACGCAGCGGCCTGCGGCGAGTGAAAGAAATTAGCGAGATTACACGCCTGCCTACCTGCCGGAGGCAGGTGTGTAATCCTGCTCCCTCGCATCATTCACTCATCGGTCTTCATCTTTGCCAAGCACTGTTCAACCTTTAAGTAGCGTTAGTATGGTTCGTTGCGCAGTACGTCATCCAGCCGCGTCATCATCCGCTGAATCTGTCGCAGCAGCGTCTCCAGCTCCACCGGCTTGGCAAGGACGCTGAAGGCCGTCAGGCGAAGTGCGCCCTCAAGCCAGCGGCGGTCGGTCCGGCTGGCGACGACCACTACCGGCAGCAAGGCGTCAAGCCGACGAATCATCCGCAACAGATGCAGCACGTCCAGTCGCCAGTCGGCGCTTTCATCAATCACCGCGGCGTCGGCCAGGCCCGCCTCGACAAGCTCCAACAACTCCTGGTCACCGTGCACCAGATAAGTCGTCAGCCACTGCGAGCCGACGATCTGCTCCAGCGCCGCCTGCCAGACCTCGGCCTCGCCGCTGACCACCAGGCCGAATGGGCCTCTACACTCATGTAGCGTCGTAACCATCATGCCATAACCATTTTGCACCGCCCCTGGGCAGTTGCGATCCGCCACGAGCATATACTTTAACCGTTCAAAGGCAGTGCAACCCTAGTGCCAGGATTAGTATCGCTTTATCGCACAATTGGTTACGAAGATGTAGCCGCCAGGCCAAAGCACAACGCTCTGCCGGATATGGCTACCTGATCCGAGCCGACTGCTGTATTGGCAGATGTACAAGAGGCAAATCTTAAGCGAAAAATCCAGCATCCAAACAATTCCGGATTCCAACGGTGATAGAGCAGCCGAAACAGTAACAGATAAACGGGCTTGTTGTCCGAAAACCCGCCTGCCCGCCTGGCGGCAGCTAGGTAGGCAGGTCAAAAATGTTAGAATGCCTCTTGACCGCGACGGGGTATAAAGGTTAGCCTACTTCGCTTTACACGGCGGGCGGGTAGAGTGTATCTTCACCGCCACGCAACGCCGTGGTTAACAAAACGTTTTAAAGTTAAAGGTTTGCACAGGCAACCTCAGGCCCGGATGCCCCGCCATGGGCGGGTTTTTTGATATCTTTTGATATCCTGTACACCAATCCGGGACACGCACGTGGAGGTGCATATTTGGCTGCAGAGTTAGTGAAACAGTTGATCGACGCGGGAATCCACTTCGGACATCGCGCAAGCCGCTGGAATCCGAAGATGAAGCCTTACATCTTCAGCAAGCGGAACCTGATTCATGTCATCGACCTTAAAGAAACGCTCAAGGGTGTTCTTCTGGCCAAGAGGTTTCTCACGCAACTCGTCGCCCGTGGCCAGGACGTCCTGCTGGTGGGTACGAAGCGTCAGGCCCGCAAGGCGACCCGTGAAAACGCCTCTCGCGTCAAGATGCACTGGGTCAATGACCGCTGGCTGGGCGGGACGCTTACAAACTTTCGCGAGATTCGCAAGCGCATCGGCCGACTGGAAGAGCTGGAAGCACTTGATGCCAAAGGACTGCTCGATCAATATTCCAAGAAGGAAGGCGCTTCGCTTCGACGCCAGATGCGGAAGATTCAGAGGAACCTGGGCGGCCTCCGCAATATGACCAAACTGCCCGGGGCAATAGTGGTAGTCGACCAGCACCGGGAAATTATCGCCGTCCGCGAGGCCAACAAGCTTAACATCCCCGTCATCTGCCTGCTGGACACCGACTGCGACCCGGACCTGGTGGATATTCCCATACCGGGCAACGACGATGCGATGCGCGTGATCGAACTGATTATGAAGGAGCTGTGCGACGCCATCCATGAAGGTTTAGGCGCCCGCAAGGATCAGGTCTCCAAGCCAGACGACCAGCCGCCCCGCCGCAGGAGCCGGCGACGCACCACGGCCTGCGCGACCGACAAGCAGGCTGAATCCGACCAGCCGGATGAAGCCCCGTCGCAGCCGGCGCCGCCTGAACCGACGCCGGAAAAACCAGCGGCCGAACCCGAACAAGTCTAGTGTACAAAACTTCGTGAATTCGTTAACTCGTCACGGGTTCACGCGTTCACGGTTTTCCGTTTCAGTATTAAATCAGGAGTCAACATGGCTGAAATTACAGCAGCAATAGTCAAGGCCCTTCGTCAAGAGACGCAGCAGGGCATGATGGAGTGCAAAAAGGCACTGACCGAGGCTAACGGCGACCTGGCCGTCGCCCGCGACATCCTTCGCAAGAAGGGCCTGGCCACGGCTGAGAAAAAAGCGGCCCGCGCCACCGGCGAGGGGCTGATCGCCATAAAGTCGGCCGACGATCGCACCTCAGCCGCCATGGTCGAGGTCTGCTGCGAGACCGATTTCTGCGCCCGCAACGAAGTATTCAGGGAAATGGTCGCATCGCTGGCGGAGATGGCCGCCGAAACAAACGACGGGCCGGTCGAGCCGACCGACGCCATGAAGGAAACACTCCAGGCTGCCCTGACCAAGATCGGCGAGAACATGAACTACGCCCACGGCGTCAAGATTTCCGCCGCCAGGGTCGGCACGTACGTGCACCACAACGGCAAAGTCGGCGTCCTCGTCGGCGTGGACGGCGAGACCTGCGACGAAACGCTGAGTGATTTGTGCATGCACATCGCATTCGCCGACCCGGTCGGCATAACGCCGCAGGATATTCCGGCCGACCTGGTCGAAAAGGAAAAAAAGTTCGCCACTCAGCAGGCGATCGATTCCGGCAAGCCGGCCGACATAGCCGAAAAAATCGTCGCCGGCAAGATGCAGAAGTTCCTGGCGGCCAACGCACTGCTGGAGCAGCCCTTCGTCCGTGACGACAAGAAGAAGGTCAAGGACATTCTTGGCGGCGCGACGGTAACAGCCTTCGCACGCTTCGCCGTCGGGACCTAGTGGATCAAAGACGATGAAGAAAAAGCTCCGATATCATCGCGTACTGGTGAAGCTTTCCGGCGAGAGTTTATGCTCACCCGGCGGACATGGTATCGAAGCGGCGCCCGTGGCGCAGATGGTCAAAGACTTCTTGGCCGTGGCGGAAACCGGCGTACAGTTGGCCGTGGTCGTCGGCGGGGGCAATATCATCCGCGGACAACAACTCGCCGAGAAGCTGCCCATCGATCGTGCGACGGCCGACGGCATGGGCATGTTGGGAACGGTGATTAACGCACTGGCGCTGGCCGACGCAATGGCAGGCGGCGGACTTTCCGTCCGGACAATGAGCGCAATCGCCATGGGCGACGTTTGCGAGCCTTTCGCTCGCCGCCGGGCTGCGAGGCATCTGGAAAAGGGCCGGGTGGTCATACTCGCCGGCGGTACGGGCAACCCGTTTTTCACCACCGACACATGCGCCGCCCTGCGGGCCTGCCAGATCGGAGCCGACGCGCTGTTCAAGGCCACCAAGGTCAACGGCGTGTTCGACGCCGACCCCGTTACCAACAAAAATGCCAAACGATACAGCCGCCTGAGCTACCAGAAGGTGCTGGACGACAAGCTCGGCGTGATGGACTTGACAGCCGTATTGATGTGCATGCAGAATCAAATTCCTATTGTGGTTTTCAAAATGTCCGAGCCGGGCAACTTCGCGGCGGTGATACGCGGAGACGACATAGGAACAACCATAACCCGATAGAGGCCGGAGATTCCGCCATGGCAATGGACGATATCCTGCTAGACGTCGAGGAGAAGATGGAAGCCGCGATTGGCTACCTCAAGAATGAGTTTCGCGGCATCAGGACCGGGCGGGCGTCGGTTGGCCTGGTGGACCACCTCAAGGTTGACTACTACGGCTCGCCGACCGACCTGCGGCAACTGGCGACCATCTCCACGCCGGAGGCGACGCTTATCCTGATTAAGCCGTTCGACCCCGCCAGCCTGAAGGAAATCGAGCGCGCCATTCAGGCCAGCAGCCTGGGCATCACCCCGAATTCCGACGGCAAGGTTATCCGCCTTTCCGTGCCGTCGCTCTCAACCGAGAGGCGCCACCAGATTACGACGCAACTGAAGAAGATGGCCGAAGCCGAACGCATTGTCATCCGAAACGCACGAAGGGACGGAAACAAACACATCGACAAGGAGCAAAAGGCCTCGGAACTGACCGAAGACCAGTCGCATACGGGCAAAGAAAAAATCCAGAAACTAACCAAGCAATACGAAAAAAAAGTCAGCGAAATCCTTGATGCCAAGATTAAGGAAATTGAAGCGATTTAGTGAATGGGAGAATCAGTTGTTCGTCGATTCGCTTATAATCTGTCGGCCGGGGGAGTAGCTCAGTTTGGTAGAGCAACGGCCTTTTAAGCCGTAGGTCCTGGGTTCGAGCCCCAGCTCCCTCATTCGAGAGAGGTTAGAGGCGAGGCTTCGCGATGTCGTGTCGTTTGTGGTTACTCTAACCTCTCACCTCTAACCTGTAAGAGAAGAATCTCTAACGGGTCGATACAACATTATTATAATTGAGCAGGGTTGGCCCCATCGTCTAGTGGCCTAGGACACCGGGTTTTCATCCCGGCAACCGGGGTTCGAGTCCCCGTGGGGTCATTAAAAAAGCCATGCGTTCATCGCGTGGCTTTTTTATTTCAGACTCTGCTCTGCGTAGCGAAGCGGATGCTTCACTACGCTTCGCAGAGCAAAGTTGCGGATTTTAACAGCCTCTGCCGATACAATCGTTCATGCAATGGAAGACTCCGGTGGTCTTAATTCGCCTTTGCCCCGACGGTTCAGCGGAATCCATCGCATTTTAATATTTTTAACATTATGCGCGGTTCTGCTGGCCTGCGGTTTTGCGACACTGCTGGGCGTCCGCAGGCTTCTCAGCCCGGACCTGGGCTACCACTTGGCCTACGGTGAGCATTTTCTCGACACCGGCCAAATCGTCGATTCCAGCCGGAACGTTTACACGGTCGCCGCTTTGCGTAACGCGGGCCGGCAGCTCAAGCCCGGCCCGGGCTGCTGGTACGATTCCTCCGGGCGATACCGCTTCCCCAACGCCAACTGGCTCAGCCAGGTAGCGATGGCGGCTGTTCATCGCCTGGGCGGAGCGAACGGCCTTTGCCTGCTTCAGGCGATTCTAGCGGCCGGTATCGCGGCGGCTGCGCTGGCGACGATGCTGCGGATGGGAACGGGACCTGTCCTCGCCGCCGGCGGCGTGCTGCTGATAGCACTGACCGCATATGAGCGGTTCAGCCTTCGACCGGAACTGTTCGGATACCTCCTGCTCGCGGCGGAACTATACGTGTTAGTCCAGTGGGGTGCGCCCCGGGGTATAAACAGCAGCCCACGGAAAGCTTCCCGTGGACTTTGGGTGCGGGAGGTTTTGCGCGTGGTGTCGCTTGTGCTTCTTCAACTATTACTGGTGAACCTGCACAGTTATTTTCTATTGGGTCTGGCGATGACGGGTGCGTTCCTGGCCGACGGGTTGCTGCGGATGGGCTGGCATCAACTCAGGGGCGAACGGCAACTGTCGGCCGAGCCACGTCGCCGCTCGGCGTTTCTGGCGGCTGTGCTGGCGGGCCAGGCGGCGGTATGCTTCGTGAACCCATGGACGTGGCGGCTGGCGGCGATGCCGATCCAGACGCTATGGTTCATTCACCACAACAACATCGCCGGCGGCAGCGTGTCGCCCGGCGGGCATCCGTGGTCGCACATCGGCGAGTTCTTCCGCCCGTTCGGGGCTGAAAGCTTCTGGCAGATGAAGGCCACCTGCGGCTACATCGTTCTCCTGTCGCTGGCGGGGCTGGGCGGCCTGGCCGCGGCTATTAAACGACGATGGGCTTGCCTGTTCCTTATCGCCGGCTTCACGGTCATCTCGCTGTCAATGAGGCGAAACATCGCCCCGGCCGCCGTAATAATCGCGCCGCTCGCACTGGGCGCATTGTGCCTGCTGCTAAAAAAGATCACCCTATACCTCGGCGAGCGAAAGACACTTGCCGTCTCAGGGGCTTTTTCACTTCTGGCGGTGCTGGCGAGCGTGTATCTGGGCTTCACCGTCATTACGCAGCGGTTCTACTTCAATGACCGCTCGCCGGTGCGGTTCGGCCTGGGAGGCTCGGAGCTTAACCTGCCGCTCCGTGCCGCCAAGTGGCTGAACAATCACAAACCGGCCGGCAGGTTATGGACAGGTTATACAGGCTCTTCAAACCTGCACTATTTCACGCAGCCGCACCGCAGCGTACCCATACTGACCAATACGTGGGCCTATCCGCCGGCGGTCATGCAGGAGTTGCTGGAGGTCAACGCCGGCGGCCGGCCGTTCGACGAGGCGGCGGAAAAGTACGGCCTGCAAATCGTCTGTCTCCGCGTGGACCGCTCCAGCACTCTGCTGGCCCGCCGGCTTGTCGACTCGCCGGCCTGGGCACTGGTGCACCTCGACGCGATGCACGCCGTATTCGTCCGCAATGCAGGGGCGAACGCCGAACTGGCCGAGAAGCATAAGCTGACGGCGGCGGATTTTGACACGGCCGGCTACAAGCAGAACATCCTGCGGCTCGACCCGGTGCCGGCATACGCATATCACGTCGGCGGCGTAACGCTCCTGCGGCTGGGGTGGAACGATGCGGCGGCGGACCTTTTCCGCGCCGCCGTCGAGGCCGACGCGGACTACCACGAGGCATGGAACAATCTGGGAACGTGCCTGGCCAGTCGCGGCGCACAGCGAATATCGAAGATGGACATACAGGCCGGGCGAACCGATTGGCGCGAAGCGCGCAATTGTTTCCGCCGCGCAGTGGACATAAAGCCGAACTATCGGCCGGCAAAAGAAAATCTTGATCTCGTGCAGCAACAACTGGCGGCGTTGGCACGCGGCGTGATTCTCCTGCCGAGAGCGCCGAAAGTACCGAAAGAATAGTTTTTATCCGTGCAATCCGCTAATCTGTGTAATCCGGCTCGTTTTTCGACACAAACCAGAAGGGCTTGAGAAGATGGAAGACACTTACGGTAATCTGATTGCTTCGCTGGCGGTTGCGAACGAGAAGCGAATTGTGCTGCTGGTGATGGATGGCGTGGGCGACTGCGACAACGCCGGCCGAGGCACTGCGCTGCAACTGGCCAAGACGCCCAACTTCGACAAACTGGCCCGCCAAAGCGCGCTGGGCCTGATCATGCCGGTCGCGGTGGGCGTTACGCCCGGCAGCGGGCCGGGGCATCTGGGACTGTTCGGCTACGACCCGCTTGTCTACAAAGTAGGCCGCGGCGTGCTGAGCGCGCTTGGCATCGAGTTCCCGCTGACCGGCCGCGACATGGCGGCGAGGCTGAACTTCTGCACCATCGACGCCGACGGCAACGTTGCCGACCGCCGGGCCGGGCGAATATCCGATGATGAAAACCGCCGCGTCCTGGCAAAAATCAAGGCCGGCCTGACCCCGCCCGCCGGCATCGAGGTCCTGCTGGAGACCGTCGCCGAGCACCGCGCGCTGATGGTGCTGCGAGGCGACGGGCTGGACGACGATATCGGCGATACCGACCCGCAGGCCGTCGGCACGCCGCCGCTGCCGCCGACACGACCGCCGCACGAAAATTCCACCACCGCAAAGACCGTCGCCAAAATTATCGAGCAGGTCGGACGGATTCTCGCCGACGAGCCGAAGGCGAACATGATACTCGCCCGCGGCTTCGCCAAACTGCCCGACTGGCCGACGTTCGCCGAGCGGTATAAGCTGCGCCCGGCGGCCGTGGCGGGCTATCCGATGTACCGCGGCGTAGCGAGGCTGGTCGGCATCGACGTGGCGGCCAGGCCGACCACCGCGAAGGATATTTGCGCCGAGGCCGCTAAGGTGATGGCGGACCATACGTTCGTCTTCGCGCATTTCAAGTACACCGACAAGACCGGCGAGGACGGCGACCTGGATGGGAAAATCGCAAGAACCGAGGAGATGGACGCCGCCCTGCCGTCGCTGCTGGCCGCCGAGCCGGACGTGCTGCTGGTTACGGGCGACCACTCCACGCCGCCGAGTCTGAAGGCGCATTCCTGGCATCCCGTGCCGGTATTGATGAAGGCTCCGCACCTCCGCGGCGGCGACGGCGGACGCTTCGAGGAAGTCGCCTGCCGAGCCGGGCAGATAGGAACAATCCCCGCCAGGCAGCTCCTGCCGCTGGCGATGGCACACGCCGGCAAACTCGAAAAATACGGGGCGTAGTAGTCCACGCCTGCCTACCTGCCGCTAGGCAGGCGTGGACTATTCGTTACACAAGCTTGCCGATGGTCGGCAGTGTGCCGGCCAGCGGCGAGGCGTATTTGATGAAGCTGCGTGTAACGCCGTTGCCGGCCTTGTTGATGAAGCTTCTCGGCATGTCCTTTGTTCGGCGTGCGACGTCCTTCAGTTCGGCCCTAAAGAAGCTCGCGGTGTAGTGTGCGCCCTTGCCGCGTCGGATGGCCACCGAGCCGTCGGCATCGCCGGCCATCGCGTATTCGGTCGCTTTTCGCCCGCATGCGCGGGCCTCGGCGGCGTCAACGGCCGAGGCGAAGCCGGGAAAACTCCGCTGCAAATACCCGAACGTATCGGCGCGGACGCGGAGTTTCTTCCTGCCGGCCTGGGTTTTTATATATTGGGCGAGAAAATCGCCCAGCGCGCCGGAGCCGGAAAGCTGCACGTTGCCGTGGCTGTCGCGTTCGACCTTTGCGCCGAGCTTCTCAGCCAGCGCCACGGTTACGGGTTTGCCTCCCCGTTCGACTATGCCTTCGGAGACGGCGATCTGGCAGCGGCCCAGCCGATCGTACACCCGGCGGACGTCATCAAGGAACCGCCTGGTCGAGAACGGCGCCTCCGGCGTGTACAGCAGGTGCGGGCCATCTTTGCTGCCGGCCCGGCCCAGCGCTGCTGCGGCCGTCAGCCAGCCGGCGTTCCTGCCCATCACCACGTTGATCTTGATGCCCGGAAGCGACGTTACGTCCCTGTCGTCGCCCATAAACGCCGACGCCACAAACCGGGCCGCCGAGCCGTAGCCGGGGCAGTGGTCCGTTACGCACAGGTCGTTGTCGATTGTCTTGGGAATATGGAAAACACGCAGCTCGTAGTCGGATGCGGCGGCCATCTCGTTGACAATCCTGGCCGTGTCGGCCGAGTCGTTGCCGCCGATATAGAAAAAGTAG
Source organism: Planctomycetota bacterium (assembly GCA_034189755.1). GTDB lineage: Bacteria > Planctomycetota > Phycisphaerae > SM23-33 > SM23-33 > JAXIHJ01. Next base: position 35,478 of record JAXIHJ010000013.1, read on the forward strand.
CGAACGTCGTACCTGGCGAAGACCTTGAAAATTTTCCGGCAGTAGGCCTCGTCCGGCTTGTCGCGGCTGGAGCCTAGCGCCGCAGCCGGCGTAACGGCTATGCGATCCAGCAGGGGCTTTTTCAGGCCCTTCAAGTCCATGAACTTTTGCTCGATGATTCCCCTAACCCCGTGACGAGCGCCGAGCAGACGCTTTATCGACCTGCACCTGCCGACGGTCTCAATCACGCCCACCAGGGACTGATTAATAACGGCGGTCGGGCCGCCGGATTGTCCGATAACTGCATTACCCTTGATCATATTCGCCATCTACATCTTCTCCAGTTTTTACAGGGTCAGCCGCTCAGCATCTCTCGTTCGACAAAGGTCGTGTCCCACTCGCCTCTAACGAACCGTTCGTGGTCCAGGATCTCGCGGCACAGCGGGATGGTCGTTTTGGTCGGATAGATTACAAACTCGTCGATGGCACGTTTTGCCGTTGCGATAGCCTCGCGTCGCGTCGGGCAGTGGACAATCAGCTTGCCGATGAGGCTGTCGTAGGTCGGCGGAATGACGTAGCCCTGGTAGACGTGCGAATCCCACCGCACGCCAGGCCCGCCGGGTGCGACAAACGCATCCACCCGGCCGGGGCTTGGGCGAAAGTCATGGGCCGGGTCTTCGGCGTTTATCCGGCATTCGATGCTCGAACCGCGATGGTGGATGTCGGCCTGTTTGAGCGTGAGCTTTTGGCCCGAGGCCAGCTTAAGCTGCCACTTGAGCAGGTCTTGGCCGGTAACCATCTCGGTAACCGGGTGCTCGACCTGGATTCGCGTGTTGACCTCAAGGAAGTAAAAATGCCCGTCCGAGTTGAGCATAAATTCGACCGTGCCGGCGTTGTAGTAGCCGGCCTTTTCGGCCAGGCGAACCGCAGCGCCGCATATCGCCTCGCGGAGTTCCGGGCTGAGCTTCGGTGCGGGTGTTTCTTCGATAATCTTCTGGCGGCGCCGCTGCACGGAGCACTCGCGTTCAAGCAGGTGCACGATGTTCCCGGCCGTGTCGCCCAGAATCTGCACCTCGATGTGGCGGAAGTTCTCGATGCACTTCTCCATGTAAAGCCGGCCGTCCTTGAAGGCTATTTCCGCCTCGGACTGCGCCTGCTTGAAGACACTCTTGAGGGTAGCCTCGTTGTGGGCGAAGCGAATGCCCCGCCCGCCTCCGCCTGCGGCGGCCTTCAGCGCGACGGGATAACCGATTTCCCCGGCTACGCGGACGGCGTCTTCGACCGTTTCCACCGGCCCGTCGCTGTCCGGAGCGGTCGGGACGCCGGCGGCCTTGGCAAGCTGCTTGGCCTGAATCTTGTCGCCCAGCAGTTGCATGCTCTCGACGCTCGGGCCTATGAACTCGATCTTGCAGTCGCGGCAGACCTCGGCGAAGTGAGAGTTTTCCGCGAGAAATCCGTAGCCGGGGTGGATAGCCTCAACGTCGGCTATCTCTGCGGCTGCGATAATACGAGGTATGTTCAGGTAACTGTCAGCCGACGGCGCAGCGCCTATGCAGATACGTTCGTCGGCCAGGTGCAGGTAGCTGGCGTCGCGGTCGGCCTCGGAGAACACCGCCACCGTCTCGACGCCAAGCTCACGGCAGGCCCGGATAATCCTGAGCGCTACCTCGCCACGATTGGCCACCAGAATGCGGGAAAACATCTAGGAGCACCTCTTAATCAACCTCAGGCCGGCCTGACACGGAACAGCACCTGCCCGAATTCAACGGGCTGGGCGTTCTTGACGCAGATTTCGGCGACGTCGCCGACGCACTCAGCCTTGATTTCGTTCATTACCTTCATGGCCTCGACGATGCAGACGACGCTGTCCTCGGCGACCTCGGCCCCCCGGCTGACGTAGGCGTCGCTGTCCGGGCTGGACGCGGCGAAGAACGTGCCGACCATGGGGCTTTTTATCTCGATGAGTTCTTCGCCCTCCGGCTCGGCGGGTTTTTGCTCAGCAGGCGTGGCCGCCGCCTCAGATGCCGGAACGCTCGGCGCCGAAACCGCCGGCGCCTCGCCGCCGGCGCGCTTTAAGTGAACACGGTTCTCGCCTTCGGTAACGTCCAGCTCGCTCAGGTCATTGTCCACCATGAGCTTGATAAGACGTCTGATTTCTTTTTTGTCCATTGCAAGTTCCCGTTTCTCGGCCTTTACGCAAGGGTTACAGCCGCGAGTTTCCTGGGCAGCGAACTCAGCCGGCGCCGCCCGCGCGGTGTTACCAGTATATTGTCCTCGATTCGCACGCCGCCGAAGCCCGGCAGATAGAGGCCAGGCTCGACTGTTACCACTTCACCGGCACGGAGCCGCAACCTGCCCGTTCGGCCCATCGCAGGCGCCTCATGCACCTGCCGGCCGATACCATGGCCCACACCGTGCAAAAATCGATCGCCGTACCCGGCTGCGGCGATAACTTCTCTCGCCGCCGCATCGACCGATCGGCAAGTCGCACCGGGTCGAATCGCCGCGATACCCGCGGCCTGCGCTCGGCGAACCAGTTCGTAAATCTCAACCAGTTTCGGCGGGATTTTACCCGTGAACACCACCCGCGTCAAGTCGCTGCAATAGCCGCCCACCACCGCGCCGAAGTCCAGCAGTACGCATTCGCCGCGGCGAATTTTCCTTGCGCCGGGCCTATGGTGCGGCAGCGAGCTGTTTGGCCCGGCGGCGACGATCGTCTGGAACGCCGCACCGTCCGAACCCGCCAGCCTCATCCGATATTCCAGCTCAGCCGCCACGCGGCGTTCCGTCCGGCCGATTAGCGCGGATTTGCCGCCGGCGATGAGTTGCCTGAACGCCCGCTCTGCTACGCGCACCGCCCTGGAGATGGCGGCAATCTCGCCGGCGTCCTTGACCCGCCGCAGCGGCGCAATCACGTCGCAGACAGGCTTAAGCCGTTTTTCGCCCACGGTCGAGGCCAGTGTCCGCCGGAACCGGATGGTCATGTCGTCGGCCTGGCAGCCCAGCCGGCGAACGCCCCGGCCCTTCAATGCCTCAGCCACAGCCGCCGCCACAGAACCGCTGCGGATATGGATTTCCACGCCGTCGCATTCGGCGCCGGCCTGCTCTTCATACCGCCCGTCGGTAATCAGCACCGCCCAGCCTGCCGATCGGCCTGCGCCCCCGCCCATCAGCAACAAGCCGTCGCCGCCGGTAAAGCCGGTCAGGTAGCCCACGTCCTCAGGCCGGCTGATGAGCATCGCGCCGACCCGGCCCGCCGACCTGGCCCTGCTCATCGCCGCTAAACGCCGAGAAGCGTGCGGACACCCCTTTGAGATTTTCGATCCTCGCGCCATAGACCATCCAGCATAAAAACTCGGCGGGTCGCTTACAAGCACGTTCGGTTGCACATGCAGGCGGGTCGATGCTGTACAATAATAGGCATGACGGACAAAACGCAAACCTGCCGCACTGCCGGCATGGACGCATCGCTTTGCCGGAAGCTCGACGCCTGCCGGTCTATTCTTCGCCGGCTCGGCGGAGTGGTGGTGGCCTTTTCCGGCGGCGTCGACAGCTCGCTTCTGCTGGCGCTGGCTGCCGAGACGCTCGGGGTCAAAAAGGTCCTGGCGGTAACGGCCGTCTCGCCGATATTCCCGCAGAGCGAACGCCGGGCGGCCCGTAAAATCGCAGGCCGGATCGGCGCCGAGTATCTCGAGATACAGACGCGGCAGCTTTCCGACCCGAACTTCACCTCCAACCCGGCCGACCGCTGCTTCCACTGCAAGAGCCGGCTGCTGGGCCGGCTAAAACAACTCGCCGAGCAACGCGGCCTGGCCGTCGTTACCGGAACCAACGCCGACGACCCGAGCGACTACCGCCCCGGCCTGGACGCCGAGCGGCAGATGCAGGTCTGCCGTCCGCTGGCCGAGGCCGGCCTGAAAAAAGCCGATATCCGCGCCGCAGCCGGCGCTATGGGCCTGGCAAACCGGGACCGGCCGTCTTCAGCCTGCCTGGCCAGCCGTGTTCCGTACGGCCGGGAGATTACCGCCCCGCTGCTGCGGCGCATCGAGCAGGCCGAGGCTGCGCTTGGAGATATGGGCTTCGCCGCCTGCCGCGTCCGCGATTACGAGCCGGTCGCCCGGATCGAGGTGCCGGGCGACAAAATCACACAGGCCATCCGCCAGCGGCAAGCCATCGTCAAAAAGCTCAAGGGCCTGGGCTACACCTACGTAACGCTGGACCTGGAGGGTTTCCGCAGCGGCTCAATGAACGAATCACTTTAATGTCGCTACCGCCGGCAGCAAATTTTCACGGTGATTATCTCGTTGGCGCCGTACTGGAACGTTACCGAACCGTCCGGTCCGACGGGCAGCGGCTGAAGTTCCTCTTCGGCCAGGCTGACCCTGGCGGCGGATTCGACCTTGCCGTAAATACCCAGCGTGGCCTGGCCCGCCTTGTCCGTCAAGTTCACCAGCCGCACAATCAGCCCCGAGCCGTCCTCCGAGAGCTTCATGGCGCTTAGTTCCAGACAGTTCGGCTGGATTTGCAGGAAGCCGCCCTCGGCCGGCAACGGGCCGCCGGTATTGCCCCGGCACGTAACGCCGCGGCACGGCAGGCGGTAGGCTTCAGCTTCCTGAGCCACGCCGCCGCCGGACCAGTCGCCGGCATGTGGGAAAACGGAATAGTGAAACACGCAATCGCCCGGACACTGTCCGCCCGGCGAAGGTTGCCAGGGCGGGTCGCTCTGATTGCGATTGGTGGTAGCCAGGCCTCCGCGCGTAATCGCCTCGACGCATCGCATAAGCGTAATCGCCAGCGTAACGCCTTCGGCGGCGGGTATCGCCTCGCATTCCGGCAGCCCGCGAGTGAACACTGCCGTGCCCTGCCGCCCGTCGCTCACGTCCACAAAAGTTTCCTGCGGATACGTCGGCAGCGGTTCTTCAAACCAGTCGCCGGTCTCCTTGGCTCCGATCGGGCGGCTGACAACGTCCAACTGGCCGGCGGCGCAGGATTTTTCCGCATTGACGCCGGTCGGCAACAGCGTCCGCAGTCGATGGTCCTTTGCATGGTTGTCGATCCGGATACAGACGTCCACCCGGCGCTGCCTCAGCGCAGCCGTAACCGACACCGGGCAGCAGACCTGCTCGGCTGTGCGGCTTTGCCTGTCCTGGCTGACGGACCCCGGCAGGTGCATCTCGCCGGTGACGAGTACCGCATTGCCACCGGCCGAGGTTACGCGCCCGTTCTTCAGGCCGCGGACAATCTCGTCATTTTTCGGCGGTGAATAATTGTAAAAGTCGCCGTTGTCCCCGCCGTCTTCCAGCAGGTTGCAGCCCTTGGCCAGCCGGCCGCTGCGCTTCTCCAACAGGTCAAACGTGCCGTCAGGATGCACCTGAAGCCGCAGAAGTTCGTTTTCCAGCACGCCTTCGGCCGGTGCGGCCTCGGCGGCCGGGGCATCGGCCGGGCGAACGACGTAACAGCGATATCCCATAGCCGGCACGTCGGCAGCCCGGAAAGAGATGGTGAACCGGCTGGCCTTCTCGAAAAAAAGAACCTTTACCGGGTCTAAATCGAAGACGTACGGCTCATGGCGTAACACCGTTATGGGTATTTCCTCGCCTGCCGGTGAGTGGAGCGTCAGGCCCCGCACATTGGCGTCGGCCGGGAAGCTTACCGTCGTTTCCACCACTTCCGAGCGGCTTCGCAGGGCCGGATTGAACAGAACCAGTGTCTGCTCATCGTCACCTAAGTGCGAAAGGTCGATCCTGCCGACGATGTTCCTGAAGGCCTCGATGAGCAGTTCTTCGGTAATCTGCCGGCAGGAGGCGTATCGCGTCATCATTTCCTCGTGCACGGCGTCTACGCTGCAGCCGCAGATGGAATCGTGCGGATGGTTCTTCAAGAGGAACTTCCAGGCCAGGTCGAAATACTTCCGCTGGTAGTCTGCGCCGAGCGACCATGCGGCGGCTGCAAACGGCTCGGACCATCGCTCCAGTTGAGTCTGGGCCGCTTCATTCGCCTGTTTGAGAAATGGCCTTGTCGAAAGCGTTCCAAAAAGGATATCGCCCTCGCGGCGGCGGCGGAATTCTCCTGGCACTGCGCTTAGCTTCGGGGTTTCGGACCGGATGGCCTCGAACAGCAGCGGCAGCGTGGAGTGCACGATTTGGGCGCCGTTCAGCAGGCCGTTCGCACCGGCGATAATTTCCGGCAGCTCTGGCTGCGGGCGGGCGTGGTCCACGCCGTTCATCAGCAGCAGATGCCTCGTGCCGGCGTATTGTTCCAGTTTTTGGGCCAGCACCCCTATCCGTTCGGCAGCGGCCTTGGGCTCGGCGGGCAGCCTGGCGGCGTTGAAGTAGCCGTCGTTGTCGTAGACCGAAACCTCGGCCTGGGCGGGCAGGTTGTCGTTCTTGTCTCGTGGCCGGTCGGCCGGCAGCCTGAGCGTCAGGACCTGCGAACCGTCGGGCGATTCCCAGAGAAACTCGCTGTCCAGCTCCCCGCCGTCCGAATCGCCCACGCCGCGCCATATAACGGCGCTGTTCATCCCGAAGCCCTTCAGTATCTGCGGCATCTGGGAGATGTGCCCGAACTGGTCGGGCAGGTAGCCGACGTTCATAACAGGCCCGAAGCCCTCGGCCGCCTTCTTGCCGTAGATGAGGTTGCGGATCAGCGATTCGCCGCTGACCAGGAACTCATCCGGCAGGACGTACCACGGGCCTATCTGGATGCGGCCCTGGGCTATCAGCCTGCGCAGGCGGTCGGCGTTTTCGGGACGAATTTCCAGGTAATCCTCCAGCAGGATAGTCTGGCCGTCGAGCATGAAGTACTTGTAACCAGAAACGTTCTCCAGAATATCGAGCAGCTCGTCCACCAGCATCACCAGCCGCATCCGGAACTGTTGAAAGGTCAGATACCATTCCCGGTCCCAGTGCGTATGTGAAATCAGGTGAAGCACATTTTTATCTTCCGACTGCCTCTTGCGTCCTTGAACCATCAGGAACTCCTTAGGGGTCTAATACATGTACGATTTATTCAACTACCGCCGCCGGTAACTGATTCTGTAACTATACGGTTGTCCCGCCGGTACCAGATAATTTTCGGGCTGGACCATCGCTGGGACCGCTCTGATGCGGCGTCTTCATAGTACAGGTTCGCGTTGGCCGGCGGCCGGCCCTGGCCGAAGCCCCACACGATAGCCAGGTCGCGCAACCGGTCGTAGATGAGCCGCTGGCCCAACACTTGCCGCGGGCCGTCTTTGAGGTTCACCTGTTCGGTGGCGGTGAACAAATCGAGCGGTCCGAGCCTCGGGCCTGCCTGCCAGGCGTCGGCGACCGGCTGCGTGGAGGTGCGGGCGTCCGGCGTGCCGAATTTGGTCATGAGCCGCCGGCAGGTCAGCACCGTCTCCCGGCCGGCGCCGATTTCGCCCCAGGGCCTGACGTTGAGCCGCTTGGTCAGCACAACCTTCCGGCCGCTGCGATGGACCATCACCACGTCGCCTTCCATAACGCCGAGGCGCTTCTCCTGTGAAAGCTGGAGCGACTTTTGCCACTCGAACGCCGTCTGCGAGGGACGTTCTATGTTGGTGGTGGACTGGTCTGAATCGCCGTGGCGGGTTTCCGGCTGGCGGTAGTCCTCGACCAGCAGCGTGCCGGCGCCAGTTACATTCAGCTCGCTGAGGCGGGCGTCGTAAGTCAGGTGCTGGCCCGAAAGTTGAAGGCGGCGAAGCAGATGTCCGGCTTCGTCTTCCTTGTGGCTTCGCAGCTTGACGCGATTTTCAGCCAGGATCATCGCCACGCGCCGCCGGCTGTAGCGGTCCATGCCGACGAGGCGACTGCGTTTTTTTTCGGCCGCCGGGGCGGGTTCATCTGCCTGCAACTTTTCAAACCAAACCCGCATCGCCTGGCATTCCAAGTGGTCGTTGCCGCTGTCGAGCGTAACGTCGCCGGCGAATTCCGCTATGCCGGGCCGGCCGTTGTAGTCCATCCGTCTGGCGAAGGCGATTTCAACCGGTCGAGGCCGGCTCAGCTTGGCGCCGTTGAGGTCCTTGCCGGTGTTGAACCGCAACACGCCGCCGCCGCGGACGGAGACCGACTCGTCGGCCTCTTTCAAGTTGATGCGTTTGCCGCTGAGGCTGTTCGGCCCCTGCTTGATGCGCGCCGGGGCGCCCAGCAGGACGGCTTCACGGCGGATCAGGTCGCTGCTGAGCCGGTCGGCGACGGCGTGCATCGGCTCGTCCTGGTCGCGCCGGTCGGTTACCACAACGTCGTGCTCGGCCAACATGCTCACCGCCCGTACGCGCATCGACTCGTCGCCGGAGCCGGCCCGGCCGGGGCGTTCGGCGAACTCAACGGTAACCTTGCCGGCACGAATATCGCTGCCTTCCTGGCGGGCCAATACGTCGCCGGTGGCGACCGCCATGTGAGGATACCTTCGCCCGCTCGCGCCGTCAGCCATCCAGACCTGAAGGTGCTCGCATCGCACAAAGTCGCCCGTCGCGGCCTGTTGAAGCCTAACCCGGCCACGGAAGGCGGCCTCTTCGATGACCTGGCGGGTACGTTCGGTTCCGTCATTGCGGCGGACGGTCTGCCCGGCGAACTTAACCTGCACCGAGTCGCGCCAGTGGATGTAATCGGCCTTGGTTTTTTCGGCCTCAGGCCCGGAGGCCGCGCCGCGAACAATAGAACCCTCACCGAGCAGATTAGCCATGCCCGTCCGCCGGTCGAAACGAATCTTCCGGCAGGTAACCCTGTCGCCGGCGGCGAGGTTCAGTTCGGCGGGCTTTTGCCCGGCCCCAATCAGTTCGCCGACCTGGCCGGGGCTGACGAACGAGAACTCGCCGCAGACGGCGGTGGTCTGCGAATCCGTCAGCACGACCCGCTCGCCGGCGGCTGAAACCCGCCAACGCTCGTCGGACGGCTCGGCCACGTGCCCGATGGGCTTGAGCACCAGCGGGCCAGACCACCGGATGCGCATCGGCTGGCCTGCGGGCTTCTCGGCCGGCTGCGTCTCGGCATCGCCGGCGGGGGCGGTTGCCGGCCGGCTGGAGGCCCTGCGCGAACGGCGGCTGGAACGCTGCCACTCAAAGACCAGCGAGAGCCTCTCGGCACCTCGCACTCGACGATCGCCGCTGTCGACGCGCACGTCCTGGCCGTCGGCGGCGAAGAAGTCCGCCCGATAGACATTCTTGGCCGGCGGCTCGGCTGGAGTGTCCTCGTCCAGACCGGTAATCTGCGTGGCGGGCATGCTTGCAGGCGTCTGGGGCACGGATGCCCCGGCCCCGGCCCGGCCAGGCCCGGCAGACGCGCCGCCGGGCAGCAGGACCGCATTCGCACGGGACGGCATGCTGTAGATGAGCATAGTCTTACCCTGCTCGATGCGAAGCTCTCGCAGCTCGCGCGGCACCTCGTTCCATCGCAGCAGAAGCCCCCTGCCGTGGATGTCGGCCTCGGCGGAAAGCAGCTTTACCGGGCCGGCGGTGGTTATCTCCTGAAGGTCGCTGTTGAAATACAGGTCATCGGTGAATATCCGGACGACGTCCCCCGGGCGCTGCTCCGGCGGCGTGCGGTCGGCCTTGGTTGAGCGGTCGAAGAAAATTCTCACGTTGCCGCGCAGGCTGCCTTTGCGGATGTTCCAGTCGCCGCCGGCCAGTTCTTCGGCGTAGACCGTGCCCTCATCGGCCCGAATGGTGATAACCTGGCCGCCCCGCTGGTACAATTCGATATCGGGGTCGGTCAGCAGGTAGCTTTCATCGTCCCGCTTGGTCCACCGCCTGGCCCCGTAGACGCCTTCGAGCCGGCCATGCCTGTCGCGGGTGATGGTGTGGAGGTCCTGGCCCTCGCCGGCGTCGGTTCGGCCCTGGACGGCGGTCGGCCTAGGGTGCCCGGCAGGCAGGTTAGGCCGGTCGGGTTCTTCGTCCTTCCAGCTATGGGTAACGATGTGATAAAGCCCGACCGTCACCAGCAGGGCCGCAAACGTACCGGCCAGCATAATCGCTTTTCGTTTCATGCCGGCCGGCCTTCTTCAGCGGGAAGATACCTGGCGAGGATTTGGTCCCACCGGCCAGACCCTTTAAGGATCAGCTCGATGACCTCGCGGACGGCGCCGCCGCCACCGGGCGCCTCGGTTACGTAGGCCGCCGCACTGCGAACCTCCTGAACGGCGTCGGCGACGGCTATCGGCAGGGCGCACCGCTGCATCATCGGCAGGTCGGCCAGGTCGTCGCCCACCACGGCGGTCTGCTCGTTGGTCATGCCAAGCTCGGCGAGAACTTCTTCATAGACCGGCGCCTTCCTGCGGATGTCCAGGCGGCAGATGTCCACGTCCAGTTCCTCGGCCCGGCGGATAACCGCCTGCGAGCCGCGCCCGGAAATTATCGCCAGCTTGCCGCCGACCCGCTTCCAGTACTTCATGCCCGACCCGTCGCGGGCGTTGAACGCCTTGATCTCCTGGCCGGTCGACGTAAGGACAATCCGCCCGTCGGTCAGCACGCCGTCAACGTCCAGGACGAGCAGTTCGATCTTGTCGGTTTTAATCTGCGTCATGGCTCACCGTCTTGATGCCGAGCAGGTCCTGAACGTCGATCACGCCGACGGGCCGGCCGGCGTCGTCCAGCACCGGCAGCTCGTCGATGCGATATTTGTTGAGCGTAGCCATGGCTTCGCTGGCCAGCTCGCCGACGTGAATGTGCTTCGGGTCGCGTGTCATAAGTTCGGCGACCGGCTCGTTGAGAATTTTCTCGCCGCCGGTTATCAGCGCCCGCCTAAGGTCGGCGTCGGTCAGGATGCCGCTGAGCCGGCTTTGCGAGTCCACCAGCAGCATCGCGCCGGTGCGTCGCGGTGTTTTTTCCGCCTCGGCCAGGGCCGCCGCGACGGTCAGCGAGTCGTCGACGACGCTGAGCCTCTCGCCGGCGCAGAAGCTCATTGCCTCTTCGACCTTCAGCAGCTTTCTGCCAAGCGCACCGGCCGGGTGAAACACGGCGAAGTCTTCAGGCTGAAAGTTGCGCATCTGCATCACGGTAAGCGCCAGCGCGTCGCCGAGCGCCAACATGCACGTCGTGGAAACCGTCGGCGCCAGTCCAAGCGGGCATGCCTCCTGTAGAGGCCCGTAGCAGACAACGACGTCGGCGTGGCGGCCCAGCGGAGAATCGGCCGAGCCGGTTACGGCGATAAGCTTCGCGCCGCGGGCCTTGATGTGGTCCGTCAGCCGGACAAGCTCCTCGGTCGCCCCGCTGTGTGAAAGCGCCACAACCACGTCCCTGTCCTGCAGCCTGCCCAGATCACCGTGCAGCGCCTCGACCGGATGCAGAAAGATGCTCTGCGTGCCGGTCGACGCCAGCGTGGCGGAGATTTTCTCGCCGACTATGCCGGCCTTGCCGATGCCCGTCAGCACCACCTTGCCGCAGCAGCCGAAAACCGCCTCAGCCGCCGCGACAAACGATTCGCCGATCGTCTCGGCCAGTGCTGCTACGGCCTGGCCCTCCAGCTTCAGCGTCTGGCGGGCAAGCTCCAAATTCACTTGCGTTCCGTCCATCGGATTAATTTCCAAAAAGGTTCCAAAAACTTCCCGGAAAACCGCCGCGCATTATGATTGCTCAGGCCGCGGCGGTCAAGCACAAGGGCTTCTTGCGGGCGCATGTAGGTTTTGGTGGTTTTTGTCCCGCTCCCTTCCGTCCTGTGGTGAGCTTTGTCGAACCATCGCGGCTAGTACCGTTGAGTGTGCCAGTCGCGTCCCTACTAGCCGCGAGCGCTAAGCGAGCGGGATTTGTTTCCGCGACCGGAAGGGAGCGGGTGTTTGGAGCTTATAATTTGGAACTTGGAATTTTCGCCCCTTCCGTGCCTCCCTGCTACTTCTTTTTTCGCCTCGCGGCGAGCAGTTCGGCGTACGTCGCCGTAATCGGCTCACCGGTCAGGGACAGCTTGCGGCGGACGGAGTGAATCTTCTTTTCGTCGGTCGCTTCAATCTCGATGAACTGCCCGAGGCCGGGCAGCGTGTCCAGCGCAATCAGGCAGCCGGCCAGGCTGTACGTGGCGCGGCGCTTCTCGATGAGAAGCGTCTCGACCAGCCCGCAGGCCCGGAGAATCCGCCGTGCAGCCTCGGCGTCGTCGCATCGGGTCTGGAGTTCCTCGCGGACCTTGCATCCGGCATGTGGGCGGCGCGGGCCTTTGTAGGTCAGCAGCGCTCCCCCGGCCGGCGGCAGCGCAGGTCCGGCCAGGCGGCGCGACCGGCGCAGGCGCAGGCCGCAGTCCGACCGCCTAAGCGCGCCGTCGGGCGTATCGAAGTAGATGTCAATCTGCCGGACAGTGCCGAGATACTCCGCGGCGAGGTTACGAAGAACCTTGCGGACAGGCTCGAGACTGTCGACCTGAAATTTCATTTCGATTTCGTCGGGCATGGTGTGCATTGTATCGGCCGGCCGGCCGCGATGCCAACGGCCGTCAGTCTTTTAGCAACAGTCCTTAAAAATATTTCAAAAAATCTCTCTCCGATTGGCCCGGCTCAACAACGAATCGTAGCCTTCTTCTGTCGCCGCTCGATGCGGCAGATACCAATAAATGTCGTGTCGTCGGCGTAACCGAACTTGCGGCCGGAGGGGCCGCAAACATTGCCTAAAGGAGGCGAAAAAATGAAAAGCATTACCCTCACACTCGCAACCGTCGTAACCGCAC
>JAXIHJ010000130.1:0-30692 GCA_034189755.1 Planctomycetota bacterium
GTTGCGGGCGGTGCAGTAGTAGCGCCGATGCGTTCGGAGTTCGGTGTAAAAGCGTTTCGCCGCCGGGCCTGCTCCGATCGGGACGCGCAGGTCGCGTGAGCTGCTCACGATAATCGTCTCCGCTCCGACTGCGCGGACGAATTCCGGCAGCGTCCGTTCCCATCCGCCGTGGTGCGGTGCGACGAGCACGTCCGCGCGGATTCTGCCGCCGCGTTTGGTGAGTTCGGCCTGGCCGACGTCGTCCAGGTCGCCTGTCAGCAGCACGCTCTCGCCGTCGCAGCAAATGCGGAGGACCAGCGAGGTGTCGTTGACCGTCAAATCGTCGCGTATTTCAGCCGGCGGCCAGAGCACCTCTACTTCCGTTCGTTCATCCAGGGACAGTCGCATGCCTGCCTGGAGGCGGACAATCTGCACCTTCCGCTCGGCCAGAATCTGCATGAATCGGCATGCCGTATGGTATGAAGGCCCGCCGCGTTCCGGGCCGGGGAAATAGTCGTTCAGATACACCCGCCCCGGTCCGGCCAGTCCGACCATGCCCGGCAGCATGTTATAGTGGTCCGTATTGGCGTGCGAGATGAACGCCTCGCGCGGCCCCGGCAGGCGCATCGCGCGCAGGAAAGGTTTGAGCACCTGCCGGCCGGCGTCGTAGCCGCTCCGCGTGCCGGCGTCGAAAAGATAAGTCGCCCCGGCCGGCGTCCGCAGAACAGCGCACTGGCCGGCCCCGACGGCCAGGACGTTCAACTCGGCCGCGGCCGGCGCAGCCGAGCGGCGCTGCGTGTGCACCGTCGCGGCTACCAGCCCCGCCAGGGCCACGACCGCCAAAGCTCGCCCCAGCCGGCACCGCCTGTGAATCACCACGATTCCCAGCACGAGGTAACACAGCCCGACCCACCAAAAGCCCACCGGGCGCAGCTCCAGAGACAGGGCGGGCAGGTCTTGCAGCGATTCGACCGTACCGGTGAGTTTTTCGGCTGCGCCGCCGGCCAGGCGGCCGATCGCGGCTGAGAGGTTGGGCATCGGCCAGGCCAGCGCAATCGAAATATAACCCGGCACCAGCACCGCCAGGATAAGCGGAAACAGGAGAAAACTCAGCAGCGGCCCGTACGGGCTGAACAGGCCGAAGTGGTATGCCACCAGCGGCGCCGCGACGAGGTAGCACGTCAGCAGCATGGTGATCAAGTCCATCAGCCGGTCGCCCGCCGTAAAGTACAGCCAGCGGCCAAGACGCTGTTCGCCGCGAAAGACCACAAGCCCTCGCCGCCTGAGCCAGCGGCCAAACAGCCGGTTGCGCACCGGCCGATGCAGGAGGATCAATCCTATTACAATGGCGAAGCTCAGTTGAAATCCTGCGGAAAACAAACGCATCGGGTCGATCGCCAGCAGCAGTATGGCCGCCGCGGCCAGTGCGTTCAGTGCCGAATGGCGGCGCTGGAAGATGACAGCCAGGCACAGCGCCGCGGCCATCACTGCCGAGCGGAGCAGCGGCGCACGCGGCTCGGCCAGCAGCATGTATGCAGCAAGCACAATCAGCACCGCCGCCGCCGAGCGGCGCGGCGACAGCGTCGTAACGCGCAGCAGCAGGTACACGAAACCCAGGAACACGCCCAGGTGCAGGCCGGAGATGCTCAAAAAGTGCGCTATGCCCGCCCGGACCATCGTGCGGCTCAGCGTCCGCAGTGCGCTGTGGCGCTCGCCGAGCACCAGGGCGTTGACCAGCCGGCCGCTGCTTACGTCGCCGCAGCCGGCCAGGTGCTGCCTGGCCGTGGCGCGGACGTGCCAATAGGCCTTGGCCAGCGGCGACTGGTCGGCGCCGGCGAGTATTATTGCCCCGTCGGCGGCAGGGACGTTCATCCGCACCAGCACACCGGAGTTGCGGGCTGCGGCGGCGAAGTCGTACTGGCCGGGGTTGGCCGGCCCGCGGAAGCGTCCCATCCAGCCGACAAGCTCGACCTGCTGGCCGGCCTGCAACTTCCAGGCCGGCTCGTCCACGCGCACGCGCACCAGGCCGCAGACGTTTACCCACGCCGGGCCGCCGCGCGGCGTTGTGCGAACGCCGCCGGCCTGGAGTATGAAACTCGTGTGAGGCTGGCGGTGATAGCCCATGACATCGTCCGCCTCGATTACCTGCGGCGCCGTAACTATCCGCCCGCGCAGCGAGGCCGGCATGGGCGACTCGTCCGTGTAGGTTACGACGTGATTCTCCGCCGCGGCGAAATACGCCAGGCGAACGTGCACGGCGGCGAGGGCGCCCGCTGCGGCTATAATCGCCCCGGCCGTCGCCAGTTGCAGATGCGGCCGGCGGAAGGCCAGCACTGCGGCGACCATCGCGGCTATGCCGCAGACAACGTAAAAACCCGTCGGAAGCGGCGCGAACCTGCCGGATGCAATGCCGCACGCAACCGCCGCCGCCACAGGCATCAATGGGGCGCGGATGAGTGAGACTTTACGCGGTGAGGTCGTGGGCGAAACGCCGTTCATATTGGATATTGTCAATTGTCAATTGACGATTGCAGATTTTGAAAAATCCGCAATCCGAAATCTGAAATCGAAAATCCTCAGGCTTCTCTGCCGATGGCTTGTGCGATGCGCTTTAGCACGCTCATAAGCTCCGTCAGCGACTTGGGCGTAATGGACTGTGCCCCGTCGGAGACTGCATGTTCTGGGTCGATGTGGCACTCGACGAGCAGTGCATCGGCCCCGGCGGCGACGGCCGCCCGGCACATAGCCGGCACGAGATGCGCATGTCCGGTGCCGTGGGACGGGTCCACAACCGCCGGCAGGTGCGTCTTGTCGTTTAGTTCCGCCACAGCCGCCAGCGGCAGCGTATTGCGAACGTAATCCTCGAACGTCCTGATTCCCCGCTCGCAGAGGATGACCTGCGGGTTGCCGGCGTTGATGATGTACTCGGCGGCCAGGAGGAACTCCTCCAGCTTGGCGCTCATGCCTCGCTTCAGCAGTACGGGCTTGTTGACCTTGCCGACCGCTTCCAGAAGCGGGTAGTGCTGCATGTTCCTGGCGCCGACCTGCAACACGTCGGCGTACTCGGCCACTACTTCGACCTGCTGAAGGCCGATTACCTCGGTAACTATCGCCAGGCCGGTCCGGTCGCGTGCGTCGGCGAGAATTTTCAGGCCTTCTTCGCCGAGACCCTGGAAGCTGTAGGGGCTGGTTCTCGGCTTGAACGCCCCGCCGCGCAGACCGATGCAGCCGGCGGCCTTGACCGCATCCGCCGTCCGGAGGATCTGGTCTCGATCCTCCACCGCGCACGGCCCGGCGATAACGCCGACTCGCCGCCCGCCGACCGGAAACTTCTGCGGGCCGATCTCAATCTGCGTGCGAGCCTGCTTGACCTCGGTTGAGGCCATCTTGTACGGGGCCAGAATCGGCACGATTCGCTCTACCATCGGCGCGTTCTCGATCGCGCCCTTGTCCACCATCCGCTTGTCGCCGATACAGGCGATGACCGTGCGATCCGTGCCGTAAATCGGATGTTCCTTCAGACCGTACTCACGCACCAGGTCGATAACGTGCTGGACCTGCTGCTTCGTCGCGCCGGGTTTCATTACGACAATCATTTCAAACTCCTGCAACGTGAATGTGCTTGTAAACTATATCGTCAAATGCCTTTCAAGAGTAAATACAATGATTTTCATGGAGTGCCGATCTAACGAGCCGCGACCGTAAGGGAGCGGTCCGTCCAGGCATTATTGATGCCGAACATAACGAACTGAAGCCCAAAGTGACTCCTCGGAATTGATGTACCGCGTGCTTCCGCCTCGCGTCCAAACCCGTTTGCCTTGAAAGTGTCCTCTCTGCCGCAGTCGCCGTGTCGCGTAAGACTTGAATTGATTCATCACCATTTCCGGACGAACATCGCCACACTTCGCTACGACGTGTACGTGATTGCTTCTGCAATTGATGACCAGCAATTCCCACCCGCGAAATCGGCAAACCTCCATGATGGTTTTTTCAACAATTCTTCTCTGCCCAAATGGGAGTTTTGATTTTGAGCACTTCATTCGCCCTCCCGCTGAATTCTCCATGCGCCGGCATGAAGCGTTGTATTCGGCGCCAGGACAGGCATTGAGCTTGTTCACCCAGCCGCGCTGGTCTCCGTGCAGCCAGGCTCCGTACGTAGTCCATGTGAGAAAGTATGCCAGTGGTGTGGACATGTTGGACAGAATACAGGAATCAATAAATCAGGCAAGCTCGGTGTGACCGCTCCCTCACGGTCGCGGCTCGTTCAGCCCTGCCTTTTCGGTTCGATCTTTTTCATTCCGTCCATGTATGGGCGCAGCGCCTTCGGCACGGTAACGCTGCCGTCGGCGTTCTGGTAAAGCTCCAGCATCGCAATCAGGATTCGCGGACTGGCGATGACCGTGTTGTTGAGCGTGTGGACGAAGTGCAGCTTGCCGGCGGCGTCGCGATAGCGGATGTTAAGCCGGCGGGCCTGGAATTCGTAATACCGGCTGGCCGAGTGGGTCTCGCCGTAGCCGTTGCGCGACGGCATCCACGTCTCGATGTCGAACCGCTGTACGTTCCCGATGCCAAGCTCGCCGCTACAGCAGTTCACGACGCGATAGGGCAGTTCCAGCTCCCGGAGGACATCCTCGGCGTTTTTCAAAATTTCCCGGTGGTGCTCGACGCTTGCCTGCTCGTCGTTGCGGCAGAGGACGACCTGCTCGACCTTGTCGAAGTAGTGTATGCGGTACAGGCCGTGCGTGTCCCGCCCGGCGGACCCGGCCTCGCGGCGAAAGCACGTCGAAAGTGCAACGTACTTCTTCGGCAGATCGGATTCCTGGAGAATCTCGTCCGCGTGATAGGCCGTAAGCGGCACCTCGGACGTCCCGACCAGGCTCATGTCGTCGCGCTCGCAAAGATAGGCGTCGTCCCTGCCGGTCGGAAAAAATCCCGTCCCGACCATCACCGACTCGTTGACCAGCACCGGCACGGTCAGCGGCTCGTAGCCATTTGCGATCATCCGGTCCATCGCCAGGCGAAGCACCGCCCGGTGCAGCATCGACCCGGCGCCCCTGAGCGTGAAGTTGCGCGCCCCGGCAAGCTTCACGCCGCGAGGAATGTCGATAATACCCAGAAGCTCGCCGAGCCGGACGTGGTCCCTGGGTTCGAAATCGAAGTTTCTAATCTCGCCTTCCCTGCGAAGCTCGACGTTGTCGGCTTCGTCCCGGCCGACGGGCACGTCCGTCGCCGGCGGCTGGGGGACCAGCAGCATCAGCTTATCAAACGTCGGGCTTAGCTCGTCAATCCGGTCGCCGAGCTGCTTTGCGAGGCTTTTCAGTTTCGCTATTTCCGCGACGGCCTGCTGCTTGGCGTCGCCTTGCAGTTTTGCGATTTCCTTGCCGGCTGTGTTCTGGTCGGTGCGAACCTGCTGCAACTGGCGCCGGGCGTCCATGAGTTGCTTGTCCAGCCCCAGTAGCGCGGAGATGTCGACGTCGACGTTCTTGGCCTTGGCGGCCTGTTTGAACAGCTCCGGGTCGTCGCGGATTAGCTTGATGTCGATCATTGGTTTTCCCTGGCACGCTCAAAGAACAGCCGGTGGATATTATATAGAGCACTTCGAAGGATGCGAACAGTTCGTTGTTTCACCAAAACCTACATGCACCCGTTCTGCGCAGCGGGATTGACTTACAGTGATTCAGGGGCCAAAATGCTTTTACCATGGTTCAGCCGCAACAACCGGACGACGTTAAGCTGATTTGCGGGATGATTTCCGCCGAAGTTGGGCTGTTCGGCGACGCTGCGGAGAAACTGGCCGCCGCATTCGGGCCGATCGACCTGGAAAGTGAAGTTATGGATTTCAACTTCACCCATTACTACGACGAGGAGATGGGCTGCCCTTTGTATCGGCGGTTTTTGGCGTTTGAACCGTTGGTTTCGCCGGATGTGCTTATCGAGGCCAAATGCCTGACCAACGCCCTTGAATCCGCCTTCGCCGCCGGCAGCGGCGCCGGCCCGGCCAGGCGGATCAATCTCGATCCGGGTTACATCACATCGGCCAAGCTCGTACTGGCGAGCATGAAGAACTTTTCGCACCGCATCTACCTCGGCAGGGGGGTCTACGGCGAAGTTACGCTTATGTGGCGAAAGGGCCGATGGCAGGCACTGCCGTGGACGTTTCCCGACTATGCATCGGGGGCTTACCACGGCTTTCTTACCGAGGCGCGCCGCTGTCTGAGCCGGGGCGGAGTAAAGGAGTCTGTCTCATGATGACGTGGGCCGCACTGGCTGCGATTGCGTTGGCGATGGGCATCTCGCTGCTGGCTACGCCGCTGTCCAGGCGCGTGGCGCAGCGGTTCGGCATGTTGGACGTGCCGGCCAAACACAAGACCCACGCCCGGCCCATACCACTGCTGGGCGGGTCGGCAATTTTTGCGGCCATACTCGGTATAAGCCTGCTGGCGCTTTCGCTGGCGAGCGTCTGGGCCGTTCGGGGAACGCCCAACTGGGTGCCTGATGAACTGGCTGTCCATATTTCCGGAGCAGCCGCCAAGGCGCCCATGGCGCTGGGCATACTCGCCGGTGCGCTGCTGCTGCACGTAATTGGGCTGATCGACGACGTAAAAAACCTCGCTGCGCCGGTCAAGCTCATCGGTGAGCTTGCGGTGTGTACGGCCGTGGTCTTGCTCTGCAAGGTGCGCATCCTCACCGTCGCCGGGCCGACCGTCAGCGTCATCGTTTCGGTGCTCTGGCTGGCGGTAATCATCAACGCGTTTAATTTTCTGGACAACATGGACGGCCTGTCGGCGGGCGTGGCGGGCATATGCGCCGCGGCACTGCTGGCGGCGTCAGCCGGCATGGGACAGGTATTCGTTTCGGCCTGGCTGTGCCTGATCCTGGGCGCGTTGTGCGGCTTTTTGCCTTACAACTTCCCGCCGGCCAGCACGTTCATGGGCGACGCCGGGTCGCTGGTCGTAGGCTACCTGCTTGGCGTGGCCAGTTGCCTGACCACGTACGTCCAGCCGGACCAGCCGGTGTACCTTTACGGCGTCTTCGTGCCGCTGGTGCTGATGGCGATCCCGCTGTACGACTCAGCCAGCGTGGTCCTGCTTCGTCTCCGCGAGCGGCGCAATCCGATGGTGGGCGACAGGCGGCACTTTTCTCACCGGCTGCTCCGCCGCGGCATGAGCGTGCGCAGGGCGGTGCTGACGATTTATCTCTGCACGTTCGCCACGGCCATAGCAGCCTCGCTGCTGCCGCACGTAGCCGGCCCTCTCGCCGCCGCGCTGGTGCTCGTTCAGACACTGGCGGTGGTTGCGATTATAGCCCTGCTGGAATTCGGCGACGGCAAATCGTGAAAGTTTCGGCTTCCAATGAGATATCCTCGGCCGGTAAGCCCGGGCGCCGAAACGGCGCAGCCGACCGGATTGTGCTCGTGCTGCTGCTGGCGGCCCTGGCGGCGAGGCTGTTTCTCGCGGAAATGCCATTTCAAACCTCTTCGCTTCGTCTGGCGGGTTTGGCCGGGGTCGAATCTTCCGGCGCAGGCCGGGCCGAGGCAATCACCGCCGACCGCACTGAACTGTCGCGCGTAACGTTCGCCATGCTGCTGCTGGCGGCGTGGGCGGTCTGGCTGATTGGCCGGGCCGGCGGCGGCTCGATTATCGTTCGTCACGGCTGGCTGGCTCTGGTGGTGCTTGCCTTCGCCGCTGTCTCGCTGGCCGGCGCGCTGTCGGCATCAGACAAGCGAGCGGCGATGAACGCCTGGGTCGAGCAGGTATCGCTGCTGGCTGCGGGTCTCCTGGCCGTGCAGCTCTTCACCGACAGGCGGAGGTTCGCACTGCTGGCAGTCGTGCTGGTCGGCGTCGGCGCGACGCTGGCGGTCAAGGGCCTCTGGCAGGTGCGGGTGGATGTGCCCGACCGCATCGCCGACTTCCGGATGTATCGCGCCGAGCGGCTTGAGCAGTTGGGCTGGTCGGCTAACTCGCCGCAGGCCAAGCTCATCGAGCAGCGTATGAGCGATCCGGCGCCGTTCGGCTTTTTCGCACTGGCGAACGTCTTCGCGTCGGTGATGATTGTTTTATTTTTTGCGGCGGCTGGCCTGGCTGTGGACAAATTCAGGGCCGCCGCCCGGTCCCGCCGGTCGGAACGAAAATCGTCGCAGCCCGGTGATGTTCACCTGCCCACGCTGGCTGCGATCCTTGCTGCCGCCGCCGCGGCGCTCGTGGGGCTGGTGCTGATCCTTACCCGCAGCCGGGGTGGCATTCTCGCCGCTGCTGCCGCGGCCGTCGCAGCCGGGGCTGTATACCTGCTGGGCGAGCGGCTGAGGCGGTATTGGCGCAGGGCGGTCCTCGTTGTCGTGGTGCTTTTCGTCCTGGGCGCAGCGGCGGTTCTCGGCTACGGCCTGGCGCGCGACCGGCTGCCTACCAAGACCATGACCTTCCGCTGGTTCTATTGGACGGCGGCCGGCCGGATCGTCCGCGACCGCCCGCTGCTCGGCGTCGGGGGCGGCAACTTCCCGGCCGCCTACCTGCGGTATCGCCGGCCTGAGGCCGAGGAAGCCGTCAAGATGCCGCATAACGTGTTCGTACACGCCGCGGCGGAGTATGGCCTGGTCGGCGGGGCGCTTTACCTGGCGGCCATCGGCTACGTCCTGGTCAGCGTGTGCCGGCCTCGAAAACCCGGCGACGAGCCGCCGCTCCGGCAGAGCGACCGGAACGTCGTATGGCGGCTGCTGGCCGTCGTCGTAGCGGCTGGTGCGGGGCGATGTATTTTCGGGGCCATAGGCTCAAGTGCTCTGCTGTTACTCTTTGAGGCCATCCTGCCGGCGGTCGTGCTGGCGGTCATGTTGGCGATGGCCTGTTGGGCCGGTGCCGGCCCGGCTGCGGGCCTGGATGCACCGTCGGCCATAACGCGAATTGCCCTCGCCTGCGGCCTGGCCGGTTTCGTACTGCACAATATGGTTACCTTCAGCCTCTGGACGCCCGCAGCGGCGATGGTGTTCTGGCTTTGCGCCGGGGCGTGCCTTGGCCGGGCCGGCGAGGTCCGCCCGTGGCGATGCCGTCGGCTTCGCTGGGCGGTAGCACTGGGCGGCGCCGTCGCAGTCGTGGCGTGCGGCTGGGCGATCTGGCGGCCTGTTTATGCAAAGAGCATCGCCACGGAGCGGATGCTGGCCGGCCTTGTGGCCGGAGACCCAGCCGCGGCCGTCCCGCATGCCCGGCGAGCCGCACAGGCCGACCCGCTCGACGCCCAGGCTGCAGCCGACGCGGCGATGGTTATCCTTCGAACGTTGCCCGGCGGCGACCAAAACGCGCGGAAATCGGCCCTGCGAGCGGCCCGCCTGTGGGCGGAAGAGGCGAAAAACCGCAACCCCGACAGCTACGGCGCGTGGCGGCTGGCCGGTGAGATTGCCTGGCAGGAAGCGGTTGCGTCGGCTGAAAAAACTCAAGTCGAACCGGCGCTGCGATACATGGCCCGCGCGGCCGAGTTGAACCCGATGGACATCCGTCTGCGGGTCGCCTTCGCCCGGATGCTTTG
Organism: Planctomycetota bacterium; assembly: GCA_034189755.1. Lineage (GTDB taxonomy): Bacteria > Planctomycetota > Phycisphaerae > SM23-33 > SM23-33 > JAXIHJ01. The sequence continues at coordinate 9,493 of JAXIHJ010000130.1, forward strand.
TAGCGCGGGCCGGGCCAAACAGTGCCTGCGCGAGCTTCACGCCGCCGAGTATGTCGACCGCCGGTTGCTGACCGGCAGCGTGGAGCATTTCAACCCCGCCGAACAGGCTGAAATCGAGCGGCTCAGGGCGCGGGCGAAGTTTATGGAGCGAACCACCGGTGCGGCGAGGTGAGCAACTTCGTCCTTGAACCGTCAGCCGGAATGCGTAGTATTGCGGCGATAATGTCGGCCGGGTCGATGCGGATTGCGGTCCGGCGTTTGTTTGAATGAAGGTAAGTAAGGAGCGTAACATGGCCTATAAGATTACTGACAAGTGCACCGCGTGCGGGACCTGCAAGGACGCCTGCCCTGCCGAAGCGATTAAGGAAGGCGAGCCTGTCTATAGTATCGATCCCGACGTGTGCATCGATTGCGGCGCCTGTGTAGACGAATGCCCGTCTGGGGCGATCGTGGAGGGTTAGAGCAAGTTTAAGTTTGACCTGTCATATTCATGCCGCCTGCGGACGAGAGATCGATATGACCATTCAGGAATTTCAACAGTTCATACGCCAAAAGTATTACGCGACGGACTCTCAACGGGGCACGGCTGGAACGTTCATGTGGTTCGTCGAAGAGGTCGGCGAGCTTGCTTCGGCGCTGGCCGGCGGCAGCCGGCCCGATAAAGAAGAAGAATTCGCCGACGTGCTGGCCTGGCTGTGCACGCTGGCAAATATCAACGACGTGAACCTGGAAAAGGCCGTCCGGAAGTATACCGTCAAGGGAGTCGAAGGCGTAAAAGACTAAAAGCTGTTTCATGATCTAATCTTGCAAGCCCCTTCAGGGGCGAAACATCACTTGTGTCGCCCCTGAAGGGGCTTTGATCTTATCGCCGCTTAAGTTCCCAGCCCTGCCGGGCTGAAATCAGTTATGAAACAGCTTCTAAGCGCTTTTAGGTAAGTGAGGCTGTCCGATAATTGCTTATGCCGGCTAAACTTCACAAGTGCTGATTTGTAAATAGCTTGCCGCCAGCCCCGTATGGGGCGCTCGTTCTTAGCCCAGGGCGCAGGACTGCCGGAGGCAGGCCAAGCCCTGGGTTGCGATGGTTATTCCATTCAAGCAAGTCCCGCGAGGGGCGGCCGTGGTTCACTTGCCCAGTTCTCTGCTTCGCTCGGCTGCGGCGCGGACGGCGTCGATGATTTTCTGCTTCACGCCGCCGGCTTCCAGTATTTCCATGGCTCGCTGTGTGGTTCCGCCGGGGCTGGTAACGCGTGCCCGCAGGCCTTCGGGCGGCTCGCCGGTTTCCATCAGCAGCTTAGCTGCGCCCATGCAGGTTTGCGTCGCCAGCATTGCCGCGGCGTCGGGGTCGAGTCCCTCGGCGGTTCCGGCCTCGATCATCGCCTCGATGAGGTAGAAGAAGTAGGCCGGCCCAGAGCCGGAAACGGCCGTTACCGCGTCCATCAGATCCTCGCAGACGATGATTGTCTTGCCGCTGGCGGCGAAGAGGTTCTGCGCCCATCGAATGTCATCGCTTTCGGCCCGCGGCCCGGCGGCGACGGCCGATACGCCCGCGCCGACCAGCATCGGCGTGTTCGGCATGACGCGAACAATCCGCCCGCGCCCGCCAAGACGACTGTCCAGAAAGCACGTTGTAATGCCTGCGGCGATGGAGATAACCAAAGCATCGTCGCGCAACACCGGTGCAATGTTATCGAGGACACCGGCCATGGCCTGCGGCTTGACCGCCAGCAGCACGCGCGGGCAGGCGGCCGGTGCGGCGTTGTCGGCATCGCAACTGATGCCCAGATCGTAAACTAATTTCTGTCGCCGCTCGAACAGCGGGTCGGAGGCTACGATCGCGTTGCAGGACAGTATGTTGCCTCGTATCACGCCGCGCAGAACCGCCTCGGCCATGTTGCCGGCCCCGACCACGCCGAGCTGGTATTCAGCCATTTCCCTTGCTTCCATCATGGCCTAAGCCTACCGCCTGCCGGACGAGATGAAAAGGTTCAAAATTACACCTCCGAGCCGCCTCGGCGCGGTAATATACGCGTTTGCACCGGACTGGGGGGGAGATTGGCAAGAGCAGTTGAACAGTTACAGTGAGATTCTGACGGACCACTTCAGCCGCCCGCGAAACGTCGGCGAGCTGGCCGGCGCAGACGGTGTCGGCACGGCCGGCGCAGCCGAATGCGGCGACACGATGACCATCTGGATCCGCGTGCGGGACGAGGTCGTAACCGAGGTTACGTTCAAGTGTCTCGGCTGCCCGGCGGCCATCGCGTGCGGGTCGATGACCACCCAACTCGCCGGGGGCAGGCACCTTGAAAAGGTTGACGAAATCACCAACGAGGCCGTCGCCGAGGCACTCGGAGGCCTGCCGGGCGATAAACGCCACTGCTCCAATCTCGGCGCCGAGGCCCTGCAAAACGCCGTTATGGATTACATCCTGCGGTCGGCGCAGCGCCAATACGCCCTCAAACAATCTGCCGGTTAGTACAACACCTTCGCCTTCCCCGTTGCAGATTCCACCTATTCCAGGTTTGCGTGGCGCCGGCGGTATTCGTCCAGGTCGAGCCTGAGCTGTTCGGCCAGCACGTTGAAGACCGCGTCGAGACACAGGCTGGCTGCGTGCTCGAAGACGGCGGCCCGAACTACGATGTCCGTTGCGACAACGGGTATGAAAATGACCTTGTCGGCGTCGGCAGCCAGTGGCGAGTCGGCGTCGCCGGTCAGCACCACCACGTCGGCTCCGAGTTGGCGGGCGCGGCGTGCGATGTAATCGGTAAAACCGGTTTCTCCGGTACAACTGATTGCCACCAGCAGGTCGCCGGCTCCGGCGGCGGGTGTAATTGTTTCGCCGGGTATGAACACCGGCAGCCCGGCGTGCATCAGCCTCATGCCGAAGCTCCTCGCGACAAGTCCGCTTCGCCCGGCGCCGGTAACGAATGTGCGCTTGGCCTGAGGCAGCATCCTGCCCAGTTCCATGAAGTTTTTCCAGTCGACCTTCTTCATGACCGCCGCTATGCGGTCAAGCAGGTTTCGGCCGGCAACTTCGAGGGCGTCCTTATCCTGCATCGCCTCGGCTCTCTTTCTTTTCCCACCGCAGCAGGTTGGCCACCTTTGCAAGCGTCGTCTTTCCCTGGTGTATTTCCGCCCGGAGGCGGTTTTCCGCCTCCAGCACGTCGGCGGCGCGGTTGGCCATCTCCACGGCGCGAGAAGAGGGAATCACCATCACGCCGTCGTCATCGGCGACAATCCAGTCGCCGGGGCAGATTCGCTGGCCGGTAATTACGATCGGCTGATTGATCTCGCCAAGCCCGTGCGGCTCGCCGGCGTGCGAGGTAACCATTTTCGACCATACGGGAAATTGCAGTTTACGGATATCGGCTGTGTCGCGAACCGCGCCGTAGACGACCAGGCCGGCCAGGGACTTGTTCTTCGCGCTTTCGGTAGCCAGTTCGCCCCAGATAGCCGGAGGCTGACCGCCGGCGTCGATGACGATTACGTCGCCTGGATTCGCCACGTCGATGGCCTCGACCGGCTTTGCCCAGTCGCCGGGGACGGTTCGCACCGTTACCGCCGGGCCACATGCGATCGCTCCCTGCTGCAACGGACGTATGCCGTCCAGGCAAGGTCGGCGGTGGGCGCCGTCGGAGATATTACTGGTGCGAACCTTGCTTAGACAATCGCGGATGTTCTCGGCTCCGGTCCGTTTGAAAAGTTCGGTCGCGACGGCTTGGCGCGTGTCGATGGCCTTGCGAATCTCAGCGGCGGCCCGGGCCGGATCAACGGCCTTGATAATCGCCCCTCCGACGACGACGACATCCGCACCGGCTGCTGCGGCTGCTGCGGCTGTCTCGCTGTTGATCCCGCCGGCGACGGCGAGCGCCAGGTCGGTCAGGCCCCGGAGTTTCTTCAACAATGCCAGCGGGTCGTCGCCTTCCATCTGCGAGTCGATCGCGCAGTGCACCTCCAGCCTGGCTGCGCCCAGCTCACCGGCTCGTTTTGCCGCGGCTGCGGGGTCCGCTGCGCCCAGCAGGTCGACGGCGACGTCTATTCCGTAATGCCGTCCCGCCTCCACGCACTCGCGGATGGTAGCCTCCGGCGCCGCAGCCAGCACCGTCATAACATTAGCGCCGGCCTTGGCGGCGGCCTCGGCCTCGATACGCCCGGCGTCCATCGTCTTGGTATCGGCGACGATTATCTTCTCCGGGAACGTCTCACGCAGCTTGCGAACGGCATCGAGGCCTTCGGACTTTATCAGCGGCGTGCCGGCCTCGATGATGTCCGCACCGCCGGCGACGGCCGCCCGGGCCACCTTCAGCGCACGCGGAAGCTCAACAAAATCCAACGCCACTTGTAGCTTTATCCGCTCCATACCGACATGGTACCCACCAGCCGCGGCTTTGGGAAGACCCATGGCGGGCTTACCCTTCGAAACGCACGGGTGAAAACATGGCCCCGGCTCTCACAAAGGCTGGTACATGATTCGCGGGAGGGTCAACGGGAATATTCAAACTTCAGACGAGGACGTGAACAAGGCTGCGTGTTCTCCCTGTTTTCGTGATGTCTGAGCATGGCGACCAAAAAGCCTGCTTGCGAGTAGCTCGGCATGGTAATGCCTACGGGTATCTGTCTGGCGGCCAGGTGCTCGGGAATCAGGCCGCAACAACTCGTATTCTTGACCACCCAATCGATATATCGCCAAGCTCTTTCGGCCTCGCCCAATTTCAGGCAGGCTTCCGCCGCCCAAAGGGTGCAGCCCGCCCAGGGCTGAACGTCGCCAAGGTCTACGTTCAGATCTTCATGTCGCCAGATGCCTCCCAGCAGCGGGTCCTGTATTCTGTCTTCGATTGCCGCCATGGTGTCTCTCAGAAGCGACCCTTCAGCCTCGAATATCGGCATCCACGTAAACAGTGTCAGCACGGACGCGTCCAGGTGGTCGGTTTCTTTCGAGCGGCACAGGACGCCGTCCCTGATGCAGTTGCTTTTTATCCCGGCCAGCAGTTCCTCGGAGCAATCGGCATACTTTTTGCTGAAGTCCTGCTGGTTGAGTTTGCCGGCAATAATCGACATGCAGGACAGGCCGTATGCCGAGACCCCCGACGTCCATACCATGTGCTCGGTTTCCCGGCCTCGCCGCGGGCAGAAGTCTTCCCAGATGCCGGCGCACGGTTCAATCATGCCGGTGGCGTCACGATGGTCGCATATCCAGTCTGCGCAGTGCTGGGCTATGTCCCAGAACTCGGCCAGAAAGGCTTCATCGCCGGTGTGCTCATAATAATCGTAAATCCCGGCCAGCAGCAGGCCGGCCGAGTCTTTCTCGCTGGTGAATGCCTCGCTTTCACCGGTACGGCAGTTATAGTTGAAGCAGATATTCCCGTCCGTCCCAATCTTGACGATGCTCTTGAGCCTCCTCAGTATCTGCAAGGCCTCGGCGTTGTGGCCGCACCTGGCCAGGGCCATCGCGATCCATGCCCCATCACGTATCCACACGCAGCCCTGGTAGGCCCAATACCCCACGTACACCGGCGCTCCGTCGTGCTGGACGGCCATCCTGGCGATTGTCTTGGAGACCTTCCAGAGATAGTTCAATCGCTTGTCCGGCGTGGTCATCGACGTTCCGGAAGTCAGCCATTTATTCCAGTTGTTGAGCGTGTCGCTGCAATTGCGTGCGGGAGAGGAAAGTACTTTGTTCAGATTCTCGACGGCCTCCGCTTCGCTCCCGCCAAAACCCAACACCAGATACACCGGATCACAGAAGCCGCCGGCCGGAACCTGCGCCGTCGCCCGAAAACACACGTTCGCCTTGCCGGTATCATTGCTTTGTTCAATGCTATTCGCATTGTTGAAGCCGGTATTCAGGCCTTTGTGGAAATCGCCCAGGTGCCACTTGGCCGCTTCCGTACACGAGACCGCGACGAAGTAAGTCTCGCCATAGTTCGTCACTTGGGAGATGACGATGCCGTCTCGGGCGCTTAGCCTGCCCTTGAGGTGAATCTGCGGGAAGATGTCCACTTTGCGATGATTCTTGCGGTATGACGAAACTTCGATCTTTCTCACAAGCGCGTCAATGCCGTCGGGGGTCCAGGTAGTGGTCTTGGCTACGATAACGCCCTTGTGGCTGACCACTTCGTATAGACCCGCGCCATCCACGTACTGCGCGCTGTCAACCGAAAGGTACCCGGTGGCCTTCTCAAAATAGTGCGGCGTATCCCAGGTTTCATAGAAGTCATACAGGATCGCCTCCTCGGAATCCCGGACGGACTGGTAAATACCACCCTCTCCAAGCATTGAGGATTCGCGGTCATAATGTGGATACAGAACACGAGAAATCTTGTCTATGGGCTTGCGCATTGCGTAACACTCGAGGTCTTTATCCTCAAATGTTCTGCCCGCGTATTGCTGCATAAGCGCCAGCACCTTGCCGTTTCCCACAATTGCGTTATTCGCCGGATGTTTACCGATAAAATATTCCATGTCTTGCTGCACCTTTTTAGGCCCCGTGTACCGAGGCGGCTTGGCGTGTGTGGTATGAGGTTAGCTCTTTAACGATCTTTCTTGATCCAATAGGTATGCTTCGCCTCGGCCTCAAAGGAACCCTCTGCGGCAAAGCTCTTCTTCGTTGTTACGTTAAGTACTGCTGCCTTGCCGTCTATTCTATATTGGAATGGCTTGAAGGAAAAGAGCGCCACATCCTGATTTGTCGCGTTGAACCATTCCACGCCGTTTTCATCGGGCAGCAGGTTTCGCACCTGGAGAAGGTGACAGACCGTGTTGAAATCGGCATTCGCCCGTTTCACCGTTCCCAGCAGCGGGTCGTCCTTTATGAACAGGTAATTGAGGATATACGGCCCGCGGTTGGCGATCAATTTGTAATAGTCGAACTCCCTGATTCGATGCGGCTGGAGGCCTCCGGGGCCATACGTGGTGTTAAAGGCGCGATCCTCGTGCCCGTTGCACAGGTTATAAGCGAGGCTCTTGTCGTCCGCCGTCAGAATGCCGAACATCAAATTCAGCGCTTCCGGCAGGAAGATGCTGTAGCCGTATGTCTGCATCTGGGCGATCATTTGAATGTGGTCGAAATCGTTCAGATCACACAGGTCGAAGATAAAACCGTCCAAACCCGTCTTTTCTCTGTAGTTCTTAAAAATATCCAGGGCATAGTTGATGTAGCCGCTTCTCAGGCTCAACCAATGTCTGTAGTTTGCGATTTTCGTGGGAAACCGTCCCTGGGCGTCCCTTGCGATCCATTCCGGGTGCAACCTCAAAAGCAGTGATGCATCATCGAGATGAGGTGAGGACGTCCAAAGAAACACCTTCACCCCCAGTCGATGCGCCCTGTCGCAGAGGTACTTCACTCCTTTCATCCCCCCAAACATAGGATCGTTATAAGAGGTTGGAACCTCTTCGCTGCAAACCAGCCATATCCTCTTGAAGTTCAGAGCGGCAATCTGCGGCAGCATGTCGTTGGCTACGCCGTAGCAATCCGTGTCAAAACTGTGCGAAGGCCCTCTTTTCAGCATCACCAGGGCGGTGGGAACCGACTGCTGGATTTCCTCCAGGCCATACAGGGTTTGATACCGCTTTCGCAACGTGTCGAATACCGCCGTCCATTCCGAAAGGGTACTGTGGCGCTGTGGCCCGGAAGCGCTGAAGAGAATATGCTTTGCCGACTCGAAACGGCCTTCATCGCAGTGATAGATCGCATCTTCTCCGGCAAACTTCACTACCTTTCTCGCTGGATAGACTATCAAGTCTCCTTCTGAACTGCTCTGAAGGTTTATCAGCCTGTCGGAAAAGATCAAAAGCCTGTCTTTCAGGTCAATTTTATATTCCCTCAGCCCGCTGAATCTGCCCTGGTTGACCAGCACGTTACCCGCCGCTGACCCTCCCAGTTCCCAGGACACTTTCTGTCTGAGTTGATGAAGATTATGGTTCTTGCTTCGGAAGCGGTAACCATACGTCAACCCGTGGTACTCGCGAAACCCCCTGTTCCAGGTCCTGATGCTTTCAGGACGGAACACCCAATCCAGTTCAGCTTCAGTGCCGCCATCGCCCTCGAGGGCGGTGTGGATGATGATTGTGTTTCCTTCTATTGCGTATCCAAGGTAGCGGCAGGAGATGTACTTCAGTTCCTTCAGCTTGTTCTGTTCGACGACCACGAGTTCCGGCAGGCCGGTGGGAACATTCCGACGGAACTTTACGCTCCCCATGCCTACCTGCCCAAACCCATCGATAAGCCCACCTTTTTTGGGCATGACGATATACGTTCCATTGTCCAGCGTGATGCGAATCGCGCTGTCTTTGACTTCGACGCGACCTTTTTCGGGCAGAGACTCCGTGGGCGACAGGTAGACATCACGCAGCGTTGTGAACTCCCGTTTCACGACGACGGTACTTACGCTGTCCTTATAGCCGGGGGCTATCACCTTCACCTCGGCATTTCCTTCTTTTACATCATTCGCCACGTACGTAGAACCTATAACCCGGGCTTCGGCCCCATTCACCAATACCCGCACCTTGTCGGCTGCCAGGAGAGAACCGGTCAAATCGCATATTTTCCCCGCCACTCTTCCGGAAGGAAATCCCTCGGCCGGATTAAAGGTAAAGTTGGGGAAACCATCCTTGGGATTCAGCACAAAATCCACGGTTACCGACGACTTTTCAGGAATAACCGTATACAGATTGGCGTTGCCGTAATAGCCGGGCTTCCAGGCTCTCACGATGGCGGTATGGGCGGCAAGTCCGCCAATTTTATATTCGCCTTTATCATCGGTAGTGGTAATCCGTTCATAAGCGTTATAGACCTCACTCCTTCCCGAACACTCGATGCTGACCTTTGCGCCGGCAAGGGGCTGGCCGGTGAGGGCGTGTATAATCTTCCCCTTAACCACGCTTTTGCCGGTAATCTTCGGCCCGTCGGCTTGTTCGGCTGCACCGTCAAGGGTGCGATGGAGTTTCAGCTTCACACTCGGCTTGCCGTCTTTGCCGAGACGGATATATCCTTGGCTCGTACCGGGCAGAAACTTGATTTGATTTGTCCCTTCCTTGAAATACGACAAAGGGATGTTCCTGAAAGTCTTAACGCCCCAGGCGCCGATTCTCCCTGCGCCGAAAAAGGTAGATCCCTCTGTCGGATTGGGGTTCAGCACGTGTTTGTGCCCGTTGATCTCCACGCAGATGTCGCCTACGGTGTCGCTGCCCCATTCGTATACACAGAGGTCAGCCAGGAGATCGATTCTCTTGATCTCGCTGAGGTTGCCGACGTTTTGGGTTGCCAGTACTTCCCTGTTCGTGAATTCGACTGCGCCCGGAACCGCCCCCTGTGCATATACAGCGCGATTGCCGGATAACATGACCGCTGTAGCCGCCACAGCCAGGAGGACAAACAACGCCAATGAACTGCCGCTTCCGGCGATCTGCTTCTTCGTGCGCACAAACGCTTCACGCATTTTCGTATCTCCACTATCTAGGGGTCAGTCTGAACCTGTGCGGGGGTCGAGGTACATCCTTTATGATGCCGGCCAGGGCGGTTGATTGTCAAATGGCCAATACTCGCTCGGCAGCCATTCGATTTCCTGGTTAACATATAATACGTTCCCCCCCTCCGGGGAGTGATTCTCCTGCAGCCATGAACTTCCACCGTTCAGGTCCCACACGATTGCAGTATCGGGGGGGTCGCTGGCCCTGTAGCAGCGAGGAGCCGGCGGAGTATTGTAAACGCCCGGAGTGTAAGGGTACATGTAACTGGTTCTCGAACTATTGTTCAGATTTTGCCCCGAAGAGGTGATATCCGTCGGCGGGGAAGGGTTATATGTGTCCGAAGGACACCAGAAAAGCCCGGGGGTCTCGATATAGTCCGGATAGAGCAGGGACAGGCCGTCATTACGGTCATAGTTCTCACCATAGTCGGAGGCATAAGGAAAGTTTTCGTCCCAATCCTGGCTGTACATGCAAATGGCAATCCCGAAACCCTTCAGGTTGGACTGGCAAACGACCCGTTTCGCCAATTGCCTGGCCTTACTCAAGCTCGGCAGGAGGACCGAGACCAGCAGCGAGATGATGGCGATAACAACCAGAAGCTCTATCAAGGTAAAAGCGGCGTTTTTACCTCGATCGTGCTTTAATTCCGGACGTTCCATATATTGCTCACCAGTTTCCTATGCACCCCAACCATCGGGGATGCGGACTGCCCCGCCAAGGCTGAACAATCCTTGCCTGCCTTCCCCTGGGGGATAGGCAGGCGCAATTTAGGTTTTACCTTCGTCCCTTCGATCCCGGCGCGCCGGGACTCAGGACCTACGGCGGCGAAGGGCGAGCGGCAGGCCCAGCGTCAGCAGCGCAAGCGTCGCCGGCTCGGGAATGGCCTGGAGATCATCAAACGAAAGCTCATACGCCGTGTCGGGATTTACGCTGTTCGGGTGCCAGTCGTCCTGGAAGGCGAACTTTATGTGCTCAACCCAATTGCGGTTTGTCCCGCTCATGTCAAATTCCAGCCAATGCCACGTGTCCGGGGTCAGATAGGTGATCCACTGGGTAAAATGGCTCCAAACACCGGGGCTGTCCAGATTCTGAAACTGGAACATGATGGCCTCTGGCTTATTGGAACGGAACCAGAAACCGATCTTGTCATAGGCCGTCAGATCCACACCGAAGGTCTTGATAGTATCCCTCCAGGTAGTGGACCCTGAGCCGCCTGTGGTGAAGGAAAGCATCTGGGAGTAGCTGCCTTCCTGACACTCTGTGGACAAAGACTTGGTGCAATTGGTGGTCGTCCAACCGCTGATGTCTTCCATGTCATCGAGCACCAGCGCCGCCTGGCTGTTCGCTGCGGCAACCAGGCCCAACATTGCCACCATACAACATATCCATTTTGCCTTGCTTCTCATCTTGCGGCCTCCTTCCGAAGTTAAAGTTTGCTCTTTTCGTCGAACCGTTCGACATGTTTTCCTCTTCATCATTTCATCTCCTTTCGCTTTGGTCGCGTAAACCGTGTTTTTCATATCTCTGCGGGAAGCGGCCGGGCCTTGCCGTCGCCCGCCGCTTTCCTGAATATCAATTCCGACGGCAAAACAACTTCCTGTCGCCTCGTTCTCTCACCTCCTTGTTGATACTTCATGATGATTTCGGCGGCCATGCGGCCCATCTCTTCCAGCGCCATCCTGGCCGTAGCAGCTCGCAGCCAGAAGCGGCCAGGCCCGGACAACGAGGCAAACTCGACAACATCGCGTCTTTCGATGCCCGCGTGCTCCGCAGGCAGGAGTTCAAGTGCCTGCTTATGGGAGGCCAAGAGTAAGGCCGTTACGCCGTCTTCCTCCGCCAACTCCCGAACCGCGCCGTCGGCCCGCCAACCGCCTGGAGAATCGCTCAATACGGCATTCTTCACAAACCGCTGCTCGCAAACGATCCCCGCATCGGCCAGTGCCCGGCGGTATCCTCGCTGCCCGTCTCTCATCGAGGTGCAGTCGTAGCCGCCGACGAAACCGATCCGCCGATGGCCCAGGCCGATGAGATGCTTCACCAGTTCGTAGGCAAGCCGCTCGTAGTCGGCAATCACGTAATCGACGTCCATATCGGGCAGGTACTTGTCGATGAAAACGATGGGGATCCCCAATTGTCGCAGCGATGCAACCGATTCGCACAGGGAGCTGTCGTCGACGTAATTACTGCTGGCCGGAACCACGATAACGCCGTCGGCCCTCTTTTCCATAAGCTGATCCAGGTGCAGTTGCTCCCGTTCCTGGTTGTCGCCGGTTTGGCAGACGAACTGGTTGTAGCCGCTTTTGAGCGTCTCGTCTTCAATGCCGTGATACACGCGGGCCAGAAACGGGTCGCTCAGCGAATACGGAAAGACCAGCCCCAATGTTTTGGTTCTTTTCTGATTCAATCCCCTGGCGACGGCGTTGGGGACATACCCCAGCTCCTTGGCCACCTTTCGGACTTTGCGCTTCGTCTCCCCTCCGATGGAGAAATGGTCGTTTAAGGCGCGCGAGACGGTGGAGTCTGAGACTCCCAATACCGTGGCTATGGTCTTCATCGTAACCATGTCAGGTCCTCGCAACCATTTCAGGCTTCTCGACCGCAGTCCTACGCAGTCGTCTGCGGAAACAGCTAAAAACTACTACGCAGTCGCTTGCGTAAAGGGGTAATCCTAAAAAAGCCATTATGAGTATACCACTTTTTCACAATGTGTCAAGGCTCAAATAACTCATAACTCAAACTGAGGGATTTTTTGCGAGGGGTTCTTCGGGGCGAAAGGGCCAGCGTCTACGGGGGCCTGGCGTAGACCAGCTTGGCCAGGTCCTTAACGCGGTTCAACGACGCCAGCAGAGAAATGATGGCGATAACGACGAGCAGTTCAATTAAGGTGAACCCTTTACTCTTATTGCACATAGCAAACCACCTTACTCGTAATCGATGCAGGGCGGTTTGTCAACTCGCCCGGTGCTACCCGGCCTGGACTCCTTGCATTTGTGTGCGCGCATGTTCTTTCTTCTTAATATGCAGAGGATAATGCCCCAGCTCTTTTATTGTGTTAACCATAGCCAAGACATTTTCCGGTTTGCAATAATCCGATATCGAATTGCCTGAAGAAAGGATATAGCCATAGCCCGGTCCGAGCCGGCAAATTCGATCTTTGACTTCCTGGCGGGTTTGCTCTGGCGTGCCCAGGCTAAGGGTGTTTAAATCGATGTTACCTACCAGTGTAATTTTATCGCCCCAGCGTCGCTTTAATTCATCAATGTCCATTGCACCCGGTTCCAAAGGGTGTATAGCATCCATTCCCTGGCTCAGCAGATCATCCAGCAAGGGCAATAAGTTTCCGTCGGAATGATAAATCCAGGGCAGTTTGATTTCCTTTGCAACCTTCATCGTGTATGGAAGCAGATGTTCTCGATACAGGGCGGGCGAGAAAAATGGCTGAGTTTTGAAAGCGATATCATCAGCGGCCCAGATAAAATCAAAGCCGATGTCATTCAATCTTATCGCTGCCTCGGCCAGCCAGTCTGTAACACGGTCCATGAAATGCTCTACAACTTTGTGGTCGACGAGCAGTGTCGTAGCAAAGGTCTCGTATCCCATGCTGTGCCATACCGGGTCAATCCCGAGCCAAAGCATCGCCCCGGCGGCAAAGTCACTTTTGTTGTCTACGAAAACCTTGGCGTTTTCCCAGAAAGCATCATCCTTCTTCACAAACTCGATGGCGTCGATATCTTTTATTGTCTTGATAGCACCGTCTGCGCTGGCGCCTAGATGTTTCTGCTCGGGATTGAGTAGATAACTATGCGGACCGTCGCTCGAGGCGAAAAGTCCCATGCACCCCCACCAGTTAATATTGTGCCGCCATAAAAGACGCGATATGTCGCATTCCAACAATGCGGAACCAAGGCTTTTTTTTAGGGGAGAACTGCAATTAAGCAACTCTGCCGTCTTGGGATTAGTAAGCAATTTGTCTCTGCCGCCTGCTATGGCTTCGGCAACTGTCTTGTCGACACTAATGTCGAAAAAGGGAATGCGGTCCACCGGCTGATGTTTAATGGCAGCGAGAGCACGCTCGCGTAAGCTCATTCTGTCAGTCATCTTGCGACCTTTCCGCTGTCGGGCCATAAGCGGTCAATTTCGTTTTTCAAACACACAAAATCCGAACGCGAATATGTTCGGATATTTATTCAAGGCTCGATGGACAAAGTGGATAGGGCGGAAGCTAAATAGCCGAGTGACCAGGCACTGGTAATCTCGTCGTGCGGTTCATATTTAACTTTGGGCAGATGTTCGGGGCACACCAGTCCCTCGTAGCCGATTTGCTGCAACTGGCGCAATACCCTGAGCATATCGACCTCTCCACTATCAAAAATAACGTCCTTAAAAGTATCATGCTCGCGCATTACGTCGCGGGCATGGGCGAAGAAGATCTTTTCTTCCAGTTGATGGATTGCTTCGTAGATGTCGTCGCCGGCCAGTTTATGACAGCCCGGGCAGAAGGTTACCCCGTTATAGTCACTGGGGACCGCTTCCAGCAGTCGGCTGAAACCTGCACAGTTGTAGATAATGAAATTGCTGAACTGGTGGCCGTGTGTTGCTATACGAACCTGCGAATCCTCGGCACACGAGACAATCTCTTGATAGAACTCTATCAGATGTTTCCACTGCTGCTCGGCGGCGTCCTTTTCTGGCGCGACAGGGATATTTAAGAAGAAAAACAGCAGGTCGATGCCGACCTTTCCCATAGCTTCGATCATTTGTCTTATTGGCCTGGCCTCTCGCATGGCCGATTCGGTCGAAATGACTGCTTTTTCATCAATAGATGCAGTCAACACCCCAAGGTCTAGGCCCTCATCGGAAAATCGCCGCTTATACTTCTCCAGCCTGCCAACCTCCACAATCCCCGCCTCATCGTAACAGTCCGCAGAGGTGGGCAAATCCCAGATGTCTGTAATTCCCAATGTGTGGGCATACTCAACGACACGATCCATGTCGTTGCCGCAAAAATCCGTCCGCATGGCAATCCTCATGAGCCGAACTCCTTTCCTTCTTCACGCAACTGGGCCGAGTGAGCCTTTTCCATAAGCTCCACAGGACGGTCTATCTCCGCTGACAGTGGAAAATGAATCACGCTGCGCTGTCTGGACGACTCGTAAATGGCGGCGATTATCTCCAGGGCTTTGGCTGCCTGGCGCCCGCTGAGCATATGTTCCTTGTTGTTCTCGATACAATCAATCGTGCTCTCGACCATTCGTTTCCAGGATTCCACCCAGAAGTATTCGATCGAGGGCTTTCCCAGCATTTCGGTTCTGGGCGTTCCCAGCAGCCTGTTCTCCACCTCGATCTTTTTCCAGCCGTGGCTCTTGTCGTTCATCAGGGCAACCCAGGAAGCACTCGGATAATTGCCGCCGGATATCTCAATCAGCCCCTTGCTGCCCTTCAGAACCACCGAGTAGCTCAGGTGGCCCTCGATGGCAAAGCCGGCGACCAACTGGCCCTCCAGTTCGGTATCGAATTTGATACGGCCTATCGCCGCAGTCTCAGTTGTGTAACCCCATGGGCTTAACTGCCTGTTCTTCCAGTCGATCTGCCCGAAAACCCATCGCACAGGAACATCACCGGCATAGAACCGCAGCAAATCCACACCGTGATCGTCGGTAAACAGATCGCACTGATAGACCTCGATCTTCGACAGTTCGCCGATCTCGCCGTTGTCCAGCAATTCCTTTGCCTTGACATATCTGCTTTCCAGTCGCCGCTGATGGCACACTACCAGTTGGCAGCCGGCGCGGGAGCACGCGTCAATCATTTTGTCGGCCTGACGCAGGCTCAGGGTCATTGGCTTCTCACATATAACGGCCTTGGCTGACTGTTGGGCCGCTTCCACTGTCATTTCACAATGCAAGCCCGGCCAGGTGCAAATGCTGACGATGTCCGGCTTTTCCTTTTCCAGCATTTGCCGATAGTTGGTGTAAAGACCAGACACCCCATACTCCCGGGAAAACTCCGCCAGCCGTTCCTTGTCTGAATCCGCCGCGGCTGTCACCTCCACCGCCTCAGTGGACCGATAGCCGTTCATGTGGCCGGTGGAAACCCATCCGCACCCGATAATTGCCGCTCGATACTTGTTTTTAGACATTCTAAACCCTTTGCTGCCTTTACTTGTCCCGGGGCCGCTTGAAGCCGTTTACGTCTTCGCAAATGCCGTTGCCATCGCTGCCGGCGAACAGCAGTTCAGTTAAGGTAAAGCCCTTGTTCTTTATCGGGGTCGTCTAGCGCAACCGTTCGCTTTTCGTTCTGCTCGGCGGCTGTCTTCTGACGCGCCTTGATCTTGATAACCGCGGCAATACTATCGGGAGGCTTTTTCGGAAGCCCGCGGATAATGTCACGGGTTGCTTCATGGACAATCTCCAGCCGGTCGCCGGTATCCAGCAGTTCCGCCGACTCCAGCCGGTAGTCATGGAAATTGGCTATGCCGAAAGCCCGCCCCGGATAACGAACCAAAAGGAGATATACAAACCCGTCTTTTTGCGTCGCCAGCCACGGCGCAAGGCCTCCACCGATAAACGGTCTCTGCGGCACACCGCTACAGCCATAGATGGCCTCGCCATGTTTTTTCATCCAATCACCGATTCGAGCCATTATCTTCGCCTGCCAACCTTGTATGCCGCCGTCGGCCTTCAGGCCGACATTAAGAAGCATGTTGCCGCCATTGGCGACGGCCTTAATCAATCTCGCGACGATCTTGCGGGGCGTCTTGCGGTTCAGGTCCCGGCTGTCGGCGGACCATAGGTCGCCCATGGTGTCGCAAAGCTCCCAGGGCCGCGATTCGGGCAGGACGGTCTGTTCGGGCGTTCCGAAATCCTCAGGCAGATAGGAGCGATTGTTGAGGATGATATCGGGCTGCAATCGCCGTACCATGGCGTTTAGCTCTTTGCTGCGCCATGCCTCGGCGACCTGTTCGTCCGTGGCCAAAAACCCCCAGAAACGAGGATCATCGTAAAACCCCGGAGGCCACGCACCGTCGTACCACAGGATATCTATCTTCCCATACAGGCTCATCAGTTCCTTTACCTGCGAGTGAACGTAATCTACAAATTTTTTCCATCCTTGGGGATTGTTTCGCGGGCCGTCCCAATACGCCTTGTAACGCCAGTCCAGAAGCGAGTAATAAAAGCCCACCTTGAGTCCGGCTTCTCTGGCGGCCTGCACGTACTCCGCGATGAAATCGCGCTTTGGTGTCATCCGAACGGAAGAGAATGCGGTAGTAGCGGTATTCCACAGGCAGTATCCTTCGTGGTGGCGGGTCCCCATGACAACGTACTTGCAGCCGGCGTCTGCCGCGAGCTGAGCGATGGCACGGGCGTCAAACTGCGTCGGATTGAACCGATGCTCGTAGTTGGCGAGATACTCCCGCGTCGGTATCCCCATGTCGTGCATCTTCCAGCAGCTTAGCCCGTCAATCGTGTAAAGGCCCCAGTGGACGAACATCCCGAACCTGGCCTCCTGCCACCAGCGAATACGTTCCTGATCCGCCGGGATCGAATCCTGCATACCTGTTAAGCTCCTCTACCTGTAGCAACAATCAAACCGCCGCCCGGCGGCAACTTAATTTCGTCCCGCAGGCCAATAGCGCAACAAGCAACCCGTGTAGTGTTTTATCGAGACGCTTACGCAAGCACGAAACACTACACGGAGCCTGCTGTTCCGTCATCGGTTCGTGGGTCAATTTTTTTACTTCTTTGCCTTGCGGCGGACGATAGCGGGCAACAGCAGCAGCAACAGTGCTGCGGAGGCCGGCTCGGGAATGGCGGACGCCGAGAAATCGTCCGTCCAGCCGTACCACTCGGGACTCTGCGACACGCCGACCTGTGTGAATACCTGGCCCTCCAGATTGTTCGAGGTGGGGAACCAGGCTCCGCCATTATCCAGGGGCGTATTGTCGATCTCGACCTTGTACATACCCAGTCCGCCGCCGGTGCGGGCCATGGTCCTGTCTATCGTCACCACAAGATGGTGCCATGACCCCGCAGTGGCAAGTCCTTGGGAATCCGGTATGGTGAACCACCCATTTATGTAATTCTCAAGGTGGCCGCCGACCAGGAACAAAGCCACGGCCTCCACTCCGGCGTAGGCATTAAGGCCTGTGCGCCCGTCGTTGTGGTAAGGATGTATCCACGCATCCATTACAAGGATTGGCTCTGTGGTGGTAACCGGGTGCAAGGCGGTTACCCACGCACCAAAGCCTTGCGTGAACAACGAATTGCCGCTGCGGACCTGGTGTGCTGCATACTCAGGAATCGTACTGGTGTTGACTACCTGCACTCTTTTCTCGGCGGGCTCATTCGTAACCCACGGAGCGCCTGGATCGTAGTCGCCGGGATTGTTGCTGTTCGGGTCGGCGGCGTAGGAATCCCAGTTTTCCGTCACCAGTGTGGCGGACCATGCGCTGCCTGCAAGCAGAAAAGGCAGACAAAGCGCCCCCAACGATACAACCAATACTTTCTTCAACATCTTCGTTCTCCTTTCTCCTTTATCGAAGGATGAAAAACAACCGGCAAAATTGCCACTTTACTTGACATTCGTTCATGACTTGTCTTTACCTTCCGGGCGGTGCGCAAGTACTTCGAGGTTCAAACGTTGCATCAAGGACCACGTCTTTGGCGGCGCCCTTGCCTTTCAGTAGATTCAAAAGCAACTGGCAGGCGTGCACGCCCAGGTCATGGGCCGGGACGTTGATGATGCCTATGGGAAACATACTGCAAGTGGTCGAGCCAAAGTGATCGAATCCAATCAGGCTTACATCCTCGGGAACACGCAGGCTTCGAGACTTGAGAACTTCATATAGCGGAACGGTTATGAGGTCGCTTAAAGCTATATACGCGGTGGGCCGGTCGGGCAGACTTTCCAGTTTCTCAACCACTTGTCTCAAGGTGGCCAGTTCCAAAAAGGCCTCGGCGCTGGTCGGCATCAACTGCCGATCAAGCGATAACCCGTGCGACTCCAGTGCATCCTTGTAGCCGGCCAGTTTTTCTCTGTACTCGTAGAATTTAAAATAAGGCGCGATTAGTGCGATCCTGCGATGTCCCATATCGATTAGATGTGAAGTGGCCTGCGCCACAGCCTTGCGGTAGTTTATGCGCACCACGGGCAAGGACCTGTCGGAAATGGTCCTGTTGACCAGCACCGCCGGCATGTTCATCTGGCCAAGCAGCCGCAGGTACGACTCCCGCGCGTCGTGGTCGATCATGATCATGCCGTCAAAGCGGCCTTCTCTGGCGAAGCGGATGTATTCGGGAACATCCCGGCTTGGCGTTTCAGCACTTCTGGCGAACGACAATCCCAGGTCGTTGTCGTCGCTTACCTCGGCGATGCCGGTTACGATCAGGCCCACGTAAGGGCCGGAAAGGTAATGCAGGTCGCGAACGATCACGCCCAACGCCTCCGATCGCCCCAGCGCCAGTGCCCTGGCCGATGCGTTGGGGCGGAAGCCCAGCTCGACGGCGACCTTTTTGACCTTGGCGCGTGTTTCGTCGGACATCCTGCCGCGCCCGCGGATTGCCATGGAGGCAACCGCCAAGCTCACGCCCGCCTTGCCGGCAACTTGTTTTAAGGCTACGGCCATCCTGCCTCCGGAGGTTGAAGCAGCAATCTGACAAAGCGCTTTTTCACACTTAGTGTATCACGAATTCGGCATGCGTCAAGGGAATTATCGGCCATTCTTGAAAATAAAGGTGCAGCCGAGAGGTTTCGGCCGAAAATAAGGGGGTGCTGTAACCTTTTTGTACGGCAAGGCATTACTTTTCCGTTGGTATTATGCGGCCTCCCCGCCCAAGCCAGGCGACGGTAATGGCGGCCATGATGATGGATTTTCCAGACTAACATTGACATCCCGGGGAATTGTGCTCTAATAACCGAAGGTGGCAAAGCGCTTTAGCAAAATCTTGCTGCAATGATTGTGATGATTCGTTTATAGAGAAGGCATATGATACGAACACCGTGGCACGGGCGTCCCGCCCGTGAATCCACGGCCGAGACGGCCATGCCACGCTGCGATTTTTCGTGAACAGCTATAGCCGCTCAACCTGCTCGACCCGCCGCGGGAGACGAGGTTCGATGGCACGACACCGCCAGGCCATCGGGCATTCCCGGCTTCATCTTGTCATTCGCGATCAGGAACACGACGAATGCGCCGCAACACATATCACTGCTGACCCACTGGGCGGCCAGGCTGCGTCGGTCTGGCCAGGCGTCAGCTATGCCTTCGCCTCGTTGCGTTTCTGAAGGCTTTGTCGATGAGGGTTTGGATATCGCCCGGCGGGTGTAGGATAATTTCTCCGTGAACTTGAAAACCCCCTGGGATCAATACGACGTGTGTCGTCCGGACACCGGCGAATACCTGTCGGGCGATCACTATCCCCGCTGCCTTTCCATCTGGACAATCCTGCTTTCGTTGGGCAGGTCGGACCCCCGCACGAAGACCGTGCCGGACATAAACGAATTCCTCGAACCGGTGGACAAAAAGAGGCGCTAAGCCGGCCCGGCAAATCAGTCCGATTGATAATACTCGTCCAGCCCCCACCCGTCCGTGCGAAAAATTAAACGGGTCGGCCAGCCAAATCCGCAGACGTTACAGGAGAAGCTCAGCAGGTGGCCTGGATTATATATACACAAAAACTACCTCCGGCAGCCGCCGGTTCGAGACGGCCGCCTTCAAAGCTTGCTTGCGATGTATACTGACGCGAAAATTATCGCGGCTGTTTTATAACCTGCTACTACTATCTGCGCCTGCCCTTCGATCCCGGCGCGCCGGGGCTCAGGACCTGCGTCGGCGAATCAGCAGGCCAGCAGCGCCTATTCCCAATAGCACCATCGTGCCCGGCTCGGGAATGGAGTTATAGTTTTGCTCTATTTCCGACGCTCCCAACGCGCGGTTGTAAATCCTGACTTCGTCAATTATGCCGTCGAAAGACTCGTTGTAATAAGTTTGATAACCAAAACGAATTGGATCATCGTAAGTTTTTATGGAAGCGGTTACTGTGTGCACTGCATCCGGGCTGCCGTCAATGTAGAATCTCATTTCATCGGCGGCATCATTATAAGTGACTGCCACATGGTACCATTTGTCTGTACTCAGCGCTGAACCGCTGTACCCGAACCAACCACTAGAAGTCCTGAAATTGCTGAAGATGTTGCCGTTTTCAATCCTGAGGCCATAGCTGCCTTTGTCCGAACCCAAAGCCTTTTCAACTAATCCCGGATGCGAGCCTAAAGAACGGGCGTAAATCCAGGCTTCAATTGTAATCGCCCCCGTGATTTGCAAACTCGCATCATTAGGAACCTCAACGTAATCTCCATCGCCATCAAATGTTACGGCGGACGAAGAAGCCGCTCCCGGCACCGTGCTTGTCCAGTCGGCATCGCCAGAGAGGGTGCCCGTATTATTGTTTCCCGCCGAAGCAGTATCAAACGCATCTGTACCTGTTCCTTCATCAAGTTTCCACCAGGAAACCAGGCCGTCGGTTACCACGGCTGCACCGGCGCTAGATGCCAACATCATGGACACCACGCTGACCACCAGAAACATTTGCCAAGTCTTGTTAGTCATTTTGCGTCTCCTTTCGTTTTTTTCTGTGAGTCGCCTCTCTTTACATTATTTTTAATACGTTTCTTCTTTGTTGTTCCATCGACTGACCTTTACCAAGGCGAGAGCCTTCTTGCGGCGTTTTAGTTTG
>JAXIHJ010000131.1:0-21197 GCA_034189755.1 Planctomycetota bacterium
CCGAATCCGATCGCCTCGCCGGCGCCGTAACTGCAATGAGCGAAATTGTCCGCAAGGTGGCCGCGTCACTACCGTCGGCCCAGAAGAACTGCGAATGCGACCAGACCATGGCTGCACACGTCCGCCAGTACGGCCTGCCCGACAATTGGCAAAAGTGGTTCGCATGACGAGCCCCACGGAAAGCCGTCCGCCGGCTGTTCAGAGGTTTTCCAGCATGTGGCCGAGCTTGTCTTTTTTCGTCTTGAGGTAGTGGCGGTTTTGGTCGTGGGCGGGAATTTGAAGCGGCACGCGCTCTACAATTTCCAGGCCGAAGCCCTCCAGGCCGTAAATCTTTCGCGGGTTGTTCGTCATGATTCGCAGCTTCGTCAGGCCCAGGTCGCGGAGTATCTGGCTGCCGATGCCGTAGTCGCGGCGGTCCGGTTCGAAGCCAAGGTGCAGGTTCGCCTCGACGGTATCGAGGCCCTGCTCGATCTGGAGCTTGTATGCGCGGAGTTTGTTGATAAGCCCGATGCCGCGGCCTTCCTGGCGGACGTAGACCAGTGCGCCGGCACCTTGCGTGGCGATGGCACGCAGAGCGGTTTGCAGTTGAGGCCCGCAGTCACACCGCAATGAGCCGAACGCATCGCCGGTCAGACACTCACTGTGCACGCGGACCAGGACGGGTTCGTCACGGATAACGGGCTTGCCGGCCTTGTCCAGCTCGCCGATGCCGCCCAGGCACAGTGCGATGTGCGGCTCGGGATCGACCAGGGAGCTATAGGTGATCATGCGAAACGTCGCAGCCTCCAGCGGCAGGTCGATTTCGACGGCCCGCTCAATGAGGCGTTCTGACCGCAGGCGATAGCGGATCACGTCGGCCACCGAGCACATCTTCAGCGCGTGGGTCTTGCAGAACGCTTCGAGGTCAGCCCGGCGGGCCATCGTGCCGTCTTCCTTCATGATCTCACAGATGACGCCCACGGGCTTTAGGCCCGCCAACCGGCAAAGGTCCACCGCCCCTTCGGTCTGTCCGGCTCGGACAAGCACGCCCCCATCGCGTGCCCTCAGCGGAAAGACATGCCCAGGTCGTACCAGATCGCCCGGTGAAGTATTATCGTTGGCAAGAAGCTGGACAGTTCGCGCCCGGTCGGCTGCGGAAATGCCCGTACTAACGCCTGCTGCGGCGTCCACCGAGACCGTAAAGGCCGTCCCATGCAGTGCATCGTTGTCGGCTGTCTGCGGATGCAGTGCCAGCTCGTCGGCCCGGCCGGGGAGCATCGGCACGCATATCAGGCCCCGGCCAAACTTCGCCATGAAGTTGATGGCCTCGGCTGTAACCTTCTCGGCGGCACAGACCAGATCACCTTCATTTTCGCGCGACTCGTCGTCCAGAAGGACAAACATCCTACCCGCTCGAAGCTCCTGGAGAATTTGTTTAATCGGATCCATCGAAAGGACGACCTCCTGCTGTCTGGGGTTTGGTCCGAAATACTTCATAAGCATATCCCGACAGCGTTAAGGCGGCGAGGGCAATGCACAGCAGGCCTCCTCGCCAAAGGATCTTATGGGCCATAGCGGGATTCAAGAGCTCCGGCGTCAGCAGGTGCGCCGCCAGAAGAAGTACAATGGAAAACGTCGTCATTTTTCCGAAAATACTCGGCGGGATATCCATCTTGCCCGTAAGCATTTTGGTTATCACCCCGCCCGTCGCCCAACTTACGTCTTTCAGGAGTATTCCGACGGCGCACCATGGCGGAAAGCGGAGCGGAAAAGGCGAATTTTCAGAAAAGGCCATCGAGAGGCACAATGTGTTGAGAAAGAGCTTGTCTGCTATAGGGTCCAGGTAATATCCGATTCCACCACGCGTGCGCAGCTTTCGCGCCAGAAGCCCATCTACGCCGTCACTGACGGCGGCGAAGGCAAACAGTACCCTGAAGCACCAGCGGCTGATTTCAGGCTCGAACATGGCCGGAACCCCAAGCCAAACCAAGACCGCAGCCCCTATGCGTATCGAGCTGATCACATTGGGCAGATGGTGCACCAACGTTTGCCTGGAGCCGTTCACTTTCGTTCGGCCTGACTGACGTCTCGGTGGAACAGCCACGCACCCACTAGCAGGATCGCGCCCAGCGGCATGGCGAACACCACCAGCCACACACCATTTCTCATCAGCAGGTTTTGGCTCATCTCGGGCCCGGCGCCGCCAGCGCTTCTGCCTGTCAGCAGCACGAACATTGTTACGCCGCTTAGAATAAACAGCAGGACGCCGACCACCAACAGCAAGGGAATCATCGTTCGTTTATATTGATGGGCGTGTGCGATGCGATGCTGGGTTTGGAAAGTGGCGGCCCTGGCCTTTCGTGCAGCCAAGCCATCGGCCTCCATAGGAACACCCTCGATGACGGCCGGTTCTTCCTGACCACCTACCAGTTCCTCCTCATCGGCCCATTGTACACCCGGGCCGGTATCGGCTGCATCGGCCGCAGAAGCATCCTCGGAGCCTGAGGCCTGGACATTCTGCCCCTCGGCCAAGGCCTCTAAAGCGTCGATATTGTGACTGTGTTTGTCCTCTGGCTTGTCCATAGTCTTCCTTTTTACAGACTTTTCCACAGAGATTATATGGATTGATGATACAAATCTCTTAAGATGGTACCAACGGTTTTTTCCTCAGGGTGTGCGATGAACATTCGACAGCCCATTCGGGCAGGCAGTTTTTATGAGGCGTCCGCTGCATCTTGCAAGCACCATGCCGCCAAGCTGCTTGACTCTGTAACGCTGCGCGATGATTTACCGTCGCGGTTGTACGGCGGATTGCTGCCGCACGCCGGGTGGATGTACTCCGGGGCGCTCGCCGCCGAGACGCTCAAAACCCTGCATGCGGCCCAGCCTCTGGAAACCATCGTGCTGCTCGGGGCCGACCACGTCGGGCTTGTTAGCCAGGGCGAGGTGTATCCTTCCGGCGTGTGGCGGACCCCGATGGGCGACGTACCGGTAAACCAGCAGCTCGCCAGCGCCCTGATCGATTCAGCAGACTGCCTTAGGGCCAATCCCGAAGCCCACAGCCGCGAGCATTCGCTGGAGGTCCAAGTACCGCTTATCCAAGTCCTGGCGCCGGAGGCCCAAATCGTGCCGATCGCCGTACCACCGTCGGAGTCGGCTACGGAGATAGGCAAGGCCATCGGGCGGGTGCTTGCAGAGCAGTTTCCCAATGCTTGCGTAATCGGCAGCACGGACCTGACGCATCACGGGGGGCATTTTCCCACACCCGGCGGGCACGGCAAGGCCGGCGAACAGTACACCCGCGCCAACGACCGCCGCATGCTGGATTTAGTCGAGGCCCTGGACGCCGAGGCCGTTGTTTCCGAATCCGCCGCTCACCAAAACGCCTGTGGCGCCGGCGCCATCGCCGCCACCGTCGCCGCCTGTAAACAAATGGGCGCCACCCGGGGCATCTGCCTGCATTACACCAACAGTTATTGCATCGTTCACAGCCTCTACCCCGACGAGGCCGACGACACGACCGTAGGATACGCCGCGGTGGTCTTCGCATAGCTACCCTTGCAGAACCGGCCCAGCCGGCGGTATACTCTCGGTTTGTACAACCAATCTCAGGAGTAGGAACCATGAAAGAATATCACGGCAAGCTGATCGCTCCCCCCAAGACCAGGTTCGCAGTCGTCGTCAGCCGGTTCAACGAGTTCGTAACGAGCAAGCTGCTGAGCGGCTGCATGGACGTTCTGGTTCGTCACGGCGCAAGCGAGGCGAACGTGGACGTGGTCTGGTCGCCGGGCGGTTTCGAGATTCCTCTGTTGGCCAAGCGGCTCGCCGGCACCGGTCGTTATGCAGCCGTCATCTGCCTGGGGGCGATCATTCGCGGTGGAACGGACCACCATCAATACATCGCCTCACAGTTAGCCAGGGGTGTGGCCCAGGCGGCTTTGCAGACTTCCGTGCCTTGTATCTTCGGCGTGCTGACGTGCGACAGCCTGGAGCAGGCGATCGAGCGTGCCGGCACCAAGTCCGGCAACAAGGGCGCCGACGCCGCAACGGCAGCCATCGAAATGGCCAATCTCTTCCAGCAGCTTCCGGCCGGAAAGAAACCAACCAAGTAACTCATCGTGAAACAGATTCACCGAGCAAGAAGGCTCGCCTTGCAGGGTTTGTGTTGCCTGGACGTCCGCGGCCTACAGGCGATGGACCGAGTCGATCGGTTTATTGACGACAGCCCTGAATCGCCCGAAGTACTCGCCCGGGCACGCGAAATGATCCAGGCAACATCTGCGAGCCTCGAGCGGTGCGACTGCCTTCTGGCTCGGCACGCCCGTCACTGGGACTTGAGGCGCCTTGCCCTGGTGGACCGCAACATCCTCCGCTTGGCTGTCTTGGAGTTCCTCAGCGGCCGGACGCCCAGGAAGGTCGTCATCACAGAAGCGATCAAGCTTGCCGGAGAATTTTCCACGGCCGAGAGCGTGAGCTTCATCAACGGCGTACTGGACGCCGTCGCTAAAGAAATCATCAGGGATGCAGTGGATACACAGGATAACGGAAAAGAAAGAAAAGACTAACTGACTTATGACCATTGGGCCGCATGAAAAACTGACGAGGCGGATTCTTCGGTGTGCGTTTCGAGTACAGAATACGCTTGGCTGCAGGTTTTTGGAAAAGGTGTATGAGAATGCCTTGATGATCACCTTGAAACAGGAAGGGCTTGATGCGTCGCAACAGGTTTCCTTGCGGGTTCATTTTGAGAAAGTTCTGGTCGGCCAATACGTCGCGGATATCATCGTGGCCGGAGCCGTGCTCATTGAGATTAAGGTCACTGAAGAGAATCATCCAGTTTACGTAGCGCAAGTGCCGAATTATCTTAAAGCCACAAACCTGCCGGTCGGCCTCCTGATTAATTTTGGAGGGCCGAGACTCTGCTATCGCCGTTTAACGTTGCGACAAAACGCAGATTCCGGCACAATTGAATCCTAATTTGATTTGCTGTTATCCCGTGTATCCCCTGCATCCCTGCTGAAACAGGAAGCGACAATGGCATTGTTTCGCAAGGCAATCGAAAAACTGGCTGCCGGTCTCAGCCGGACCAAGCAGAAGTTCCTGGGCGGGCTGGGAACGCTTCTGGCCGGGCGGAAGCTGGATTCAGAATTGATGGACGAACTGGAGGCGATGCTAATACAGGCCGACTTCGGCGTGGCGATGGCAACGAAGACCTGTGACGACCTTCAGAGAGCCTACCGTGAAAAACGCATCGAAGGGGGCAAGGACGTAATCGAGTTTCTCAAGGCCGAGTTGAAGGACTGCTGGCCGCAGGCTGACCGGGCGGTGCATTTCGCCCCGACCGGCCCGACGGTCATACTGGTCGCAGGCATCAACGGTTCGGGCAAGACCACCTCGATT
The DNA here is from genome assembly GCA_034189755.1 of Planctomycetota bacterium. GTDB lineage: Bacteria > Planctomycetota > Phycisphaerae > SM23-33 > SM23-33 > JAXIHJ01. The sequence goes on from JAXIHJ010000131.1 coordinate 5,380, forward strand.
GCCAAGCTGGCCTGGCAGTTTAAGCAGGACGGCAAGAAGGTATGCCTGGCTGCGGCGGATACCTTCCGCGCGGCGGCTGTCGAGCAGCTTGCCATCTGGGCCGACCGAATCGGCGCCGACATCGTCAAGGGCGGCGGGTCCGACCCGGCGGCGGTGGTTTTCGACGCCTGCGACGCCGCTGTCGCACGTGGCGCGGACGTGCTGCTGGTAGACACGGCCGGCAGGCTTCACACCAAGGACAACCTCATGCGCGAACTGACAAAAATCCGCGACGTGGTGGCCAGGAAAATCCCCGGCGCGCCGCACGAGGTGCTGCTGGTGCTCGACGCCACGACCGGACAGAATGCCATCAACCAGGCCAAGGCGTTCACAGCCGCCATCGACGTAACCGGCATATTCCTGGCCAAACTGGACGGCACGGCCAAGGGCGGTATCGTCGTGGCTATTCGCGACGAGACTAACCTGCCGGTCAAGTTCGTCGGCATCGGCGAAACATACCAGGACATCGAGCATTTCGACCCCGACCAGTTCGTCGATGCGCTTTTTGCATAGGAACATCGTATTCCCCTGCGTACAGACGCGATGTTTGTCTGGATGGTGGGTTTACCACCCTGTGGGTTCAGGTCCGGCGGAGTTGCTGCTTTAAGCAACAGTGAAGGCTAACACCCGCCCGATAAGGTGCCCCAATATGAGCATGGGCAAGAGGAGCATGGTTTGCAGGGTAGTTGGAACTAATGTGCCCAAGATGTAGGTGAAGAAAGCAGGGACCAGCACCTTGTACGCCTCACGGAGCAATTTCTTGTCCCCAAGTTCCTTCAAATAGCCCAAAGCGTACTTGGACGCTAGGAACTCTTGGTATAGGACGCCCAAGGGGATAAACCGGAGAAGCATATAGGCCCCGAGGAACCTCCGGCGCGAGAAGTCCAGAGCATGCCCAGCTTCGTGCAGCGCAATAGCAATGTGGTCGGAGAAAAGATGGACGGAGTTACGAAAGGGCACGAAACAGTCGCCCCCGAAGAGCCTCCACGGCCAAAGGGTGTACGTAAGAAAATACGGGAAGCCAAAACAGACACGGAACACCCAACTCATCCTTTCGTTCCTGAAAAGCCTTGCCAACTCTCCGAACGGCGCGTACTGGTTCAGTCGGAAAGTCACCCCCCGAAGCTCGTGCTTTGTAGCGAATTCTCTGACGTGGAACTCGATTGCACTGGATATCGACCGGCTGCCCACGCGCCAGTTGAATAAAAAAACCTTATCGAGAATTGAAAGGAGGTTCCCGATCGCATCAATGGGCCAGAACCGCCTCCCGCGCTCTATTCGAAAAACGCCCCGCGCCGGCCTCGCCCCCGGAGACGCCCCATGCGACGGTTCCAACGGTGGCGCGACGGGAGCCTGTGTCTCTGGAAAAAGGCCCCGAACATGAGAAGCTGGAACCCAGTGGGCTAAACCCTCACGCCAGACAAGATCGGATGCGTGTAGTTTTCCTGTTCTGGCCAAGAGGCACAGTGCGCTGGATGAAATGGGCCCACGTTCCTGACTCCCGCGTATGTATTACCAACCCGTACTTCCCACTGTCGTACGCCTTCAAAAATCACTGGGCTTTGAGTTGAGACTCACCATATGGCCTCAAACCACCTGTTTGGTATCCAATGGTCCAGCGTGCATCATTGCCACATATGCAGCACTGGTTTTGGCGGATGGCAGCTTACCCAGTACCCGATTGTGATACAATAGCGACGTGCACCACGACTTCGACATTATCGTCATAGGCGGCGGGCATGCCGGCGTCGAGGCTGCCTTGGCGGCGGCCAAGCTGGGGGCGAAGACCGCACTGGTAACACTGAGGCCGGATACCACCGCGCAGATGTCCTGCAACCCGGCTGTCGGCGGCGTCGGCAAGGGGCAGATCGTCCGCGAGATCGACGCGCTGGGAGGCCTGATGGGCCTGGCGGCCGACGCGACGGGCATACAGTTCCGCATGCTCAACCGCTCCAAGGGCCCGGCCGTCTGGGGTCCTCGCTGCCAGGTCGACCGCCACGCCTACGCCGCATGGGTGCAAGATACACTCGCCCAAACGCCTAATCTCACCATTATTGCAGGCGAGGCAACGGGAATCCTCACCGAAAACAACCGCGTGGTGGGTGTGCATGCCGTCCCAGTGGATATCGAAACCGAACCGACTAGCCGCGAGCGCAAGCGAGCGGGCAATTCCCAATTTCCAATTTCCAATTTCCAATTGTCTTGCCGCGCGGCGATTGTTACGAGCGGTACGTTCCTCAACGGCCTGATGCACCTGGGCGAACGGACCTGGCCGGGCGGGCGCTACGACGAGCCGTCGGCAGCTCACCTGAGTGATTCGCTCCGGCGGCTGGGTTTCGAACTGGGCCGGCTCAAGACCGGCACGTGTCCGCGCCTGGCGGCTGAAACCATCGACTACGACCAGTGCACCCGCCAGGACGGCGATAAAATACCGGTGCCTTTTTCGTTCATGAACGAAACGCTCGACGTGCGGCAGGAACCCTGCTGGCTGACCACTACCACGCCGGAAATCCACGACCTTGTCAGGGCCAACCTCCACCGGGCGCCGATGTACAGCGGGCAGATTCAATCTGTCGGCCCGCGGTACTGCCCCTCATTCGAGGCGAAGGTCGTAAAGTTCCCCGAAAAGCGCCGCCATCAGGTCTTCCTCGAACCGGAAGGCCGACAGACCAACTGGGTCTACGCCAACGGCATACCCACGTCGCTGCCGGTGGACGTACAGGATGTTCTCGTCCATCACATCCCGGGCCTGCAAAGCGCCCAGGTCCTTCGCTGGGGTTACGCTATCGAATACGATTACGCCCCGCCCACACAACTCAAGGCGACGCTGGAGACAAAGCTCGTCACCGGGCTGTATCTGGCCGGGCAGATTAACGGCACGACCGGCTACGAGGAAGCCGCCGGACAGGGCATCGTCGCCGGCGTCAACGCAGCGATGCAACTTCAACGCCGTCGGCCGCTTGTCCTGCGGCGCGACCAGGCCTATATCGGCGTCATGATTGACGACCTCGTCACCAAAGGCGTCTCCGAGCCGTACCGCATGTTCACCAGCCGGGCCGAACACCGCCTCAGTCTGCGGGCCGACAACGCCGACCGCCGCCTGACCGCAATCGCCGAGCAGATCGGCTTGGCCGACGAGGAACGCCAACAGAAACTCAAAACCAAAAATCAAACCATCGACCGGGCCAAGGCCCTCCTGCCACGGATACGCACGGACGGAAAAACGCTTTGGGCACAGCTCCAACGGCCGGGAACATCCGTCGATCATGTCATTCACTCAGCCGGTAAGGCAGGCGAAGAATTGCTTCAACTCTATCGTCTATGCCCCCAGGCCGTAGAATCGCTTGCAATCGACGCTCGATACGCCGGCTATCTTGCCAAAGAGCAGGATGCCCTGCGCCAAAGGCGAAAAATGGAAAACCGGCGCATCCCGGATGCGATCGACTACACCACCATCACACACCTGCGACATGAAGCCCGCGAAAAGCTCCAGCATATCCGCCCGCGCAGCCTCGGCCAGGCCTCGCGCATCAGCGGCCTGACGCCAGCAGACGTTACCGTCCTGGCTGTTCACCTCACCGCGCTCGACCGGCTCGCCAAGACGTAACATACCTGAAACCACATCAAAAGCGAGGTGGTAAAATAGGCAAGACAAAAACCATAGAGAATATGCTCGTCTATAAAAAAGGACACGGAATCCGATATTTTTCTGAGCTTGATGCGTGCCTGTCCCTAACAGTTTTTAGTTAGGTCGGTTACCGAAAACCCGAATTATCACATTCTCTAAAGGCTTGTGGTTCAATAAGTCGATACCGTGGAAAAGCGTGCGGTTATAGTACCGCCTGCAATAGGATGCGAGCGGTTTGGGCTTTAGAGAGAGCTTAGCAAAATGACTGACTTACATGGTATTCAACCTGCAATGGCGCCAAATGCTGTCGAAGCTGCAAATCCAATGCTTCCCAGCAGTGCGCCGAATGAGGCTTCCGGGATTTCCGACGTCGTCGAAATTTCCGCCGCAGCCAAATTGGCAGCCAAAGTAGCGGAGATTCCTGACGTTCGTGTGCAACTCGTCGAAACCATCAAGGCTGAAATAGCCGCCGGGGTCTACGAAACGCCTGAGCGGCTTGATATTGCCGTGGCCAGGCTCACGGAAGAGCTGTTCGGTGGTACGTAAAAACCGGTTTGCCTAAACCGGGTTGCCCTCGGGCACGGATGGATCCGTGCCCGTTTTTTTGCGCGGACGCCCATTTTGAGGTAGCCTTACCCCCTGACTGCGCGTTAAAATACATAGACTTGAGAAAATGTAACGTCTGGGCAAATTAAGTCTCTGGCTGTTATGGACGATTCTGAAAGAGGCTAGAGCGTCGCAATTGGAACACCGGGTTCCAGATGGAGCTTGGCTCTCAGACGGCATATAGCGGACGTATTTAGGAGAACCAACCGTGCGACACAAGGCGGTTTACACCACAGGTCAAGCGGCGGAGGTCTGCAAGCTTTCGCAGCAGACGATTATTCGCTGTTTCGACAACGGTCAGCTTCAGGGCTTTCGCGTGCCAGGCAGCAAGTTTCGCCGCATCCCACGGGCATCGCTGATCAAGTTTCTGAAGGAAAACAACATTCCAATGGATTCGCTTGACAGCGACAGCATTCGCGTTCTGGTGGTGGACGACGACCCGGAGATTGTCGAGTTGTTTGTGGACGTGCTGCAAGGTGACGGACGATTCGAGGTTGCAACAGCGCAAACCGGCTACGACGCCGGGGTCCTGACCCAACAGTTCCACCCGGATGCCGTCGTGCTGGATTACATGCTGCCTGATATCAATGGTAACATCGTGTGCAGGACAATACGGGATAACCCGGACCTGTCTCGTATCAAGATTTTGATCATCTCCGGCGTGGTAAATCCATCGGAGATCGACCAACTCATGGAGGCAGGGGCGGACGAGTTCATCAAGAAGCCGTTCAACATCGAAAACGTAGTGGCTCGAATCGTTGAACTGGTCAAAGCTTGAGGGCGCCGACGTACTTGTCATTATCGTGGGCGAAAGAGTCAAACAACGTGGCACGCTGCGCGAAAAGCTGACTGCCGGCCGGCTTGATCTGATACTTCGCGAGCTTGATGGGCTGCCGATGCTACCGGCCGTTGCCGCTAGTTTGCGGAAACTGATTGTCGCGTCCAAGGCCGGACAGTCCGATCCCGGCTCCACCGAGGAGCACTTTCTCCTGTTGATTGGCTCGGACCCTGCCCTGACGGCGAAGCTTCTGTCGATGGCCAATCGCATCCGGCCGGGCGGTGCGCGCACGGCTGTCCAGGCGGCACAGCTTCTGGGCTTTGAGGTTGTGCGGTCGGCGGCGCTGGCTGCCAGGACCGCTGGCCGGCCGGAACGCAACGACGAATGGGACGAGATAAGCTTCTGGAGACACTGCTTGGCTGTGGCGCTGGCGGCTGAGAGTATCACCGAAGCACTCAAGCTGCCCGTCGAGCCGGCGGAAGTGTTCACCTGCGGGTTGCTGCACGATTTGGGGAAGCTTGTCCTCCGGCATTGTATGCCCAAGACATACCGCAGGGCATTGCAGGCCGCCAAAATGCACCACGGCGACTTTGCCGACTACGAGCGGCAGGTCATCGGCCTGGACCACGCGGTGGCTGGCCGGCGGCTGGCCGAGCTGTGGCGCCTGCCTGAAACTATCCAGCAGGTCATTTGGTTGCACCATCAGCCCATTGAGGCGATTCCGCCGTCTCTGGCCGACAGGCCGCTGATCAGCGTGATAGGGCTGGCTGATATGATCGCCCGTCAGCAGCGGTTGGGACTTTCCACCGATGGCGGTTCCGGCCAAAGCGTCAAGCAACTGGCGGGCCAGATCGGTCTGGATGCCAAGGCCCTGACGAAAATCGCCGAGAACCTCCCGGCGAGACTCGAACAGCATTGCAGGCGGCTTGGCCTGGAACAAATCGACAACGGTTCGCCTGATGCCGATGCGCTGGCTGACGCCAATGCCGAATTGGGCAGGCTGAATGAACAGCTTTGCCTTCGGGCTGAAATACTCGCCGGCCATGCGCAGGCCCTTCAGCACCTCATCGATTTCACCACAGCTCTGACACCGGAGGCGACCGTCTCGGAAGTGCTGCTCCGCATTGCCAACACGGTGGCTGCGGCCTGCGGTGTGCAGCCTTCAGCGGCATCGCCGGTGGTGGCGTATTCGATTGACCGGGAAAATAACAAGCTGTTAGCTATCTGCCAACACGGCGACGCCGAGTCTCTGTGGCGGACGTTTCCGGTCTCGGCGCAGTTCGATCCAAGCCGGTCGGCCCAGGCGGGGCCGGCTGCTGAAGCCATCGCATCTGTCCTGGCTCATCCGGAAGATCTCGCCGACTGGCTGGAACCGGCTTCCTGTATGCACCAACCGCTGATCTGCAACAAACGATGGATTGGCGGCGCAATCTACCCACGACCCGAACACTCCAACGCCGAACGGGTAATTGAGTCTCTGGCTGCCGGAGCCGTAGCGATGACGCTTGGGTTTGCGCAGGGCCGCAGCCGGGCCGTACAGCTTAGCGAGCAGTTGGCCGGTGCTACTGAGGTACTGGCCAAAACACAGAAGGCCCTCACCGAAGCCAAAGCCATCTCAGCCGTCGGAGAGATGGCCGCCGGGGCGGCACATGAACTGAACAATCCCTTGGCATTGATCTCCGGGCGGGCACAGCTCATGCGGGAAAAGGCCTCTACCGACCAAGATCGCAAGACCTGGCAACAGATTGCTGATCAGGCCCAGCAGGTCAGCGATATCGTCTCCGAACTAATGTCGTTTGCCCATCCGCCTGAGCCGAAGGCCGCCGCCCTGAACGTCAGAGAACTGCTGAAGCGCGTAGCGGAGGAGTTTTCCGTTTCCAGCCATCCTAAAGCCGCGGCTGTGCGTGTCGATATAAAGGTAGGAAAGCGATTGCCGTCTGTGTTGGTCGACGCCGCACAAATTCAGGCGGTCTTGCTGGAGTTAATGAACAACGCCGCCACGGCTGCGACGTCTGAGCCGCAGATTTGCCTCTCGGCCCGGTCCGACGAGGTCGGCCGGACGGTGCTTTTGTCGGTCCAGGACGGAGGTCCCGGCATGGATTCGCACACGCGCGACAATGCGTTTACGCCGTTTTTCTCAGCCCAGGAGGCTGGGCGTCGCCGTGGTTTGGGCCTGTCGAAGGCCAAGAGAACCGTCGAGACCAACGGTGGGCGAATCTGGATCGACTCCCGGACGGATGAGGGCACCACCGTGCATATTCAGTTGCCTGCCGCCAAGGCCGAACCCACAAACCCGGAGGATGCAAATGCCCATTAGTCAAGCCGCACGCGTGTTGGTCGTGGATGACGAGCCGGAACTGCGCGAACTGCTGAGCGACACGCTAAGCTCTCCGCAGTTGCAGGTCAGCGTCGCCGGCAGCGGCCAAGAGGCTATCGACCTGGCCTCTGCCCAGCAGCCGGACCTGCTTGTAACCGACGTTCACCTGGGAGACTGCTCCGGGCTGGAGGTTATCGACCGGCTTCGCTCATTTGCCGGCGACCTACCGGCGGTGGTGATAACCGGCTACGGCGACCCGGCCGTCCTGACCGAAGCTTCCCGCCGGCACCCTGTGGAACTTATGACCAAGCCGCTCGACCTGGACCGTCTGCGCGCGACAATCCACCAGGAGTTGGACCGGCGGTCCGAGTCGGACCATCTTCGCCGGCGAACAATTCGTCTGCGGCGCCTAGCCAAGCGCATTAACCACCAGCGCAAGGACGCCCAGTACAAGCTTGAAACCACCTGCGCCGCCCTCTCGGATGCCTACCGCAACCTCAGCGGCCAAATCGGGGCATACAAGGTCGTCATCGACTACCAGCGCGATCTGCTGACCACCAAGAACGATGACGACGTGTTTCGAACGCTGTTTCGCCTGTTCGTCCGGCGTTCCGGGCCGGTGTTCGGCGTCGCAATGGTCTGCGACTCCAACGCCGACCTGCAAATTACCGGGCGATTCGGGGTGCCGGTTCCGGACGGTCCGAACTTCTGCAGCCAGATTGCACAGCCGGTTGTCGATGCGGTTCTGGCCAATCCGCAATGCATGTTGATCGACGCCGGCGAGGAGGCTGACGCGTTTGAAAATTCCATCCGTCGATATCTGGTAGGCGTGAGCATACTGGCCGTCCCGCTGATACCCGCACCGGGCGAGATGATCGGACTGGTTGCACTTTACCGAAAAGGTGAACAGCCCTTCCTCGATACCGACGTGGCCCTGGCGGAAATGATCGCCTCGTCCACGGCAACTACCATCCGGCGGAACGATTGACCCCCCGAATTAAACCGCCGTTCCAGTAAACAGTCTTCGGTTGCCGGTTCTCAGTACCGATAGTGCTCCGGCTTGAAAGGCCCGTCAATGGGCACGCCGATGTAATCGGACTGCTGCTGTGTCATTTTTGTCAGCTTTACGCCAAGCTTCCCAAGGTGTAGGCGGGCTACTTCTTCGTCCAGCTTTTTGCTGAGCGTGTAAACACCGACGGGCCTGGTATCCCTCCACAGGTCGATCTGTGCCAGCGTTTGGTTGGTGAACGAGTTGCTCATCACGAAACTTGGGTGCCCCATCGCGCAGCCGAGGTTAACCAGTCGGCCCTCGGCAAGCAGGAAGACGGAATGGCCGTCCGGGAAGGTATACATGTCTACTTGCGGCTTGATGTTGGTCTTTCTGACTCCCGGAAATTCGTTGAGGCGATCCACCTGAATTTCATTGTCGAAGTGTCCGATGTTGCAGATGATGGCCTGGTCTTTCATCTTCGATGTGTGTTCAGCCGTAATTACGTCGCAGTTGCCGGTGGCAGTGACGTAGATGTCTGCATACGGCAGCGCGTCTTCGACAGTGGCGACTTTGTATCCGGCCATCGCAGCTTGGAGGGCGCAGATCGGGTCGATTTCGGCGATCCAGACCTGTGCACGGTGGTTCCTAAGTGTCTCGGCCGAACCTTTGCCCACATCGCCGTAGCCGCATACCAGGGCTATCTTGCCAGCCACCATCACATCGGTGGCCCGCTTGATTCCGTCCACCAGCGACTCCCGGCAGCCGTAAATGTTGTCAAACTTACTCTTGGTAACCGAGTCATTGACGTTGATCGCCGGGACGAGCAGTTCGTCGCGCTTGTGCATCTGGTACAGCCGGTTGACGCCGGTGGTGGTCTCCTCAGAGACGCCTTTCCACTCGGCGGCGATTTTGTGCCAGAACTTCGGGGCTTCGGCCTGCGTCCGTTTGAGCAGATCGTTGATGAGCTTCAGTTCCTTGTTGTCGGTCGGCTCGTCGAGCATGGTGGGATCGTCTTCGGCATAGTAACCGCGATGAACCAGCAGCGTCGCATCGCCGCCGTCATCGACGATCATGTGCGGGCCTCGGCCGTCGGGAAAGGAGATGGCCCGCTTGGTGTACTGCCAGTACTCTTGCAGGCTTTCGCCTTTATACGCAAAGACCGGCACACCGGCGGCGGCGATAGCTGCGGCGGCGTGGTCCTGCGTGGAAAAGATGTTGCACGACGCCCAGCGAACCTCAGCACCCAGCTCGACAAGCGTCTCGATAAGCACGGCCGTCTGGATTGTCATGTGCAGGCTGCCCATAATCCTGGCGCCGGCGAGCGGCTTGTCCTTGGCGTATTTCTCGCGTGTCGCCATCAATCCGGGCATCTCGTGCTCGGCGATGGCTATTTCCTTCCGACCGAATTCGGCCAGTGCGATGTCTTTGACCTTGTAATCCGCTTCTGTAATCTTTTTCGTTTGTACCGTCATGGTTCCAATAGACCTCTTCCGTGTAGTTTTAACGCAAGGCAAAATTTCTCCGGCAATTGTCTCTTTATTGTTACAGTGAGGGCTTGCGATTTCAAATCGGATTTGCCATGCCCCCAGTGTCTAACTGGCCCTTCACAGCCAGAACTCGCTTTTGAGTTCGTTTCCTTCGCGTGTTGCGCGGATAAAATCTGCCACCTTTCGGAGGTCTTTGACACCGGGCGCCTTTTCGACGCCGGAGGCGACGTCCACCGCCCAGGGCCTGACTAGCTCAATGGCTCGGCAGACGTTGGCGGCATCCAGCCCACCTGCGAGGATAATCGGATCGATTCCTGCTGTCGCGCCGGCTTGCCTCGCGCCGGCGACGAGGTCCCAGTTGAAACACTGTCCCGTCCCGCCGCGGGCGCCGGGGGCACAGGCGTCCAGCAAGACAGCCGCCAGGTTCGCGCGGCAGCGGCATGCATCCAGCCAGCCACGGACCTCGGCCAGCCAGCCTTCGTCCCGTACGCGAAAGGCCTTGATGCACGGTACGGCGATTTGGCCGACAATCTCCGGAGGCTCGTCGCCGTGAAGCTGTGCGTAGCCGATGCCCGTCCGGCGGACGACCCGGTTAATCGTCTCCGCTTCATCGTCGACAAACACGCCCACCGCAGCAACCCAGGGCGGCAGACAGTCCACGACGGCCCTTGCCTGATCCGGCGAGACCCAGCGGGGCGACTGTGCAAAAACCAGCCCGATCGCATCGGCGCCCATCTGTGCTATCCGCACGGCGTCGGAAGGCTCGCGAAGCCCCTCTATTTTCACACGTACACGCTGCATGGTTACACCACCCAAGCCCACCCGCTTTATCAAGCGGGGTTCTGCCAATTACCACCTTACCCTTGACGCTCCTTGCTTGCAATGCCCTCATTCGCAACATATGCTGCCGCGCGTTATTGTCGCCGTCTCACCACTGTCGGTATGCTTGACACGTGTGCATCGTGGGTCTATTGTGAGGTTTTGATGTTTGCCCGGGTGGCGGAATTGGCAGACGCGCCAGGTTGAGGGCCTGGTGGACCTTTCGGTCCATGCTGGTTCAAATCCAGTCCCGGGCAGTCAAAGCGGCACCTGAAGCGATTCCTTAAGGCACTCCGCCGGCGGAAAAATTGGCTGGTTTGAACCTTGTACTACGGCCTATTTTAGTGCAAAATAGAGTCTGTGGCAGCGGGTTATTTTTTCAGCCGATGCGCAACGGAGAGGCGGACATGACTGGCGATGAGGGTGTTTACGTTCCTGACTTTTCTGCCGTGATCCGTCTGGAAGAGCAGTTGGCCGAGAGCTTGCGGGAAACGGCTGACGACCTCGCCCACACGGAGTTCTTCGACGCCGAGCAGCGCGCCGAGTTGTATACGATCCTCGAGGCCATGAGGTCCGACACCGAATTGCACCACGACACCTTGGTTCGCCTCAACAAGAGGATGTCCGGGGAGGTATCCCATGCTTGAGCAAGCATTGCTGGCCGACCGCTTTCAGCTGCTGCTTGCCAGGCAGCAGCAGGCGGCCAGAGCCTACACCGACCTGGCGGCCGTGCAGAACGACTCGGCGCTATGCGAGCAGCTTCGGCAACTAAGCCTGGACAAGCAGCGACACGTTCACCTGACCGAACGGCTTCTGGAAATCGTTCAGTAGACCGACCTTACAGTCGCAGCAGACGGGCGCTCACCAGGCGGGGCAAGACTCACATCGACAGATCCGCAAGGCGCTGTGCCCTGTCGCGGGCGACGAGCGCATCGATAAGCTCGTCCATGTCACCGGAGATGATACGCTGAAGGTTGAAGTTAGAGCCTTCTTGGCCTTCGACTTTGAGGCGATGATCGGTACAGCGGTTTTGTGGGAAATTATATGTGCGGATGCGCTGGGACCGGTCGCCGGAGCCGATCATGGACTTTCTCGCGGCGGCCTCGGCGGCCGTCTGCTGGCTGCGGTGATGTTCGAAAATGCGAGCGGCGAGAATACGTCGGGCCTTGGCGCGGTTCTTGTGCTGCGATTTCTCATCGCGCATCGAGACGGTGATTCCGGTGGGCAGATGCTCGAGTTTGACGGCCGACTCGACTTTGTTAACGCTTTGTCCGCCAGGCCCGCCGGCGCGACTGGTGTGCTCGGCGACATCCTTTTCCCAATCGATCTGCACGTCGATGTTTTTCGGCTCGGGCAGGACGGCAACAGTGGCTGCGGACGTATGGATGCGCCCGGCGGCTTCGGTTTTGGGCACTCGCTGAACGCGGTGCCCGCCGGCTTCGTAGCCCAGCCGGCCCCAGACGCCTTCGCCTTTGACGTTGACGATGACCTCGCGGAACCCGCCCAGCTCCGTAGCGGCGGCGTTCAGGACCTCAAAGCTCCAGTTGCGGGTTTCAGCATGGTGACTGTACATGTTCAGTAAGTCGGCCGCGAACAGGGCCGCTTCATCCCCGCCCGTGCCGGCGCGAATCTCCAGCATGATCGAATCGATCTGCTCGTCGTCCGACATGACCAGCAGGCCTTTGATTTGCTCCAGGGCCTCGGGAGCTTTGCTTTGCAGGGATTTGATCTCCGCCGCAGCCAGCGCTTTAAGCTCCTCGTCAGCCTCCGCCTCGTCAAGAACCGCCTGCGCATCGTTGCGATCGGCTTCAATTTTCTTGTAGGCGCGGTACGGCTCGACGATCTTGGCCAGCCGGGCGTGCTCCCTAGACAGCGAAACAACCTTCACCGGATCGCTCGCAACGGTTGGATCATTCAACTGCTCAACAACCTCAACGTAGCGGCGGTCGAGTTCTTCCAGCCTGTTGATTAATGCTTTTTCCGAAGCGGTCATGGCTTCTCACAAACATTTACAGCGGGATCGGTAAAGCGGCTCACAGCGCCATGCCATACAAAAACGCCGACATTCCTTCTGCGTGGCGTGTCGGCGTCTTGGCGGTCGAAGGGGCTATTTTTTGGCGCCGCTGGCGGGCTTCTTGAAATAGTCGCCGCCGTATTTGCGCTGGAACTTCTCCACCCGGCCGGCAGTATCTACGTACTTCTGTTTTCCCGTAAAGAACGGGTGGCAGGCGCTGCAGATGTCCACCTGTAGGTTTCTGCCCACTGCCGAGCGGGTTTGGAACGTGTTGCCACAGGCGCACGTTACGGTAATCTCGCTGTATTCCGGATGTATTCCTGCTTTCATAATGCTGCCTCAACGCAAGTGGAATTTGTCAAACCTGCCAGTTTACCAAGCCTGCCGAATTGTTCAAGGGGGATTTCTCGGCCAGAATAAAGGCTCAGGGGTATACCATCGGCGCAGTTGCTAGTAATACAGCAGATCGGTCAGGAGGCGGACGATCTCCGGGACGCGGTGTGCCATCAGCGCCAGCGGTGCGACCATCATTGCCGTGGCCACCAGCAGCAACGAAACGGCCATGGGGGTGGTCTCTGCACGCACCTGCGACAGTGTCTTGGCAAGCGAGGCCTGGAAGCGCCCGGCCAATTCCTCGCTGCCGCCTACCAGCCGCACAGAAACGTTGCGAACCAGCCAGAAACCACTGATTCGGACGAATGCGCTGTCGTGCTCGATATCGAAGCCGTCCGGACGGGACTTAGGCTGCAAGCCGATCGCCCTAAGTGAGCGGGCGATGCAGTTTCGGGCCTGGGCGGGCGGCATGTTATATATAACCCAGCTCTTGCCCCGTGGCGCCAGCAGTACAATCGCGCCGGCCAGGGTCGCAGCTACCGCCAGCAGCGTTGTCGGGGAATGACCAACCGCGGGCAGGACAAACAGCGGACTCAGCGCAGCCAGCAGCATCGCGAAATCCCGCCGGCTCGTCAGAAGCTGCGGGTGCCGCCGGCTGTTCAACAGCCCGAGAATCAGAAAATAGACCGCCACCGGCACCACCATCGTGGCAATCCCAGCCGAGCCACCGAATTGTTCCACACTCAGCACAGCTCGTGCTCCACTTATCGTCCCCGGTGTATTCTACTCGATGTCCTGACGTTTGGCCACCTGCCTGTAGCCCAGGGCCCTAATAACATCCAGCACCTCTGTCCAGGTGGGGAATGGACGCTGGTTCACCTTTTTGTATTCATTGACGGCCTGAATGAATTCGAACTGATCGCCGGTCATTTCGCCTTCTTCGGCTGCGCGTCGCGCGTCGCTTCGCCGCCGCCCTGGACCTCGGCGCCGATCCAATGCGCTGCGGCGCTCCTTGTCGCTGCGACGTTTCTTGCCGCTGCGGCGTTCCGTGCCGGAAGGAGGCTCCTTCTTCAGAACACGCCGTTTCAGTCCGCTACGCCTGTTTACAACGCTGCGGCGAGTTTTCTTGCGCCGGCTTTCGCCGCGGCGTTCCTCGCCGTCCTGCTTCCCGATATCTTTATCTGTTGCCTCAGCCATGTTGAGTCTCCCGACCCGGATACGGACGGCCTTACCCCTATTTCATCGGCCGATTCGTAGCGCAGAGTCAAGTGCCTTTGACAAAACCAACCTCTGTAAAATGTCCGGCCGAAATCCCGGCCGAGAATACCTCACAGATCTTCCTCGTCTTCGTCATCCCACTGATCGTCCGAGTCATCCTCGTCTTCGAGGTCTAAGGCGCTGTCCAGGCCTTCATCGAGTTGCCCATCGAGGCCGAAGCCTTCGTCTTCGTCCTCTTCATCTTCTTCGTTCCCTTCGGTCCCAAACTCGTCCAGGTCTTCGCGATCGGCAATGATCTCACTAGCCTCATCCAGCAGGGCTTCCGGCACAAGCACCGGCACGCCGTGGGTCATTTCCCTGCTTCGAGCCTGCTTGGAGGCCAAGTCCTCCTCGTCAAGCTCTTCGTCCGTGCCGATCAGTGCTGGAATGTCGTGATCGTTCAGAAGTTCCCGGTAAAGCTCTGCCTCTGCTATGGCGCGGGCGAACACAGCCGGTACGAAATCCGTGTATTCTTCCCCTTCTTCCTCATGTGGTTCCAGCGTTTCATCATCCCGCGACATTGCGCACCTCACTACCATGGGACCTACGATTCGCCAAGAAGTATACACTGTCATTTTCGGCACCGAGGCAAAAATATTTCAACTATTTCGACAAAAAACATCCCTGCCCTTGCAGGGTTATAGCGTGAGGCCGATCCCGGTTACGGAAGCGTTAATTCACGCCGGGCCGGGGAATATCCAGCCATGCGGGAAGTTCTGGGTTGCGGCTTAACGGAACACCACGGTAGAATGCACGCGAACAAAGAGTTTTCGGGCCGAACGTCCCTGCCATAGGATATAAGTTGAGGCGGTTTGGCTGACACCGACAGGTGGGAGAAACACATGCGACACTTGGGTTTAGGCATCCTGGGACTACTTTCGTTGGCAGTGCTGTGGACAACAGCCGGCTGTACTGCCAGCGGCAACGTGGAATTCACCACGGAAGCCCGTCTGGACCAGGGTCTGGTAATTATACTGCCCGGCATCGAGGGCGAAAGCCACATGAACCACGACATCCGTCGCGGGTTGGTAGCCGCCGGTATATATCGAGCGTTACCGATCCATCTATGGGGCCGGCCTATCCCCGGTGTGGGTATGCTGCTGAACCAGATGGACGTCATCGGCAACCGCCTGGCGGGGGGCCAGATTGCCAAGATGATCACGGCCTACCAGGACAGCCATCCGGGCCGACCGGTGTACCTCGTCGGCCATAGCGGCGGCGGTGGTGTGGCGGTCTTTTCCGCCGAAGCTCTGCCGCCCGGCCGAAAGGTCGACGGCCTGGTGCTGCTGTCGGCCAGCATCTCCAAGGGGTACGACCTGACCAAAGCGCTTGGCAAATGCCGTAACGGTATCGTGAACTTTTACTCCGAGGCGGACGTAGGCTTTTTGGTCATCGGCACGATCGTAGCCGGCAACGTAGACGGCGTGCACGGCCCGGCCGCCGGCGCGGTTGGCTTTGATTGGCCTACCGATGCCAAACAACGCGCCGCCTACAGCAAGCTGTACCAGGTTTCGATGAACGAAGCGATGACCGGTGGCGGTGATCCGCA